>JAWODS010000440.1:0-5526 GCA_046483205.1 Armatimonadota bacterium | reverse complement strand
ATTCAGGCGCCCGAGCGGGGCCTCGTTAAAAGGCATGTGCACTGCATAGGTAAGATCACTGATCAGAGAGTGCGCTTCAGTGTCTGCACACGCCACCTCAGCCAGGAGACCATGCTCTTCAACGATTTCGCGGCTGATACCTGATGTCGTCTTGAATGAGACGTTCAGAGGGGGTACAACTCCGACGCTTGCGTCATCCATAAGTTCCACTCCAGGTTTTTGCAGATCAATAAACTGTGCCGGATCAGCCCCGGCGAAGTACTCACAGGCGCCATGCTACGACGCATCGAGGCCGATAAGTCCGTTAAAGCCCTGATCCATGAGCCGATATCCATGATACGATTGGTTGCGGGTGCCATCTGCATTTCGGATGTCGGTTCGGGATATGGCCCGGGGCAGTATATCGCGAAAGGGTGTGCCGGGCAAGGCAATCGGATCGCCGACCAGAGCTCGCATTTCAGTATTTGTATGCCATTTCAGCCAGCACGCCATACCCTTCAATGATCTCCTGACTGACGCGTGAACACGACACAGGCTGGAGATGTTGAACGGCCCCGGAGCACGGCTTTCATCCGGCTGCATGCAGATTGCACATGCGCTTTCAGAAAGTGTCTGGATAGTCCATCCGCCACAACTGGAGTGCTGCCAATGACGCCGAAGCCCCCTTTTGATAGGTCTCTGTGATTCGGCAGTAGGGAATTGGCGCCCCAAAGTGGTGCCAATATGGACCGATGATAGTTTACCCTGCACAACAGCACGGATCGTCTCAGGCACCATCAGGGAAAGCGGCCACATTTGGCTTCTCGCAAGAATTATGGCTGCTGTTGCTGGTATTTTTCACCGGCCCAGAAACCGGACGGGCACATGAGCTTTTTGATGAATGCCTTCAGGATGAGTTTATGCGTCAGGAGGTACGGTTTGGATCTGGGAGAGATATATTGTAAAACCTGGTTCGATGCTTCGGCCAACGTGACAGGCCCCCATGTATCTGCTAAGATACTGCGGTATGCGGAAAGTCCGGCTATCCGCTCCCCCCACTCGCAGCCACCCTCCGCAACTCTTTCATTGTGAGTGGTCCCCCACGATGGGGGAGAGCGCGATAATACTGATCGATGAAAGCGATGTGGCAATATGGACAGCATGAGTTTCTTAATTCCTGTTTGTGTCTGTTTGCTTCTTTTCAGCAGCTTTTTGGCGATGGCTCAAATCTCCCGGACTGACGGCTTTGCAGACCACGGGGTGGCCGCTCCCACCGCCATCTCTCGGGGTACCACTGCAACGATGAACTCCGACGGCCAGCGGCTGGTGTTGATCTGGCTGCGTTCCCATGATGACATTTATCAACTGGCGATCAATATTGACACTGAGGAAGTCACGCAGATCGATGTTTCTGGACCTCAGGGAGCCCCCTTTGCGGTTCTTCATTCGAGCCGCAACCTGTGGTACGGACATTTCAGTGGTCATTTGTACGAATTTGATCCCGATACCCTCAATTTTACCTTCACTGGAGAAACTCCAGACCGCTGGGCGGGTGCCCTTACCGAAGCGCCGGATGGCGGCATCTGGGGAATACTCAACCCCGATGGCCATCTCATAAGCTTCAATCCCGACACCCGGGAATTGACCGATCACGGTGTCATCAATGAAGAGACATGGGTGCAGATTCCCCGCTCTGTTGCCGCCGACGATAAAGGCTGGATTTATGCCGGCACAGGCAAGGCCCAGGGACAGGTGATTGGCTATAACCCTGCCACCGAGGAAATCCGCAGATATGTCCCCGAAGAGGATCGTGCATACGGCCTGGGGATCGTCTTCAGAGGTACCGACGGAATGGTTTACGCGAAAGCTTACCCTTCAGAAGAAACAGGCTGGGGCTGGCACCAATTGAGTGCCGGTGAGGCCACTGCCGTAGAGGAACCGCCGGTGGATCGCATGGATATTCGCAAGGGCTCGCAGAGTTCGATATTCCGGGATTTCGGCGACGGCAGCAGGATCGCCGAGCTTGATGTACCCAACCGTCTGCTGGTAGTTGAAGAGGCAGATGGGACCGAGCGGAGAGTAAAATTCGATTATGAGTGTAGCGGAGCCCGCATCACCAGCATGGCATCGGGCCCGTATGACAATATATACGGCTCCACATGCCACGTCATGCGCTTTTTCAGCTACGACCCGGTAGCTGATGAGCTTATTGACCACGGCGGTGTCCCGGCAATCGGAAATGGCAATCTGTGCGCCCTTGACCGGCTCGGGCAGCATGTTTATGGTGCTCACTACTCCGGGGGCGGACTGTGGCAGATTGACCCGGTAAAGCCCTGGCAGCCGACTGCCGAAGGCCGGGAGCAGAATCCGCGAATGCTCGCCCGGTGGCCGCGCAATATCATGCGGCCTCGCACCGCTCTGGCCCATCCCGACGGCAGGCATGTCCTGATAGCCGGATACGCCACAGACGGGCTTATCGGCGGTGGCATCGGCATTTACAACCTCGAGACCGGAGAAGACACACTGCTGAATGCCGAAGATGACCTGCTGCCCGGGCAAAGCTGTATCACACTCAAGGCCCTGCCTGATGGCAATCTTATCGGGGGCACTGATGTCCATTCCGCGTGGGCGGACGATATCGCCACAGAGGCCGAGCTGTTTATTATCGACTGGGATACAAAGAAACTAGTTTTCCGGACCGTCCCTGTTCCCTCGGCCACCTCTATCATAAGCATCGAAGTCGGCGTGGATGGGCTGGTTTATGGGCTGTCGGGGAATTCAATGTTGTTCGTCTTTGATCCTCAGCAGCGGGAGGTTGTGTACTCCGAAAGTTTTGAGGATTATGGAAATGTACCCCGGCATGCGCTGCACGCTCATCCGGCCGGTCAGATCTATGCACTCATGACGGATGCCATTGTGAAGATTGAGCCCGGCGGCCGCGATCACAGGAAACTGACCGACACACCGGTGGGTATATCAGCCGGTGGAGCTTTGCAGGGTGAGACGCTCTATTTCGCCTCTGCAACTCATGTATGGAGCTATGAGATCCCGGACGAAAACTGAGACCTCCGAAACGGGGAGACGCAGGACGCTTACAGAATAATCAGATCCGGGCGCAAACCTGGTTAAGGCAGGGGCTTCTATGCCATTCCCGCGTAGCTATCATCGCCCGGATCTGTCGAGTCTGACGAACAAAGAACAACTGACGCAGCCCGGCCTTCGGAAGCGAGAACAACCGGGGCTGGGAGTAACGCCTGGCCATCAAACAGTCGCCTCTCAAACTCGCCATCTCCCTCGCGAGTACTTTCCAGATAAAGTTGCGGTGTTGATGTATAGTAGTTTCATTTTGGCAACAAGAGCATCTGCAATAGCACTGACCGACGCCGAGCGAGCCGCACTTGGAGCGGTGGTGCGCGGGCGTCGTAACCAGCACCGTTACGATGAAGCCAGCGATGCCCGCATCCTGGCAAACCTTGACGATCCGCCTCCGGAAGGCTACGCCTGCTGGAACGGGAGGCTGTTGGCCGGAGTTCTGACATCCCGGCCGATCAGGTCTGGCAGGCGCTTCGGCGGCACCGAGGGCTGGCCGAAGTCCTTGCGATAAATCTCCGCAAAATCCTCGTCGGAAAACAGCTTCCGCCCATACCGGGCCCGAAAGCCGTAGAAGCTGTCTTTTCCGACGAACTCCAGATACTGGTTGTCCGCCGAAAAGAGATTCTGCCGGTCATCACGCCGCCCTGCATTCCACCAGCACCCCGTAAACTGGGTTCCTTCAACACCTACCTCCCAAGATTCTCACCAGACTAAAAAGTTCCCAAAACATCAGCACTTTTCGCCCGGATTCCCAGTTCACTTGTGGCTTGACGTCTTTCGCCCCCCCTGATGTAGTGCAAAATAGTGGTATTGTAACAGTTTCATATACACGCACTTGGCGTGCTCAGGGATAGCTGCATCTGCTCAACGGCGCTGCAATGATGGGCCGCTCGCACGCATATCGCCGCTGCGGCACCACAAATCTGTTTGCGGCATGGGACGTCGCCACCGCGGTACGCCTGCAGAGGCTGTACCTATCTGACAACGAAATCAGTAATCTCCAGCCGCTGAGCGGCATGACGAACCTCGGGGTACTTCACCTGGATGACAACGAGGTCGCCGACCTCCAGCCCCTGTCGGGTCTGTCGAACCTGTCGCGGGTTCAGTTCGAGCGCAATCAGATCACCGACATCGGCCCACTGGTATCGAACACAGGGCTCGGTAGCTATGATATGGTCGATCTTCGGTACAACTGGCTCGACCTCAGGGAGGGTTCGCAGGCCAGCCAGGATATCCAGGCCCTGCGCGACCGGGGTGTAGCGGTCGGCTGTGATCATCAGACGCCGCACATTGTGACAATCACCGAAGGTCCCTCAGGTGACGCCAGCCCGGTCGAATCCGGCGCGGACGTCCAGTGCGCCGGGGCCGCGGAATGTAGCTTTGGTCATGATGTAACGTATAAGTGGACGGCAGGTGACGCTCTCGGCAATCCCGCCGGGAGCTTCGATGACGACATGCTTCAGATTCCGACCTGGACGGCGGCCAACAACACTGCGGACAGCATTGCCGACTACACCATCGAGGTAACTGCCACCTGCGCACAGGATAATACGATTTTTTTACCGCTTCTTTCACGCAGCAGGTGAATCCCGTTCCCCACGCGCTGACGATCACCGATGGGCCATCCGGGGACACTAATCCTGCAGCCTCCGGTGGCGAGGTTCAGTGCAGCGTGACTGCCGAAGACAGCCGGGATGGGCATACTCTTACGAATGGACGGCGGTTGATGGAGAGGGCGATCCAGCTGGCAGGCGACGATTGCCCACCCCCTGTCGGCGGACGGAAATGTGACCGTCGAGATCCGTAACATCGCCGGCCGCACCATCAGCCGTATCGCGTGCGGCAGCGAGAGCGCTGGCGTCAACTCAGCCACCTTGAACCTCCGCAACACCTCCGGCGCAGTGGTGCCCAGTGGAACCTACCTCTGCACCATCACCGCCCGCTGCGAGAACGGCACGCAAACCACCGCCGTGCGTAGCATGCACATCAGGAGGTAGATGCCGGCTGTGCGGCCTAATGCCGGAAATGGGCGAGCCTTGAGGTGAGCACACCGGCAGGAAGCTTGCGTTGTGGGGTTATTGCCTCTGGTGTGCGAGGAACATAACTCGGATATAAGTAAATAAATGATACTATTTGCAGGAATTGTTTGTCGGCTGGCGAATGTAGTGCTACTGCTATATGACGGGTTATGCATGTGGGAGGGGACCGAAGATGCGAAGATCACCGAGTGGTGTTGTGATTTCTCGGTTGACTGTGGCGCTTACGATACTTTTGTTCGCTTGCACTGCACACGTCGCCGCGACCGTACGGCCACCTTCGATCTCCCCCAGGATCCGGACGATCTGCTCTTCGGTGTAACGCTTGCCACTCATGAAAGGATCCTCTTTTAGGTGCGTATTCTATCAGAATCCTCTCACTGCCACTGGTCTCTTTTTTCGGGGCAAGGTCATTGGC
>JAWODS010000436.1:0-5295 GCA_046483205.1 Armatimonadota bacterium | reverse complement strand
GCGGCGGTGACGAAGCAGGAGGATTGCTGGACGGTTGAGGCGCGCGTCCCGCTGGTGCATCTCGGCCTCAGTGGCGCCTCCACCGGCGACTGGGCCCTGAATGTCACCAGGGAGCGCTACGCCGGGACGAAGGAGCTCTCCAGCTTCACCGACAGCCTCGGGGGCTTCCACCAGCCGACCAATTACGCCGTGCTGCGGATGCCGGATGTCGATCTCGACCGGTATTTGTGGGCGATCAAGCAGCCGTACGATGTCCGCGTCATGCCGGTGGACGGCGAGCTGACCTACACCGCCAAAACCCACATCACCAATCACACGGGGGAGTTCTGGTTCATCAGCCTCGCGCCGGGCCTGCAGGCGGAGATAAAACACGAAACCGGCGCACGGATACACGAGGGGCTGGACGCCGGACAGGGCAGGGAGCTTGAGTTTTCGGTCCCGGTGCCCCAGCAGGGCAAACAGACGCTGCAGCTCCGGGTGCTGGACCGCCGCAACCCCCGTCGCGTGCTGGCCATCCGGACGCTGCCCGTTGATCTGAGCTACACGCCCGTATCAGTGGATGTCACTCAGCCGTATTACCGAAACAGCATCTACGCGACGCAGGATATTGATGAAATCCGCGCGGATGTGACCCTGTCGCTGACAGAGGCGCAGATGGAGGGCGCCACGGTGTCGGCGGCACTCATGGAGCGGACCAGCCAGATCGCCCGGTCAGAGCCGGTCCCCGCCGCGCCGAACGTGGAAGTGGTGGTGCCCATCGAGGACCTCGAAGATGGCGAATACCGCCTGAGCGTGGTCGTGGACCGCGAGGGGAAGGTCGTCCACCGCGCCTCGGTTCCCCTCCACAAGCTCCCGCCCGCTCCGAGCGGCCACGAATGGCGCATCGGGAAGGGCAATATCCTGCTGCACAACGGCGAGCCGTACCTCGTTTACGGCTGGTTCGGTGGATCGGTGGAGGACCTCGCCGACCCCGAGGTGCCGTACACGGCCGCACAGTACTACAGCGCCCAGTGGTTCAGTGACGAAGAGGTGATTGAGAACCACTTCGAGCCGGTGGCGGAGGCGGGAAGCTTCATCACCATTTACCCCTACCATACGCCCAAAATGATGGACGCCGAGGACTGGGGGCGGCCGCTGAATGACGAGGAGAAACAGGGTCTGCGCGAGCGGGTGAAGGCGCTGAAGGATCACCCGGCGCTGTGGGCGTGGTATCTGGCCGATGAGCCGGAGCTGCGGCCCACACTGCCACAGCGGATGACCCAAATCTACGAAATCATCAGCGAAGAGGACCCCTACCACCCGCAGATCCTGCTCAATGACACCATCGCGGGGATTCACAAATATGTGGAGGCCTGCGATATCCTGATGCCCGACCCGTACCCGCTGTTCATCGAGGGCGGGGATAGTGGCCGTGACATCAACCGGGTGTCCAACTTCATGAAAGCGTGCCACGAGGCGGGGGAGGGGCGGCGGTGCATCATGGCCACCCCGCAGGGCTTCAACTACGGTGATTACGGTAAGCTCAACAACCGCGCTCCGACCTTCACCGAAATGCGCAACCAGGCCTACCAGGCGATCACCAACCGGGCCACCGGAATCCTGTGGTACACCAACACCCACCAGTACAACTATCCGCACCTGCGGGTGGCGGCTATCTTCATCGGCAACGAGCTGCAGGACCTGAAGGAGGCGGTGTTCGCCGAGCCGATCAACGACCTGGAGATTGAGGCCGACCAGCCCGATCATGTCGAGGCCTCTCTGCGGCGCGTGGGCGACGATGTGTATCTGTTTGTTGTCAACACCGCGACCTCCGCCCAGGAGATCACCGTGCATATCCCCGGTCAGTCGCCTGCGAAAATGATGGTGGTGTCAGAGGGCCGGTCCGTTGATGTCAACGGCGGCGCCCTCACCGACACCTTCGAGAAATACCAGACGCATATCTACACCACCGTCGCAGACCTTGCCGACCGCGAGCAGGTGGACGAGGCCCGGCAGCGCGCGAAACAGGCGGATGCGGACCTGAAACGCCCCGGGAACCTCGCCTACGAGGATTCCGGTGTGCAGATCGAAGCCTCAAGCTCCCGACGGGGCCGGTTGAGCACTGTTGTTGACGGGGCGCGCAAGGGCATGGGCTGGGGAGACGAGACCTGGGGGCGCTGGCCCGACTGGATCAGCCTGCAGTGGCCGCAGCCGCAGACCATCGGCCGCGTCGTCATATACACCACCTCGGTGGGTGATGTCGAGCTTCAGGTCCCGGCCGAAGGCGACAAATGGGAGACCATCGCACAGGCCGAAAACCAGGAGGGCGACAGCATCGAGTTGACCTTTGAGCCGCGCGAAATCCAGACGCTGCGCATCCTCTGCACCGCATCACGCGGTGACGGGAAGCGAACCGGCATCACGGAGGTTGAGGCCTATGCGGAGTAGGCCACTTTCACGCAGGGGACGGGTTGTCATCCATACAACACCGGTATGGGCGGTGCTGGCGGCCGCCCTCCTGTGGTTTTTCGTGGGGGCTCCGGTCGAGCCACAAAAGGCTGCTGACAATCCGCCCGACCCCCTCGCGCACTGGACGATGGATGCAGTTATCGGCGGGAAGGTGCCGGATGTCACCGGAAACGGTCATGACGCCGTGCTGGGCGAGGGCGTGGAGCTTGAAGTCGTGGACGGCCCGTGCAACAAAGCGCTGAAGTTCAACCCGGCGGAGGAAGACTACCTCACCGTCAGCAAATCAGAGGACCTGCAAAAGCTGCAAACGCTCACCGTGATGGCGTGGATCAAGCCGATGAAGCGCCCGGGGGCGCACGAAATCCTGTGCGGCAATGGCGACAAATCAGGCGATCCGCCGTGGCCGGGCTGGCGGCTGCGATATTTCTGGGCCCGCGCCGACCTGCGCTTCGGCACACCCGACGGCGACATCCCCGGCATTTCCAGCCCCAACCACTCCATCGCCCCGGGCTATTTCCACCACGTCGCCGCCACCTACGACGGCCAGACCGCCCGCGTGTATATCAACTGCGTGCAGCGGGCGCAGCAGGAGATCGGAAAACCGATCGCGCCGGGCAACAGAACCTTCATCATCGGCAACTACATCGGCCGCAAAAACGCCTACCCCTTCGACGGCGCTATTGACGAGCTGAAGGTCTATGACGAGGCCCTCACCTCAGACCAGATCTTCGCCGCCGCCACCGCCGACATGCCGGAGCGGTAGCGTTCATGAGACTTCTCGAAGCCTGCACCCCTTTCAGGGGCCATGACCAGATGCTGTTGTGCGAAGTGATGGCGTGTGGCGAACTGGCTGATCATTCTTGAACATCCAGCGTCACCGCGCTGCTGGTGGTCGTGCGGATGAGGGAGTCGCCGTGGCGGTGGAGCCTGACGGCGTTGGGAATGATCCATTCGGCGCCCTCTTCGAAGTTATAGACGTAGCCCGCCTCGTAGTTCATCGGGTCCTTGAAGCTGCGGATGAAGGCAACCTCGCCACAGTTGATTTTGTACAAATCCCCGTCCTTTTCGACGCTCTGGATGGTATAGACGGCATTGCGCTTGCGGTCATTTTCGATGATGATCTCCGCGCCCCGGAGGGTTTCATCAACCGGCAGCGGCGTATCCACCCAGATGCAACCGTCTCCCTCCATGTCTTTGTCCATTTTCGAGATGATGCCGCGGTATCCGGCGTTCTGAGGTTTGACCGCAAAGTCACCCATCCGCACTTCGGAGGCGCGGATCATCCAGACCGTCTCGACGGCGCCGTCGCGGGTGCGCAGGCCGATAAGTCGGCCGGCGAAGGAAATGCCGTCCTCCGTTTCGTACACCGTGTTATCATCTGGCCCTGACAGCAGGTAATCGGTGCGGCCGTCGGCCAGCTCGATTTTCACCGCAACCGGCTCGATGCCGCCCTCCGCGCCGGTGATCTGCAGCCGCGTGACCTCGCTGATAAGCGGCTCGGCGCGGTACGGTTCGACGATGGCGGCGAAGGTGGACTGGAGGCCCTCCTCGCCCTGGCGGTGGGCCATCAGGTAGCGCAGCGAGTCGGGGTTGCCGGGCTTGTTGGACGGGGGATGGCCGTCACACAGCGCGATGTCATCGGCCTGGCTGAGGAAGTGGTACCGCAGGTGCAGGTCATCTGACTCCGCCACACCCCTATAGCCCGCCGCAGCCGCATAATCGAGCATGAACGCCGGTGCAGGATTCTCATCGCGCTCCACGTTATCCAGCCACGCGTAGCCGGCTTTGGGCCCATTCCACGGCGAATCTTTGAACTCCACGTCCGGCCCGGCATAGCTGCCGCCCTCCTGCTTCGTGAGATTGAGACCGGTGGCTGTGACATCCGCCTCCAGGCCGTGAAAGCTCATCAGGTGGTCGCTTCCTCCGGCCACGCGGAAAATATCGAGCGCATACGCCTGCTGTGGGCCCACCTTCACCAGCGCCATCGTTCGCTCATAGGTTTCGGCGGTGTCAGGATAGACGCCCGGACTCTGCACGCAGAAGCCGCCGAAATCGTCAAACTGCGCGAAAAACTGCGGGTGGCCCACCCAGTTGGTGCTCTGGGGGGCCTCGTTGATGATGACGGTGTTGTGGGAGATGGTGTTGTCCGTCCACTGGCTGCGCTTGGCCCACCTGGTAGCGAACTCCGGATATCCCAGGTCCGGGCTCATGCACACGCCGTATGCGTCGAGGCCGAAGTTCAGCCGGTCGCGATGGCCGTGGCCGCCGTTGCGCCCGTAATACATCCACAGTCCGTGGCCGGTGTTGGGGGGACCGAACTCGCAGCTCACCAGCCCGTAGCCGCTGAGGTTTTCCCCCGTGATCTCCGGCTGCAGCCCCCGCTCGGCCAGCAGTTCCTCGACTTCCTTTTGCACCCAGTCGGGGTCTTCGGCGAGAATATCCCGACCGAGGCCCTCATACCGGCCGTCTTTTGCGCGAACGGCAACAAGAGCCAGCTCCGGGTCCTTCAGGCGCTTGTAGGCCTCGATAAGCAGGTCGGCGCTGAGAGCCGCAATGCCGCGGCTGCCGGTCTTTCCTGCGTCACCGATATTGGGGGTGTTGGCGCCCAGAATCGCCAGCCTCCACGCCGCCAGCACGCTCTTTTTAACCTGCGGGAAGTCGCGGTACATATCGTGGTTTGTGTACGCCTCGTAATCAGACAGCAGGTTTGCGATATGGGCCATGCGACTGCTCCAGCCCAGGGAATATCCGGGCGACCCTTCGGCGCCCACACCGTCCCGGTCGATTTCGCCGATGATAAGCTGTGGGATGTGCCCCCCTTCGCCGGTTCCGGCCCTGCCTTCGTGG
>JAWODS010000322.1:0-6282 GCA_046483205.1 Armatimonadota bacterium | reverse complement strand
GCGAAGGTGACACAGTATGCTTTCGTATGCCGTCCGCTAACTACACTGTGGAAAGCATCGAAACGGATAGTCTCGGCAACGTTCGCCACCGTTTCAATGATGACACTGCCAGCAGTTCATATCATCCCAAGGAATTGCTTTACGTTCGGATCAAGTAACCAAGGAGGAAACACTGTGAAAGGGCTTTTCTACGTGGCTTTGTTTTGGGCGTTATTCTTGTTTTATGGTGCCCTTTTCGGCACTGGTATCCTTTAGGAGGGTCATCAGCCATGTGACCGGCTGCCGGATCTGCTCGGGCATGCCCGGACCGGAATCCTGACGCAGATACATGAGGTCAGTGTCACCGATAATCTCGCTGGCCTTCCGTGGTGCTATGGTTCGGCATCCCAGTGCTGGTAGCAGCGAGCGAGGAGCGACGTAGCAGGCGATGATCCGTCCGCCACTTTTCATGAACGCCTCGACCTGCTCCAGTTCCGCCGGGCTGATGGCGCGGTTGTAGGGGAGGATGAGGACTTCGACATCAGGGACACCGTGCTGCTCAATGGCGCTGTCCGAAGTGGCGATGAAAGGGATGCGCACCTGCTTCAACGCGGCGGTGACAGCCTCGTAATGTCTCCGGGCGACCGGAGCCATGTCCTCGCCGCCCTCTCCGAGATAGTCACCAAGGGCGACTGCGACGAGTGGCGTCTGCGGGGTTTTCACGGCCAGTGTTGCCTCCGCCTGCGCGCGGCCGATCGGAACGACACACAGGCTCAGGTAAAACGCAGCGCACAGGCACGCCGCTGCAAGAATGTAGCAGAGATTCGTCGGAACGGAGTTGAAGCAGGCCTTTCGTTCCACAGCGTTACGTCCTGGCGACGAGTTCGATACCGAAGTTGAAATCCAGATCCACCTCGAACAGCCGGTCCCACGGCAGCGATACCCGCGTTTCCTCAAGCTCTGCAAGAGCAAGACCCGAGGTGTTATCACCGGAGCCGATCTGCACGGACTCTTCTCCCAGAAAATGGGATGTGTACAGGTCGGCGACGGCGTTGACGAGCTGGTCGCTGACCATGTGCTGGACGCGCTGTCGGCTGTCGGCGAGATCGAAAATGGATGCCTCCAGCATGTTGACCACGGTGTCGGTGACGGCCGGCCGCACGCGGGTCTGATAGAGCCAGTCGTCGGCCAGGTGGCACAAAAGCAGGTGCACGTGGGCCTTTTCGGAATCGATCAGGGTGTCCAGAAGCTGCAGATAGCGCATTGGCTGCAGATCCACCAGGATGTTTGCCAGGTCGAATGCGCCCTTATCCTGCAGCGCGATCAGCCGCAGAGAGCTTTGGGCAAGCGCACTGCCCACCGAGTTGCCCGCGGTATTCCAGGCCGAAAATGACAGGAGGCCGGGAAGCCGTATATCGGCGCCAATAAGAGCTTCCACGAAGCACTCTTCGGCTCCATTGGCGAACGCGACATCACATAAGGCCACGCGCCGGTCGTGTTCAGCGTCGGTGATGCGGGCGGCGAAATCCGAGGCCTGTTTTTGCCGCTTCTGTGCCTTTTTACCGTCGCTGTAATCATCCCGCATCCCGTCGGCCGGAGGGTTGATCGCGAGGACGAAATCCGCCTGCGCCGCGCTGTCGGCAAACTCTACGCCCACAGTCTTCATGTGTCCCCGGAGGGTTTCTGTGAAGGGCCGGTCCTCAAAGGTGGCGACATTTTCGGCGTCGTCGGGATTGGCGTACATGATGTAAGCGCGAGGGACCTTCTGCATGTGCTGGTGGACGAATCGTGCCAGCAGCGTCTGTCCTATCTCATCAGCACCCGGGTAAATCAGAATGCGGTCTGAAAGGCCGTGGCGGCCGATGACCTTTTTCAATTCATCCTGCTCTTTGACGTGCGGCCCGTATTCCGCAGCATCCTCCTGTCCCAACACGAGGAAATCGATATTGCCACGGGCGGTTTCTTCAATCGCGCGGAGATTTACCTGGTGGTTGCGATCCCGGCATGCCCGGTACTTGCCCAAAAGCGACGCTGGGATGGTCTCTTCCAGCTTTTCCAGGTGCCTGCGATCTTCATCGTCGCCGTGTGCCTCGACGCGCCCCTGCAGTTCCGAATAGTCCCGCAGCATCTGCCAGTTGACGGCCGCCTTGTCAGAATCCGCGGTGATTGACAGGCGCATGATGATATTGCTGGCAAAAACCGGGGCCTCGGGAAACTTTTCGCTTATCTTCGAAAGAACGTCCATTCGCTTCAGCGCAAGCTCTGTCCGGACGTCGGTGGCACGCGAGGCCACCAGACCCCCGTATGCGAGCATATCCAGGGAGAGGACGACACAGTCAATGTCCCCCGTCACATCGTTCAAAAGCCAGTTGGTGAGTGCCTCCGGATCGCCCGGCTTGGTGTAACGGCCCAGAAGCTCCATCGGCGGGATCATCAGCTCGTAATCCACCATCCGCGCCAGCATCTGGACATGCTTGGAGTTGCAGGGCCGGTCATCAAGCGGTAGATAAACCACCCGGTGTACCCGATGTCTTATGCTCACTATTGACCTCCAATATATGCGCGCCTCAGGCGAGCGCTTCAGTCGCTTCTCGGAACTGTGCAGTTGCCTGAGAGATCGTCGCGGGTTCCTTTCCCGTCACGATTGCACCAATAAGAATGCCATGAACGCCGACTTTGTGCAAGGCAGAGACCTCAGATGGGGCGATTGCGCGCTGTGTCGGGACAATGACGGGAATATCGCTCTCCCGCAGCACCTTCACAAGCCGCGCGTAGGTCCTTACGTCGGCGGCAGACAGCGCCTCTCCGTAGCCGTCATGCGGGATCACGGACGCCTCCACCATCTGAAGCTGCGGCAGAAGCTCCAGGCCCGACAGCGTACCTTCCGGCTCAATATCACGGCAGCTTGCGGCCCCCATAATGTGTATATCCGTCTCGGTGTCCAGCATCCAGGCCGGCATATCCTCCAGGTAGGCGTCAACAAAATCGATACCTGCATACGCCATCGCCTGCATATCGTCCGGTGTGCACATATTTTCTGCGGTGCCCGGCACGATACCCACCGGAAGACCGAGGTCAATGATTGATTCGATGACCTCCGCCTCCTCGTCCCAGGAGCCAAAGCGCAGGTCGGCGGCATGGTGGTGGAGGTTTATATGCACCTTGAGACCGTCGGCGCCTCCCTCAACGGCAGCGCGTGCAAGAGCGATATCGTTTCTGGGAAGACTGACAAACACTGCCGGCCGCCTCTGACGCAACGCCTCAACGGCTCGCATGACACGCACAACTCGCCTTCGGTGTCGAAGTGTGATTGATACTATTTTTGCACATCACTTACATTCACACAAGATGGGGATCAGGGCCGGCCACCAGTCCGGCCTGCAACCCGGCGTGCAGAGCATACTGCCAGAAGCGCTGGTGGCCCACAAGCACCGCCGCGCTGCGAATCCATACAATGCCCTCCGCGGTCTCCAGAAAACCCATGAAGTCGCCGCCGTCCATCGCCCACACATCAAGCGCCGGAGAAATCTCCTTGCAGGCCGCGCTGATAGGGTCAGCATCGCCACCGGTGTTCACCGCGATGAGACGGTTCTGCTGGCGGCATATCGAAACACACAGGTAGCTGCTCCAGGATTCGCGCAGATGGCCTGCGAGACCGGTGGCCACCTCTTTGACAAGCCCCCGATACTGCCGTCCGCCCGCCTGGGTCAAAAGTCCGAGCCACAACGCCGCCGCTTCGGAGGTGGTGAAACGGCACAGGCTCTCACGCCCGGACTTCTCGATACTCAGCACCGACATGTCCTGAAGCTGTTTGACATGAAAATGCACCGGCTGATACGACAGGTCAACCCCCCGGCAAATATCGCTGATGCTGAGGGATTTACCGAAGTTGCGCCGCATGAAGCGAATTATGGTCATCGCCGATGTGTATCGCACAATGCCCGTCCCGGGTGTGGCTGTGTCTGCGCAGGAGACTATTTCTCAGGCCAGTAAACCGTCCGGGGGAAAACGATGCGCAGGTGACTGATGCCCGAAAGAGCGGTGGAGGCCGCGGCCGGCAGCGGTGAATAGGGGTTCAAATTGGCCGGTATTCGCCGCAGCCCCTCGCGTCCGGAGCCGCTCTCTTTTGCGTTATCCGTCTCCGCATCCGGGTCCAATGCCACCCTGGGCATGTTCTCCCACTCGCCACCATTATACCGCACCTGCACAAGCAGCCGTGAAAGCGTGCGGTTCATCCAGTCCTCGTGGCCGCCGGTAATGTCGTCGGGCCGGTAGCTCGGGAGGAGATATCCGGAAAAAAGCGGCGCGATGCCCTCCCACGAGGGGTCGCGGACATCCGGCGGCCCCACCACCATCCACTGGGTGTTGGTGGCGATGTACGGGACTTCCGGACTGGACGAATGCTCCCGCGGCACAATCTGAAAGCCCCCGATCTCACCGATCGGGGAGGTGGATATATCAATCACGCCGCAGTGGTTGGCCCGCAGGCGTCCGGGGGCGGCTGAAAGTGTGCCCTCAAAGCGCCCGATGCCTACCACCGGCCTGAGCACCTGCCCGATGAGGCGGGGAGCCTCCGGTGCGTACTCGATCCATATCTTTCCGCCGAAGCGGTTCTCAAATGTGACATATACGGGGCGCTTTTCGGGTGCCGTGCGGATGATTACGATCCTGTCGCCCTCGGAGGGAACGTAGTCTGGCTGCAGGGGTTGGAGTTTCTCACCAGTGCGGAGATAGACCTTCGAGTTCACGTACGGACCATAGCCGCCGAAAAGCCCGGTCCCGCCGTCGATGTCCGTGACGATGGAGGCGGTGAAATGACCGCTGGCGGCTCCCACGGCTTCGGTGGAGGGGATGATGCTGAAGATCATCCCCCGGCCCGTTTCAGGATCATTGGCGATATTGATGTGAATACCGTTGGTGGCGGTTGCGGCGACGGAGCTGTCGGACGCCCAGGCGCTGGCGGTGTAGCCTTTGGGATTTCGTGCTGTGGCCGGACTTGTGACATGTCCGATGCAGCGCCAGGACTGTCCCTGGTCGCTGCTCACGTCTATGGCGCCCCCGGCGCTGTTGGAGATGCGGATCCGCAGCACCTCGTGCCTCGGCTGGTCGGCTTCGAACTGGATCTCCGCACAGGGACCCCGCCGGATATCCAGGTCGGCGGCCGTGACTGCGAGGCCGATCAACAGCACGAGGGCGCAGACGGCACAGCGCTTTATCATGCTCCGAATTTCTCCGCTGCCCCTGCCCAGTTCATCAGAAGATTCATGACATCGGCTCCCCTGAAGTGGCCCATCATGCCCTGTGCGCAGGCGCGTTCGCCGTAGCTTTGCACCCCGTCAGGAGTGACACCGTATCCGTAAAATATTGTCGGAATCGGTTCTCCGCTGTGGTCGCGGACGGCGCACGGGGTGCAGTGATCCGCTGCGACCATGGTCACCAGGTGCATGTCGGCGGTGTTGTCAATAATGTGCCCGATCGCGCGATCCACCTTCTCGATGGCCGCGATCTTTTGCGCCACGTCACCGTCGTGTCCACCCAGGTCGGGAGCCTTGATGTTGGCGAGAATGAAGTCGTTTTTCTGGAAACTATCCACGACCTCGTCGGCGATGGCGATTTCGTCTGTGTCCGGTCCGCCCGTGGCTCCCGTCACCCGGGGGACCTTCATCTGCAGGTATTCACCGAGGCCGCGAACGAGGTCAACCTCCACAATCATTGCCCCCGGTATCTCGTAGCGTTTCTCAAACGGTTCGAGATCAACAGCGGTTCCGGCTCCACGCGGGAGGACGATGTTGGCGGGGTGCTTGCCTTCCGCCCTGCGCTCTTCGTTCAGTGGGGCGTCGTCGAGCACTTCACGGGTTCTTTCGACAAATGCGTTGAGGATTTTTGCAGTCCGCCTGGCGGCCTCGTTATCCTCGTACCCTTCCAGCGGTTCACTCTTCCAGTATTCCACACCCGGTACGTGAGGATCGGTGGGTGTGATGTGCTCATCGAGATTCTCGCCGCGGAGGACAAGCGCCGCACGATGAGCGACAGATTCCTTGAACAGAATCTGCACATCTTCAATCTCGCTGATCTCTTCGTTGATAATCTCACGGAGCTGATCGGTGCCTGCTTCGATACGCCCGGCCCGGCGGCTTTGTATCACACCGTTTTCATCCACGGTCGCGAAGTTGCAGCGGAAGGCCACGTCGCCGGGTTTGACTTCCAGACCGACGCCCCTGGCCTCAAAGGGCCCACGGCCGCGATAGTGCTTGAAAGGATCGTACCCGAGTATCGCCATGTGGCCGGTGTCGCTGCCCACCG
>JAWODS010000159.1:0-7378 GCA_046483205.1 Armatimonadota bacterium | reverse complement strand
ACCGGGATCAGGGCATTGCGCAGGGCGTGCTTGAAAATGACTGTCCCTTCATCCAGCCCCTTCGCCCGGGCTGTGCGGATATATTCGGCGTCCATTACGTCGAGCATACTGGAGCGGGTAATCCGGGCGGTGAGGGCCGCCAGGGCGGTGCCCAGCGTCAATGCGGGGAGGACCAGGTGGGCGAATGTACCATAGCCGAAGGAGGGCAGCCATCTCAGGAGAAGTGCGGACACCAGAATAAGCAGCAGAGCGAGCCAGAAATTTGGGATCGATACACCGATGAGCGCGACGATTCTTCCCACAGCGTCCGGCCAGGAGCCTCGATGCACGGCTGCGATGATACCAAGAGGAAGACCGACAAGTAATGCTATGGCGACACTGGCCGCCGCCAGTTGCAATGTCGCCGGCAGACGCTGGCGGAGCTCGGTGAATACCGAGTTTCCGGTGGCGACGGAGCGCCCGAGGTCGCCGTGGACCACCTGCCCAAGCCACCGGTAGTAGCGTACCACCAGCGGAGCGTCAATATACTCGGACTTCCGTACCTGCTCAATCTGCTGGGCGGTGAGGTCCTCGCCGTAGCGGTCATAGGCGATCATCCGCGCCGCGTCGCCCGGTGCCAGCTCCAGCACACCAAAGGCAATGGCGGTGGCGCCGATGACTGCCACGACCATGAGCCCCAGACGTTTCAGCATATAGGCAGTCAACGGGGGATTTCCTCGCTTCTATTCTTCTGCAAAGACTCTTACGCCGCTGAGATTCAGCCACGGCGGCTCGCTGGAGATTTGATACCCTGCAACAGTCTTTCGGGTCGCCACAATTTTTTCCTGGTGCACCATGTAAAAGGCCGGCATGCGCTTGATTGTCTGCTCCTGCAGGCGATGGTAAAGCTCTCGGCGTGTCTGCTCGTCCGGTGCGGCGTCGGCCTGGACGATAAGCCGGTCGTATTCCGCGTCGGTGTAGTGGGAGTACTCATTTTGCGAAAAATGCAGGAAGAAATGCCGGGGATAGGCGCCCCACACGTAAAAGCCCGTGCGCAGGAGCATATCAAACTCACCGGCGGCCTCCGCACTGACAAAGGCCCCCCGCTCCAGCAGGCGGATTCTCATGTCGATGCCGATATTTCGAAGCTGTGCCTGGATCGCCTGGGCCATGAGCTGGAAGCGCGAGCCGCTGGCGACATTGGCGCCCGGATTGACCAGCATCAGCGCAGAGAGCGGCTCACCGTCTTTGACGCGGATGTCGCTGCCTTCGATGGTGTGCCACCCGGCCTCTGACAGCAATCGGCGCGAGCTCTCCGGATCGAAATCAACCAG
This sequence comes from Armatimonadota bacterium, assembly GCA_046483205.1. Lineage (GTDB taxonomy): Bacteria > Armatimonadota > Zipacnadia > Zipacnadales > UBA11051 > JBKHJK01. The sequence goes on along the minus strand of JAWODS010000159.1, from coordinate 6,065 downwards.
GTCGAGATCTTTTTTGTCGTACTTCATGACGGGGGCGAAGGGACGCCCGTGAGCGGCTATCCCCACGCCGTCCAGGGTCTCGGTGACCAGCGTCTCTGTATCAATGGCGTGAGCGACCGCCGGTCTGACCGCAATATCGCTGAACGGCGGCCGCTCGCAGTTGAACTGGATGAAATCGGTGAATGTGGATGTTTTGCGATGAACCTGTATTCCGGGTGCTTCCTCCAGGCGCGCCACATCGGTCTCCGGGACTTTCACGATCATGTCAAGCTCGCCCGACTCCAGGCCGATCACTCGCGCCGCCGCTTCCGGGATGACCTTGAAGATCACTTTCTCCAGCTCCGGCGTGCCGCCCCAGTAATCATCATTGCGCGACAGGATGATCTCCTGTTCGTTTTTGTGCTCCTCAAGCATCCACGGGCCCGTGCCGATTGGACGGGTAAACTCCCCGGCTTCATTCATGCAGGATGGGCTCATGATCGGCCAGCCAATATGGGTGAGATAATAGGGAAGCGGCAGTGGCCGCTGCAGCACGAAGCGCACTGTGTGCTCATCAATGGCCTCCACCCGCTCGAGGGGACGCAGGGTTGCCTTTGCGGCATACGAGTCAGGGCCATAGGAAAATGCAACCGCTTCAGCATCAAACGGAGTGCCGTCGTGAAATGTCACGCCCTCCCGCAGCGTAAACACCCAGCTTTTGCCCCCATTTCCCGATTCCCAGTCCGTCGCGAGACCCTCGGTCAGCTCCAGGTCCGGGGTCAGGCGCACCAGCGTCCCGTACACCTGTGACCACACAAAGCGGGCGTCACCATCGGGGAAGCGGTCCAGAAACCAGTTGTCAACATCGGTGCTGATGCCGATGCGCAGTATCTGCACGGATTGCCTGGCCGACGGTGAAGCAGGCTCCGTCGGGCGTCCGCACCCACAAATCAAAAGAGCTAGCACACCGCAGATGGCGAATATCTGTCTCATTGATGATTTGATGGCGATCCATTCTTTCCGCGCAAAATACTCATGCACCCGATTTCTTTGACGTAGCACAATTCTAAAATATGTGCTACGGAATATCAACCGGTCTCTGCAGCTTCTCTGGTGTCTCGGGAGAAATGGCTGGCCGAAAGAGCGTCGTGCCGACGGCCTTTTTGATATGCTCAGGCACACATGTGAAGGGGTCAGGACAGACGATCACGAAGTAAATGCCAGGTATGATTTTTGCTGGAGGTGCTCGTCATGCGCTTTGTTCTTCTGGTTATCGCCGTCTTTGCATTGGTCGTTTCCATTGCATTTGCACAGGACGTTTCTGAAGACAATCTCATAGAGAATCCCGGCTTTGAGTTGATAAGCCCGGAGAACGAGCAAATGCCCGCTCAGTGGAGCGCTCACGGCGGCCATACGGACCAGCTCTACCGTCATCTCACAGAGGAGGCGGACCGGGTTCATTCGGGCGACCGTGCGCTGCTGATTGTGGATGATTACACCAGCGAGGAGCGGGTGGGCTATAACGAGGCCACCTCCGGGATCGTCCAGCGGATCGATAATATTGAGCCGGGCACATACTACAAGCTGACATGTATGGCGAAGTGTCTCAGTCGCGACAGAGACAACGCGGCATGGTTGCAGCTCCGGTTTCTGCCGTCGGGCGAGATGTCCAACACGCACCTCGATGCACCCATCGGCGAGTGGCAGGAGTTCAGCGCCGTGGGGCAGGCACCCGAGGATACAACGCATGCGCAGGTGTATATCAAGACACTGCACATGGCCTCAAGCCGGTACGTGGTGGATGATTTTCGGCTCACGCAGATGAGCAGCGGGCCTGACGACCAGCGGCTGGCGCTTTTCCCGTTCGGCAGTGAGGGCATCGCAAAAGAGCAGGTGCACGAGCCGCATTTGCACACGCCGATCGTCACCGACGGCCAGAAGGCCGCCCATATCGTGTATCCTGATGACGAGCGGTGGCGTGAGGTCGCGGTTCGCCTTCGGGATGCAATCGGAAAACGGACCGGCGTCCGGCTGGAGATGAGCGTCAGCAGTGGCCGCGACTGGGAGCCGCTGCGCTCTGAGGAAACCACCATCGCCATCGGCCATCTCGGGAATAACTTCGTGGTCGAGCGCCTGTGGCTGCAGCGCTACCAGGAGGTCAATGCAGTCAAACCGGGCCCCGGCGAGTACATCCTGCAGACGGTGCCCGAGCCGTTTGACTGCCCGGACGGGAAGAACGTCCTGCTGGTCGGTGCCTCAGACGTTGAGGGTGCGCAGCAGGGTGTGGACCGCCTGCTGGAGGTGCTGGGAGACGAGGGCGACCTGTCCGTGGACGAATGGATCCTGGAGGTCTCCGGTGTTGATCATCTTGATGACGAGCAGGCGGAAGCGCTGCTGGGCCGCGACCTGTCCAAGTTCTGGCTCCGGGATTTCCACAGCGCGGTCCTGAAATATCGCGATACCGGTGATCCGGCATGGGCAAGGCGGGCGCGATATATCCTCCGCCGCATCAATGAGCGCTACCTGAAGTTCGCCCACGACCCGAATGTGCTGAAATACTGGCCGGAGCCGACCGCCGGTGGCACCCACCGCATCTACTGGCCGGAAGAGACCTCCTCCGACTGGATCGGCACCATGTGGGACTTCTTTGAGGAGGCGCCCACCCTTACAGAGGATGATCGCTGGCGGGGCGCAAACTCCATGCTCAACGCCCTGCATGACCTGCCGCGCCATGTCTCGCGATACGGCATGTTCAAATCGCCCGAGACCACCTGGCCGGTTGTATTCAATCACTCAACCTTCCCCCTGATCGGGATGTATTACCTCGGGCGATATTTCGACCGCTTCTATCCGGAGGTTGACACCGCCCGCATTGACGATTATCTGGACCGGTGTGAGAACTGCTTCAGCGCACAGAAGCAGTCGTTCAAGCCCTCCGAAGACGCGACCGGATATTATTCAATCGTCCCCCGCCACACCATCAACTACACCCTCAGCGAGGGCGATTATTCGTATTTCGATGACGGTCACATGCGTCTGTACGCCGATTACACCGTGGGCATTTGCGACAACACCGGCGACCCGGGCAACTTCGGTGACAGCAGCTGGGGCCGGGGCACCTACACCCGCAACCTCGAATGGGCGCTGTGGTATTACGATGACCCGAAGCTGCAGTGGTGGCTGGAGCGAATCGAGCGGCAGAACTGGCGAAACCCCTTCAACCCCGACCTTGAGCCCGAGCCATGGGAGGAAATCGCCGGTGTCAACAGCTTCCCCCTCACAGAGGCGATCTACGAGTGGACGAGCGAAACTCCAGCCTACGGCCCCTCACACATGCCTCCGAATGTCCCGCAGGAGCAGTGTTTTGATAAGCTGTCATTCCGCGAGAACCTCGATTCGGACGGGCAGTTTTTCATGATTGACGGCTACGCACGCGGCGGACACCTGCACTATGACGGCAATGCCATCACCAAGTTCTACGCCGATGGCGAGGACTGGCTGATGGACGGGGATTACCTCGTCCGCAATACCACCGATCACACCATGTTGAGCGTGGTGCGCGACGGTCGGGCGGATAAGGTTGTCCCACCGTGTGCGGCCCTGGAGCACGTCGCAGATCTCGACGACGTTGCCATGACCCGGACCTCTATCTACGATTACAACGGCGTGGACTGGCAGCGCAATGTCTTCTGGCTCAAGGGTGGGCCGGTATGTCTTATTGATCACTGCACGGCCGCCGAAGCCGGAGACTACTCGCTTGAATGCATATTCAAGATGATTGACCGGGGAGAGCGCACCGATGACGGCAGCCGGACATTCTCCCTCCGCCGCGGCAGTGCGCCGGTCCGGGGGCTCACGGTCGTGGAGGAGCCGGAAGAGGGCGTCGAAAAGGCCGTGCGATTTGATGGCAGCCAATCCGCGCTCAGCTTCGCCCTGGAAATCCCGGCCGGAGAGTTCTATGCCAATCTCATCGCAAAGGGCCTCGATTCGGGCACCGACAGCTTCTATCTGTCCATTGATGACGGCGATCCGGTGCCGATCCATCTGACGCTGAACAAGTTCGGTCCCTCCTATGACTCGGGTGTCAATCCCAAGACCGGGCCCATGCCGAAGGTTGCTGTCGAGAATGACGGGATGCACCTGGTGAAGATCTGGCTGCGCGAAAAGCCCGGTGTGTTCCTCGACCGCGTGGAGTTTTTGGATGACAACGACAATGTCGTGGCGAGCATGGAGGCCGAAGAGGCGCCGGACGCTGAAGCATCCGAGCTGGTAAAGCCGCCCGACAAGCTCTTCCACCTGAATAACACCGGACACAGCCGCATGGTCCAGAGCACGCGCATCAACCACAAGCGCGACCCGGTCCGCTACATCCACCACAAGTTTGGCGGCTCGCTCGATGAAGGCCAGGCCGCAAGCAACCAGGCGCTGTTTTTCAATGAACGCGCAGGTGATGATGAAAGCTGGGATCTGAAGCGCGTGGACACCGACACCGCCATGGTGACCAATGACGGCCGGCCTCGTGCAGTCATTACCACCTCACCGGCGGAGCTTCTCGACACGGACGCGGCGCTGGCGTGGCTCGGGCGCCGAGAGCTGGTGTTGTGTGATGCCACCTTCATGGCAGGTCTGTTTGAAGCGGATGCACAGGTGGACATACGCTTCGATTTGAGTGATGGCACGGTCACAACAGCGGAGGCCGAGGGTGCGAGGGTCTCAATTTCAAAGCTGGCGCCGGTTCGCAATCGAGACGACAGCGGGGAGCCCTCACTGTCGAAGGTTGCAACCGAAGACCTGCGGCAGGGGATCAACGACATCGTTCGCGATCTCAGTGACAGGGCCGAGTTCGGAGAGGGTGGCGCGTCGCCGCTTCAGGCAACACAGGGCCTGGAGCGAGCCTGGGAGATCGAGCCCGCATCATCCGAGGGTGAAATCCAGCCCGCCATCGAGATGGAGACCCATGACATCGATGCCGACGGATCGGACGAAACGCTCGCCATCCGCGGCCGCTACCTCACATGCATCAACGCTGACGGCACCGTCCGCTGGGAGTTCGACGGGACCGATGAGCTGTATGCGGTGGGCGCGTGGGACATTGACGACGATGGTGAACTGGAGGTCTTCTGCGGTGGCAAAAGCAAGATCCTCTACGTTCTGGACACCGACGGATCGCTGATGAAGGAGCATCCCATCGAGACGTACTGGCGCGTGTCCCGAACCACCATCCACGAGCCACGGCTGGATGATGTACTGGTGGGCGATTTCAACAACGACGGCGAATGGGAGGCCTGCCTGGGCACCGTTGACGGCTTCACCCAGGTTATCAACTCCGACTTCTCGCAACGCTGGATCTTCGGAGAGACCAATCACGGCACCACCGAGCTGCAGGCGGTTGATGTCGATGACGACGGCGTCCAGGAGCTGGCGGTGGGCAACCGCTACGGCAAGCTGTTTGTGCTGGAGCCCGAAGACGGCAGCATCGCGGGCCGTCGCGGCTCCGAGCTCGGTGACGTGCAAATGCGAGTGGCCGACCTCGACGGTGACGGCACCTTCGAGATGGTCAACGGCTCCTCCACCGGCGCATTCAGGGTCGGGCAGGTCGGCAGCCGCACTGTGGTATGGGAGTTCCCGAATTACGGCTACGCCTGGCGGGATATCAAGGTCGCCGACTTCAGTGAGCGGGATGGGTTGGAGGTCGTATGCGGCTCAGAGTATGAATTGAGTCTTGTGGAAAGATTGAGTGCAAAAACACCCAAATTTTTCAGGACCCTGCGGACGATAGGTTTATGTTTAACTGCGGCTGGCGGTGCTGTATTATCTGCACCGGTTGCACTTCCTGCGGCCATCGTGACTGTTGCAGGTTATATAACCGTTACCGGGGCAGTTATGACCTCTGTTTCTCAGGCTGCTGTTGAAGGTGAGTAGCCGGTTGAAACAATTTATGTTTGAAGGTGAAAAAGGCTTCCATTTTGGAGGCCTTTTTTATTTGGGTGAGATTGGAAATTTTTTGTATATTAGTAAAATCAAAAGCTTGGTTATAAGCTCAATAAGGCTTCTTATAAGCGATAGGGTATGAGGTTGTTGAAAAG
>JAWODS010000099.1:0-6084 GCA_046483205.1 Armatimonadota bacterium | reverse complement strand
CGCACATCCCCGGTCCGCAAGTTGAGCAGTTCTCCGCGACGCATTCCTGTAAACACGAATGTGGCGATGATCGCATAGTTCCGGAATGCGCAGAATACGATGTGGTTTTCCCTTGCGGCCTCCAGTAAATCGCGGATTTCGTCCGCCGACAGATAGGGGGGCAGCGGCTGTTCCACCTTCGGTATAGATACCCTCCGCGCCGGATTACCCTCCACCTGCTCTGTCTCGATCAGGTAGTCCCAGAAGCTACGCAGGGCATAGAGGTGTCGGGCGATGCTGCTGTTGGAGAGGTCGTTGGCGTGGAGGTCCGCGATCCATTTTCGGATCTCGGTAGGGGAGAGCTCATTCACGTCGACGACGGCACCCTCATTGCGAAGGAAGTCCACAAACTGTGACAGATCTGAACGGTAGGCGCTGGCGGTGAGTGGGCTGTAGCCCCTCTCTACCTCGAGATACGCGAGGAATTCGTCGATTTTTGTGTCAATACCACATGACATTATTGGCACATCCTTTCACGGAGTCTGGTGATTGACTGCCGTTCAGATGTGCCAAAACGTGCAAATCCACGCCATTCTCTGGGCCGAGATGTGAACGAGAACCGGTATGAATCTTATGTTACGGTCTTTTGGCCGGTTTTCGTCACATTTGGCCGATTTTGGGGGTGGAGAGTGTGTCTATAAGCCGAATTCTGTTGCGGTTGCATGGTCATCATTTATCTGGGGGCGGTGTTGCCACCGCCCTCAAGCGGTCTACCCGGGGGCCTCCGGGCGGGTCGCCCGGTCGGCTTGCGCCTGCGTCCCTCTATATGACCTTGCTCCGGGCGGGGTTTGGCCAGCCGACGTGTCACCACGCCGCTGGTGCGCTCTTACCGCACCATTGCACCCTTACCGAGGCTTTCGCCCTGGCGGTATGTTTCTGTGCCGCTATCCGTAGGGTTGCCCCTCCTGGGAGTTACCCAGCGCCCTACCCTGTGGAGTTCGGACTTTCCTCGGAAGATCCTGACGATCTCCCGCGATGACCTGACCCACTCTCCATATTTATTCTACCATATATTGTCGGTCATTTACAATAGTGTGCAGGTTCTGTGACTAAAGGGTAATATCCGGCAGGCTAATGTCTCAGAGTTCTGAGCCCCGAGCGATGCGACATGAGACGGGGAACATGCTGTCAGTACGGCCAGTCCAGAATGGCGTGTCTCACCAGTTTTGTGGGACTTTGGTGGCGTTCCGCTCGGGCGCGTGACGAGGCATGACTAATCCTGCAGTTCCAATGGTGTGGCGCCGGATTCTATGAGGTATGCATGGGTGGTATCCAGGGGTTGGGGGAGAAAGGTCGGGTCTTCCGTGGTGCCCGCCGGCACCCAGATGACCATCCCGTGTCGTGCGCGGGTGAGAAGCACCCGGTACTTGTTTAAGATGTATTCCTGCGTCCGTTTCTTTCGAACCGTCTGAAGTTGTGTGCCATGTAAACGACGATAGCACCATTTGGGCTTCTTCGAATCCCTGTGAAAATCATTTGCCCAGCAAACGCACGTGTAGTCCAATTCGAGACCCTGACATTCGAATTCAGTTGCCGCGACCTCGAGCTGATACGACGACCGAATGTCATCCCGATCATTAAGAAACCAATTCTCATAGGCATATCCGCCGGTAAAGCCTGAGGATACCTCAATTCCATGCGAGCGCAGTCTCCGCCCGCCAGAACTTGCGAGGAGCCCGAATCGCCGTAATCCTCGGCCGCGCTGCCGCAACCACTGTTTGGCCTTTTGCAGCGATCGCGTGAGCATAATGGGGTAATCGCTCATATCGGGGACACTGTCTGCGGCGGCAGTTGGATTTCCGGCGAGAACGGCATCGACCCAGCGAGTTAACTGCTCAGCCCGGTGCGAGCGAATCGGCACATTCAGATGTAACGCTGGTTTCGCACGCACATTCAGATGTTCGGGCAGGGTCTGAAACAGCATCGTTGCCTGTTGAGGTGCTTCCCCGATGACCCGATCGGTGGCCCACACTTCCCAGTTTGTGAACTCGGCTGAAAGCGCACGGCCCCATTCCTGCAATCCCGCTTCTCCGTCATGGATTTCCTGCCCGCTGCCAACGAGACCAACCAGAACCGCCCAATCGGTGTGGCGGTCCATGATGCGCAGCATCATTTCGGGCTCGGAGGCTGTGCGGCCGAACTTGGCCAGGGCTTTGGCTTCATCCCACGCGCGCTGGGCCTCATCAAAAATGATGACATGCTCTACGGGAACTTGATCGGGCCGTTCGGCGTACTCGCCGAGGAATTTGTGAACATTATCGAGGAATGTTTTCACTTCACGGAGCGCCGATCTTTTCGGTCGGGCTGTGCGTTCAGCGTGATCTCTTGCCAGCGCCTCGGTGAGAACAGCCACGAGAGGTCCATTCCCTGACAGGAAGGTGGCGCCCGGCGACGAGTCATCGGAAAGCGCAGAACAGTGTGCGAGATCGAGACCTGCAAGGGTTTTACCGGAGCCGGGAACCCCGGTAACGAAACATGCAACCTTCTGCCGCGCACTCCGGGCGTATTCGACCGCTTGCTTCAACGCATCAACTGTCTTTGACAGATTTTCACCGGCGTGTGATTGGGCAATATCCCGTACTTCGTGCCCCTGGAAGAGCCGTGTCGCGGCCTCGATGATGGTAGGCACCGGCCTGTATGCCCCATAATTCCATGCTCTCGGCTCGATACACGGTCGAGCATCATCGTGCAGAGTTTGATACCAACGCATAATTCCTTCGGACAGTTGGGGCGGATTGCAGACGGTAACAGGCTGCACAGTGTCTGTATGATTGCCAGACCCGCATGCTGGAAGCGATATCCCTGCAGTTCCAAGCACAATTGGCACGATCGGTACATTGCGACTGGGGGCGTGGAAATCTCTCATATCAAGCGCATAGTCCTCCACCTGGTACAACGCGGAATGATCCACACTTTCTGCATCGGTTTTGCATTCTATCAGGAAGATCAAATCCTGCACGAGGAGCACTGCATCGACGCGCTTCCCCCGCCGGGGTATGGGAAACTCAAGAAGGATGTGGCAATCTGACGTGGGTATCGCGTTCGCGAGATCCTGCAGAGCGGTTTTGAGGATTTCGATCTCGTGTTCCCACGCCTGTATCTGCGTGTTTCGAGTTTGATCGAAGCCCGCGTTAGCGGTGGCGCTTGTGAGTTGGCCGACGATTGTCATCGTGTCGGTGCAGAAAAACTCGCCAAGCTGTGCAGAGTGGTATGCTGGAATGTGAAGTTGCCTCCGATCTCTGCATCAGGTTTCTTCTTCTGAATTCCGAAGGGCTGCTTCATAGGCATCGTTGCGTGAGAGGGGGGTGAGGGCTTCGAGAATGTTGGCGATGGTTCTGGTGTGAATGCCTGCCTCGGTCATCTGTGTGATCGCCTGTTCGACTGCTGCTTTCGGAAGTTCTTCATCTTTCGCCTCTTCGGCTCCAGCGAGAACGATGACATATTCCCCGCGTGGTTCGCGAGTGGATATTGATGCGGCGATTTCATGGAGCAGGCCGCCGGTGAGTTCCTCGAAAGTCTTTGTAGCCTCGCGGACGAGAAATACTGAGCGGTCCGGAGCAATGGCCGCAAGCTCTTGCAGCGTGGCGACGATCCGGTGGGGGGCCTCAAAGATAACCACGGTCCACGGCTGGTTTAAGACGGTGTTAAAAAAGTCATTGCGATCGGAGCTCTTTCGGGACGGATATCCCATGAAGACGAAGCGGCTTGCGTCGAGACCGGAGACACTGAGGGCAGCAGTGATAGACGATGGACCCGGGATGGGGGAAACCTGTATGCCGGCATCGCGCGCCATGCGAACAAGCCGGGCACCCGGATCGGATATACAGGGGGTCCCCGCATCGCTCACAAGGGCAAGAGTTTGCCCCTCACGGAGGCGGTCAATGAGGCGGCTGCGCTTTGCGTCCGAGGAATCCCCGTGATAGCTCTCCATGGGAGTATTGATGCCGAAGTGTGAAAGCAGCTTTCGGCTCCTGCGAGTGTCTTCTGCGACGATGAGGTCGGCAGTCTCAAGTGTAGTAATGGCGCGTTCGGTGATATCCTCGAGGTTGCCGATGGGCGTGGCGACAATGAAAAGGCGTCCAGGACTATCTGCCACGATCAATCACCCTTCCGGGATGTCAACCGCGGATGAACTGCGAAAGATCGCATACTGGCGGCATGCGTCGTTTGAACTCGTTATGCTCGACACGCTGAAGCACCTTCCGGACAGTCTCCGGAGACGCACCATCTTCGACAATTTCATCCGGGGTCTTATCGCATTCGATGAGACGATAGAGAATGGCGTCGGCCTCGTTATAGGTCAGGCCGAGTTCATCCTCATCTGTCTGTCCGGCCCACAGATCAGCAGATGGTGGTTTTTGGATGATCGGTTCGTGGACGCCGAGAAACTGAGCGAGCTGGCGGACCTGGGCCTTGTACAGGTCGCCAATCGGTGCGATTCCGCAGGCCATGTCTCCCCAGATGGTGGTGTAGCCTAAAAGCGTCTCTGTTTTGTTCCCCGTGCCCACAACCATGGCGTGATGGAGCTTCCCCATATCGTAGATGACGCTCATGCGCTCCCGGGCCATCTTGTTCGCCCGGCGGAGTCGGTCGGCCTCCGGGAAGCGGTCGAAATAGGCGTCTATCTGCGGGGTGACGGAAATGACCTCGAAAGGGGCGCCCAGATCATCGGCGACCAGGCGGGCGTGCGCCTCGCTCTCGGGGTTGGAGGTCTCGTACGGCATATTGTACAGGCGGACGGCATCCGGGCCGAGAGCTTCGACGGTGACGTAGGCAGTGACCGCGGAATCAATGCCGCCAGAGAGAGCGATGACGGCACCGTCGAGACCGGCCTGGTGGACGGTGGCACGAATAAAGGCGGCCACTTTTTCTGCGACCGCCTGTTCGTCAATTCGCAGTTCATCGAGCATGGAGGGATCCCTGCCGCATTGTCTTACTGAGTCGAGGGCATGGCGGGAAAGCCGCCTGACTGCTGCTGGTTCTCCATAAAGTCGTCCATCCACTTCTGTTCCTGACTGACGAGCTCCTCCCGCTGGAGTTCCTGGAACTTGGTCTTGAGCTGGTAGTGGAGGAAGTAATTCTGTTGTGAGAATGCCTGAGCCCAGTCGGAAGCGGATTTGAACTCCTGGACGGCGGCCTCCGTGTCGCCCTGCTCAAGAAGAACCTCGGCAAGCTGCATGTGTGCCTCGGGAGACCGGGAGCCTTCTTCGGAGGTGGTGACCTCTTCCAGCAGCTTCGCAGCAGCGTCAAGATCACCCTGCTGCTGGTAAATCTTCGCAAGCTCATAGCGAGCAGTTGCGTTGTCAGGATCATTGGCCACAGCCTGCTTGAGATGCTCAATGCCCTCGGTCTTATTGCCCTCGTCGAGAAGGTGATAGGCTTTCAGCTCCGGGTCAATGATCTCGATGTTTGCGCTGTCGCGGAGTTGTTGCTGATATTCCTCCCAGGCTTGCTGCTGTTGTTGCTGGAGCTTCTCCTGGCGATATTGCTCCTTGTTGTCTTCGAAGTCCCCGGGCAGGTTTGTGCGTTTATCCACAACATTGAGGATGTGGTATCCGTAATCGGTTTCCACGACATCGCTTATGTGGCCGGGCTGGAGACTGAATGCCGCTTCTTCAAATTCGGGCACCATCTGGCCGCGGCCAAACCAGCCGAGGTCGCCGCCCTCGGACGCACTGCCGGGATCGGCACTGTGCTTTTTCGCAAGCTTAGCAAAGTCGGCGCCCTCTTTGAGCTCTTTTGCGAGTTTCTGTGCGAGGGCTTTGGCTTTCTGGTCTGCCTGCTCGTCAGTCATCTCGGACTGTGCGGATTCAGCATTTTCACCGTCATTGCTTTCTGTCCCTTGTGCCGCATCGTTTTCTTCATCTTTGACGGAGTCGGGAGTGATGAGAATGTGACGGGCTTTGACCTGGTTGTAGCTGTCTTTGAGCTCCCTGTCGGTCATGGACGCCTGTGCTCTGACCTGGTTTTCAAGCTTGTCAAAGGTGAGCTGCTGCTTAATGAGCTCGTCGTCGGGCAGTGCTTCGCGAATCCTCTCTTTGAACT
>JAWODS010000080.1:0-5058 GCA_046483205.1 Armatimonadota bacterium | reverse complement strand
CATCACTGAACGTAAATCCGACGGGCAGTGCTCGCCCGCCACGCCGTGGCTGGGCGAGCACCGCCCAAGATAGCACGATCCACAACTGCTCCAACAGAAACAATGGTGGGTGTCGTTACACTGTTGCTGGCAATGGTGCCGGTGCAGGCAGGGGATGCTTTTATAATTCCTCTGAAACCCGATCCGCCCATTGCCGTGGACGCCCAGCTTGACGACTGGGTGGAGGTCCCCGGGAAGATGGTCCTTCGGGATCCCGCGCATGCCAGCTACAAGCCCGAGGCGTGGGACGGCCCCGAAGACCTCAGCGGCACCGTGCGGATGGCCTGGCGGCGGGAGGGGCTGTTTCTGGCGGTCGAAGTCACCGATGATGTCCACTCACAGCCCAACCGCGGACGCGCCATGACCAGGGGCGACCATATCGAGCTGTACCTCGATTTCGCCCACGACGTTCAGCCGGACCGCAGGGGGTTTGAGGAGAGCCAGTTTCAATTCGGTTTCAGCCCCGGCAACTTCAAAAACACCGGCGACCCGGTCACCGACATCCCGCCTGAGGTTTATTGCCACCACCCCGACGGCCTGGACGTCAGCGAGGTGCAGTACCAGGCGGTGCAGACAGACGACGGCTGGCGGATGGAGACCATGATCCCCTTCAACGTGCTTGGTGTGACGCCACAGCAGAATTTTCCCTTCACGGGCGAGGTCGCGCTTTCGGATCTCGACGCCGCCGAAGCCGCGCAGGAAACCATGGTCACCATCGGCACCGACACCTGGGCCCGCAACCGTCAGCGGCTGGTGATGATGCTTCTGGGAAACGCCGCCGCGGAGGGACAGGTCCCCGCCACGGAGTTCCCGGTCGCCGATAGCATCGACGTGCCAACCGCCGGTGAGGCCACGGTCAATTTCGACACCCCGCAAATCCCGGAGGGCAGGGCGGCATTCCTGTTCTTCAAAGCCCGCATCCCCCGGGACGCTCCCGCCGGATGGACCCGGGGCCTGCGGCTGTCACTGAATGACCAGACCATCGAGGGTGACCGCCTGACCAACCGACCCGCCACCTCCATGCGCAGGGTCGGCATCGAGGCCACCTTCATCTCTCCGACCGGCGAAATTGTTGTGCCATACGGACCGGACTTCACCACCGCCGACGACAGCAGCAGCTACGGCCTCATGGGAGGCGTGAAGCTGCATGAATACGAGTTCGAAATCACTGACTTGCTGGCGGACGAGGAAAACTCATTGCACCTCCAGAGCCTGACCGACAAAGGCAGCGACCGCGACATTATCGTCGGGGACATGGCCGTGCGTATCAAGACACCACCACCCCCGCCGCCACCGAAGGCTCCGGCACCAACCGGCCCGATACCAACCATTGAGCCGGGCCACGATTTCTCCACCGACTTTTCCCTGCAGCAGCCCGATAATGCGACACTTCAGATCACAGTGGGGGACGAGCAGTTCACGGTGCAGAGCCGCTTCTCAGCACCTGACGGGACGTGGAAGACCGGGAGCTGCGACCTTTTCACCCACGCGCGGGCATTTGAGCAGCATCCCGAATGTATCATCGTCCGCGACACCTTCACCAACCTCACGCGGGATGTCGTGCCGGTGATGCAGCGGCATGAGTGCGACGGCGGAGGGAACTTCACCCGTGGCTGGGTGGCCGGTATCAGTCCCACGGGCGGTGATTTGAGCACACAAAGCTCGCATAATCCCTCCAGCTACGCCGTCACCGGGGACGCAGGCCTTGGCATGATGCCGCTGAATGACGAGTTCCAGGTGCATGTCACCAACTCGTGGATTGGCGGGACGCTGGGATTGTCGGATAACAGCTTCGTCCTGCGTCCGGGAGCCGAATATACCGCCGAGTGGGTCATCATTCCTACCGAGACCGTCGATTTCTGGGATTTTGTGAATATCGCACGGCGGGTCCGTGACGTCAACTTCACCATGAAGTACCAGTTCGGCTTCCTCAGCCCCGGCCGGCTGACCGATGGCTGGGATGACGACACCCTCAAGCGCTTCATCGAAAACAGGGGAGTGGACATCTCCTCTGCCAGCATCGGCCGCACCCGCTACAAGGGGCGCGTTCCCCACGGCACGGCCTTCCAGGAAACCGATCACCAGGTGTATGTTGACCTGAAGGAACGTATCAAGCGGCTGTGCCCGGATGTCCTTTTCACCGTTTATTTCCACTGCTTTTTGGACGTGCATGACGAGGCGCTACAGAAGTTCTACGACGACCGCCGCCTGCGCAGCAACGGCGAGCAGGGGATATACAGCCGCGAATACATGCGGATCTTCAACCCCACGCTGGATAATGATTTTGGCCCGGCCATCGCCAAAAACGTGGACATCATCCTCGACACCATCGGCGCCGACGGCGTCTATTGGGACGAGGTCGCCTACAGCAAGTACAAGTACCACTACGGCGAGCCGTGGGATGGCTGCACGGCGGACATTGATCCGGAAACACACAAAATCACCCGGCTGAAAAGCTCCGTCAGCCTCATCTCCCTGCCCTTCCAGATGAAGCTGATGAAGCGGATCATGTCCGAGGGCGTACTGACCACCAACGGGATGCCCCAGACGCGATCGCACGCACAGCTTCAATACCAGGCGTTCACCGAAACCGGAAGCATCTCCAACTGCCTGCGGGCGATCCTGTACACACCCATCGCCCTCGGCGACCACCACACCGAGCGCACCGTGCTTGATGCCTATAAGTGGATGCTGAAGGCGCTGGATTACGGCTGCGTGTACAACTGGTACAGCCAGACCGTCTTCCCGGAATATCCCACACTCGCCAGCCACATGTTCCCCATCACTCCCATGGAGCTTCATGAGGGCTATATCATCGGCGAGGAGCGCATTGTCACAAAGGTCAGCGGCACCTACGGCTGGGGCGATGCTTCCGATCACGAGGTCTTTGTCTTTGATGACACCGGCCGCGAGGACCCGGATTTCAAGACTCCATTCCACACGGTTGACGGAAAAACGTACACCGAGCTGCGGCTGCCGGAGGATTACAGCGCCGCCATTATTCGCAAATAGGGGCGCCCCTTGACCTCGCGCCCGGCAGATGTTTTGCTAGTACTTGCCTGACAACGCCTTTGAATACATTATGGGGCGCGGTCTGTTGAATGCTGTGAGTTCTCGAGGCGCTGGATTCAGCAAATATAACCTTCGGCGTATGCATCCAGAAGTTTTCGTAGGGTTTGCATTCCAGGAGACTTTTCGTAAGGGTTTGCAATGTCGTAGGGAGGGGCCTGTCGCCGCGAGGTGACGTCGGGTGTCACCTCGCAAGGCTGGCCCGTCGTGAATCTCACTTCGAACTAAGCACACACTGGGATATTACAGATCAATATTTATATTTTCTTCGAGTAAGTACTGCTATTTAGACCGTGAGATACTCCAAGGAGGGAAACGATGAAACGCACAGCGATAGCTGCGTTACTGATATTGGTCCTTTGTACGTGCGTCTTCGCCCAGGGAAGCCCGAAGCCCGAGGCGGGAGGAGGGCTGTTTTTCGATGTCCTGCCCGTGACGAAAGAGGGGCATGTGCTGGTGCCGATGCGGGCGATGTTCGAGTGGATCGGCGCAAAGGTCGAATACGATTCCGGTACTGTGAAGGCCTACGAATTTCACAGCATGGTTCCACGGGTGGAGCTGACAATCGGCGACAGGGGGGCGCGCCTGTCCGGCGAGCCGTACGAGCTGGCGGTGCCACCGGAGGTCATCGGCGGACGGACATTTGTGCCGATGCGTTTTTGTGCGGAGGCCTACGGCGTGTGGGTTGATGTAGAGGGCCGGACGATCACCATGCAGTACCCGCAGGCGAATGTGAAGGCCGAAATGGCCATCCCACCGGCTCCCCAATCGCACCTGGCGAAGATGTGGAATGTCGTGGCTCGGTGGTATGATATTGGGGGCGTGAGCCCGACTGAGAGCAGACTCCCGCACTGGAACCTCTATTCCGATGCCCGCCAGCAGGAGCTGAAGAACGACATCGGTGAGGACGCGCCGTCGATTGTTGAAAGCCACTGGGGTGGGCGGGCTGTCGAAGGCATCCGCGTCATCTCCAATCAGCATGATCTCGCCGCCGGGACGGGACAGGTCGTCGTCTTTGTCAAATGGGGCGACGGCGCCGTGACCGAAGAATGGTTTAACATGCTGCTGCAGGGCGATGGATGGAAAGTTGAGAGCACCAGAAGCGAATCGGTGATCATAGGATAGCCGCGATGTCGCCACGACCTCGCACCAACAACCACGGCCCGGACGCCGGCAGGTGCCCGGGCCTCTATATGGGAAGTGAAGCCGGTGAACAGGCTGCAGGAGGCCAATCTGTCCGAAATCCGAAGTCTCAACCAGCGCGGCGGCAGGACCCTGTCCATCATGGACCTCATCGCCGACGGCACACTGACAAAAGAGATGGCCGCCTACCTGCTGGCGAAGGTTGCCTCTGGAAACTCTTTTCTCACCGCCGCGCAGGCCAGCGGCACGGGCAAATCAACACTGCTGGCCAACCTGCTGGGGTTCCTGCCGCCGGCCGAGCGGATTATCTCTACGGCCAGCGCCGATGTCATCCGCCGCGGTCACGACAATGACGACCCCTCATGCTACCTCGCCCATGAAATCGGCTCCGGGCACTGGTATGGATACATCTGGGGAGAAACCGTCCGGGAATACTTCACCCTCGCCGGCAGCGGCCACCGCCTGGCGAGCTGTTTGCACGCCGACACGATGCCGCAGTTGAAGGACCAGTTGATGAGCCCGCCCATCGGCATCACCGAAGACCGCCTTCAATCCATCGGCCTGATCTGCTTCATGCGGATGATCCGGCCCCGGGGCAGCATCCTCCGGCGGGTGTGGAGCATTGAGGCGCTGGTGGACGGGCATTATGAGACCGCCTGGGGGTTCGACCAGGACACTGAAACCTTCGTGGAATCCGGCGCCGCCGATACCCTCACACCGGCAGAAAAGGAGCTGTACGGCTCCGCCCATGACCTTATCGCCGACTTTGTCGCCAGCCAGTTTCACGATTTCGAGGGCATGCGGAGG
>JAWODS010000070.1:0-10152 GCA_046483205.1 Armatimonadota bacterium | reverse complement strand
GACGCCAATTACCGCCGACTCATGCGGGTGCGAATATGTCTGAGCGCCGCCGGGGCAATCGTGCCCTTCTTCATCGCCTTTGCCGTCGATGTGTGGGGCTTTAAAGACGCGATTGCAGCCACCTTCATCACTGTACAGATACTGTCACAGATGGGCGGGTCGTTTCTGTCCGGGTGGATATCGGACCGACTGGGGAATCGCAAGCTCCTTGTCGTCTCCGGTATCACACTGCTTGCGACCTCCGTGTTTGCGGCGGTGGGGACGTATCTGACGCCTGCCGGAGGTGTCACTGTTTTCGGACATCTTATAACCTGGCGCCTGTTGGTCATGATGGCGTGTTTTGTGGGCAGTGGCGTATTCATGTCACAGCTTTTCCCCGCATACACGAACTACCTGATTGACATCGCGCCGCGTCGCAAGCTGCCTTCATATATTGGTTTTGGCAGTGGTTTCACGGTGCCCATTGCTGCAGCCCCCATGGTCTTCGGGTGGGTTTCGACGAGCTACGGATATCGCCCAATTTTTGTTATCGCCTCGGTTCTTTCAGTGGTGGGGCTGTATCTTTCCCGGCAGATGGGGGAGCCTCGTGACGGAATCGTGGGTGACGATGAGCAGGTCGCGCAGGAAGCAAAAGAGGATTCTGACTGATTGAGACGCGGCGCGGGCGGCTGCGTTTTTGGAGCATTTGCCGGTGGCAGATAAAGGGACAAACAATCTGCAGGACAGCGAGATGCTGGTGCCGTTGAACCGGCGGAATTATCGTCTCGCCATCGTAAACGGGATACTGGTCGCGCTGGGCAACCGCCTGCTGGATCCTGTGACGATTCTGCCCCTTCTGGTATATCGGCTTTCGGGGCTTGCCGGTGCGGTGGGGATTTTGCAGGCCATTTTTTATGCGGCACCGGCGCTGACACAGCTTTTTGCGGCTCGCTGGATCGATACCGCACCTCAAAAGCGCCCCATCTTCAATGGCTACAGTGTAGTGAGATTTATCGCGTTGATGGGGATGGCGGGTGCACTTTTAGGCGGGGCATATCTTTCCCACACCGTGATCCTTATCCTGCTGCTGTCGTTCTTTACTCTGTGGTTTCTGGCACAGGGCATTACGACACTGGCATTCCTTGACATGATCGCCAAATCAGTACCGACGACCAGGCGTGGAAGTCTGTGGATGTGGCGGCAGTCCCTCGGCCGAGTCCTGGTGCTTGTCATTGCCATCCCGTTTGTGCACTATATGCTGCGCGCAGATCCTCCTGCGCCCTTCCCGATCAATTACGGATATGTGGTGCTGAGCGCGGCCCTGGTGTTGGGGATTTCATGGTTGATCTTCTCGCGTGCCGAAGAGCCGCCCGGGAAGCCTGCCGGACATACCCTCACCCTTCGGCAGCATCTCGCCAGGGGCCTGCGCCTTGTCCGCAGGGATCCCCACTACAGGCGGCTGATCCGGGTGCAGATGCTCCTGATATCAGCCATGGCCATAGCGCCTTTCTTGATCACCTTCGGAGCTCGCGAATGGGATCTTCCCGACAGCGTTGCAGCAACGTTTTTGACAGTTGGGATCATTTCACATATACTTGGCGCCTTCATCGTGGGGAGATTATCGGATAGCCAGGGGAATCGGAGAGTCATTATCCTGGCCGGTGCTTCGATCCTCGCAACCTCGGTCCTGTCTCTGATGGTTACGAGCTTTGCACCGGTCGGAGTGCTTGACATCTTCGGTCTGGAGGTTTCATACCGGGTGCTGGTGCTGTGTGTCTGTTTTCTGGGTGTGGGAATGTCCATGGCCGCAGTTTTCCCCGGATATATGAACTACATGATGGATATAGCACCGCGCAGAAAGCGGCCATCGTACTTTGGCTTTGCGAGTGTGAGTCTCGTGCCCGCCGGGCTGGTGCCACTCGCCTTCGGCTGGGCGGCTGACATCGCAGGGTTTTCGTGGATCTTTCTCGCAGCCAGCATCCTCAGCGCCATCGGCCTCCTGCTTGCTGTACGGATGGAAGAACCGCGAGAAGTCCTCGCAAATGACATTGAGGGCGAGTTCGATATGTGAGCCGGAGCAGGTGTCATCGCAAAACACAACAGACCCAGTTAATGATCGCAACAGCGAAGAACGGGTTGTATTCGCCATGTCCGAAAACAGGTCGAAACATAACAGTGAAATGCTGGTGCCGCTGAATAGACGGAACTACTGGTTGACGATCATCAACGGTATGATGGCCATGACGGGCGGCCGGTTGATGGATCTGAGGACTGTGCTTCCTCTACTGCTGTTTCGGCTGACGGGTCGCGCGTGGACGGTGGGACTCCTGGAGACACTGTTCGTCATAGCCCCGGCGATTCCGCAACTCATCGCCGCACGCTGGGTGGACACACTCGAGCGTAAGGGACCGCAATACGTCAGATACAGCGTCTATCGTTTCGTTGCCCTGGCGGCGCTGTCGGCTTCGGTACTCGCCGCCGATTTCATCCCCAATATCATGGTGGCGGTCCTGTTTTTTATCTTCTTCACCATCCGCTATGCAGCCCAGGGGATGACGACGCTTTGTTTCAGGGACATTATCGCCAAGTCCGTTCCGACCACGAGGCGCGGCAGCCTATGGATGTGGCGGTGGGTCGGGGGGATCACAATGATCTTCCTGGTCGCCGTACCTTTGATCCGGTACCTGCTGGGAGACAACTCGCCTCTGGAGTTTCCACTCAATTACGGTGCGCTCCTGACCGCCGGTACGCTGGTGATGGGCGTCGGCTGGGTGGTATTTGCGCAGATTGATGAACCCGACAGCAGTCCCGCAAAGCATACGCTCACCTGGCGCCAGCACTTTGCCCGGAGCCTGAGGGTGTGGGGCAGGGATGCCAAATTCCGTCGGTTCGTTCTCATCCGCATTACGCTGGTGGGAGCCGGAGCGATTCGCCCCTTCTTCATCGCCTTTGGCGCACAGGTGTGGGGCCTGCCGGATGTTGTGGCTGCTGCATTTGTCACTATCGAGGCGATTTCGCAGGGCATCGGTGCTCTCGTCGCCGGGCAGATATCAGACCGGCTGGGAAACCGGGCGGTGCTCCTGCTGGCGGGCGGCACGCTGTTGATCACCTCGTTAGGGGCCGTGCTGCTGGCGCAGTTTGTCCCGGAGGGTGCATTCGAAATACTCGGCTACCCGCTGTCGTATCGCGTGGTTGCTCTGGGGCTGTGTTTCACAGGCGGAGGAGCTTTTACGTCGATCGCCTCAACCGGCTATACGAATTATATGCTGGACATAGCGCCACAGCGGATGAGACCGTCATACCTCGCCTTCGAGCGTGTGTTCATCGCTCCGGTGGGGTTTGTGCCAATATGTTTCGGGTGGCTCGTGGATGCCGTGAGCTATCAGCTTGTCTTCGGAATTGGTGCAGCCCTCGCTGCCACAGCGCTGTTTTTTGCCATCAAAATTGATGAACCGCGGGATGAGCTGTCTGACGAAGATCTGAAAGAGTACCGATAGACCATCACCGGAGCCCTCACCCGCCTGCCTCTGGCGGCCATGGAGGTCGATCATTCAGGCAGCAGGCGCTCGGACCGCGTTCGGGCCCACACCTTCATGGGTCGAAACGCCTCGGCATATTGCACCCCGCACTGCAGGCCACGGAAGTGCGCAGTAATGCCCATGAACTCGACATAGTCGATGTTGTCATGATCCAAAAGCCACTGGTACTGGCTCTGGTGGCACAGCAGCATTTCGCGCTTTTGCTCCCACGTGTCGGTGACGTCCACGTAATATGTGGGGCTGAATTCGAAGCTCGCCAGCGGCTCCCAGTAGTAAACAGCTGGAATCCTCCCGGGCGCCTGTGACCAGCCCCCGGTCCTGTACAGGGGCACCGAGGCCCAGAAGCTGGCGTCAAAGACGTTGTGCGACGTCTGCGTGTGGTCGCTCATGTAATCGTGCGGGAAGTGTGTGAGGATGACATCAGGATCGACATCACGCACGACTTCTGTGTACAGAGCGCGCTGCTCTTTTGTATGCCACGGCCCGGCGTCATCGAGATCGAGCATGATGAACTCCGCGCCGATAATCTTTGCCGACTCCCGCGCCTCCCGCCTGCGGATGCACTGGATCTGTGGAGAGGGCTTTTCGTAATGGCCCATGCTGCCGTTGCAGGAGACACACATGAACACCTCATGCCCCTGTTGGGCATATTTCGCCAGCGTCCCCGCCGCCATGAGCTCCGTGTCATCGGGATGGGCGCCTATTGAAAGAACTCGCATCGACAATTCCTCCGAACTCGATAGTCTGTATGGTGCCTGTAGTTGGCGATACTATTTTACCACCTGCAAGCTGAAGTGATAAGTACGCCTCGGGCTATATGAGATCGCGCACGCTCTCGATGGTACAGGTGGGGCGTTCATCGTCCGGGAGGTCACGCAGGTCGTCCCGACTGGACACTCCTGTCAGAACCAGCGCTGTATCACATCCGGCGTTGCGGCCGCACTGCATATCCGTCTGGAGACGATCTCCGACCAGAATGGTATTCGAAGGGTCCGTCCCCATCTGCTCCATGGCCGCATGTGCCAGCGTTGGCCGGGGCTTGCCGGCGATCAGATCCGGCTCGCGCTTTGAGCAGGCGGTGAGGCCGGCGATATTGGCTCCGGCATCAGAAACCTCTCCACCGGGAACCGGACAGGTCACATCGGGATTGGTGACATAATACTTCGCGCCCTGCCGCAACGCCTGGAACGCCTCGTCGAACTTCGCGTATGTGAGATTGCGATCCCACGAAACCACCACAATGTCCGTATTGTCTGCTTCTGTCACAATGGTGCAGCCGACCGCTTCGAGCGGTTCGATGACCGGCTCCTCTCCAAGAACGAAACAGCGCGGGCTCTCGTGGTTTGCCTCGATGTAATGTGCGAGCGCCCACGGAGATGTCATCACCTCTTCGGGGCCTGTCGGAATGCCGAGCGTATGGAGCTTCGAAGCGTAGTTTTCGCGTGTGTCGATGGGCTTGTTGGTGACAAACATCACTCGCGACGCGGAGTTGCGCAGAGTCATAACGACCTCTGCAGCGCCGGGAATGAGACGGTCACCGAGATAGACAGTGCCATCGAGATCGAAGATATATCCGTCGTATGAGCGGGGTTCGTGCATGTTCATCCTCCGGGTTCAGTGTTGGGCGATGATGCGGGTGATCAGGTCGCGTACGGTGTCTATGGAGCTGTCCATGACCTCCATGATTTCTTCGTGATCCACCTCGGCCTGGGGCATACCGGCGGCGTAATTGGTGACGATGCAGATCGAAAGGTACCGCATATCGAGCTCGTTTGCCAGCACCACCTCGGGTATGCCGGTCATGCCCACGACATCGGCGCCCCACTGTGCAAACATGCTGATTTCGGCGGGCGTCTCGAATCGCGGCCCTTCGGTGCAGATATAAACACCGCCGTCATGGAGCCTGACGCCCATGTGAGAGCCGGCGTTCACGGCCTTTTCCCGCAGGGAGGCGCTGTAGGGTTCCGTCTGGTCGATATGCACGGTCTTCTCGCTGAAATCATCATAGAAGGTCTGGTGGCGCGATCTGGTAAAATCAATGTACTGGTCCGGCACCACGAGCTCACCGGGGGAAATATAGCGGCGCAGGCTCCCGACAGCATTGGTGGCCACGATGCTGGTGCAGTCGGTGTCGTAAAGAGCCATGATGTTTGCGCGGTAGTTGATCGTGTGTGGGGGAATGGAATGATCCGGTCCGTGGCGTGGAAGGAAAAACACCTCCGTGTCGCCAATTGTCGCGCGAGTCAGTTCAACGGTGCCGTATTCGGTTTTGCGGGTAATCTGTTTCGCATTGGTCTCCGATGCGATGAATGTATAGAGACCGGAGCCGCCGATAACGCCTGTCGCCATGGTTTCCCTCCCTGTGATCTGGATGTTCAAGTATTCGTCGAAGCGGGGCGCCGGACCTGTTTTTCAGCGGAGACAGCGGATGTGCGATGTCCTTCAGGCCGGTGGTTTGAAATCCCGGCTTGACACAGCACTTAATGTCCACCTATATTGAGTCCGTGAACGTCAAGTGGCAGGCTTTGCCGAAAGAAAGAGCTATCGCGGCAGGGCGGATCAGAGGTATGATAAAAGTGCCCGGCCTGGTTTTCATGCAGGTCGAGGGGCGTAGCGTGTGCCCCTGATGTGTGGACGCGCTGCCAGCACGGGTGCTACCCTCAAGGAGGTTGTCTTTCATGGCAATGGACGCGTACAGGTTTAGCGAAGGGCACAGCTGGGCGAAAGAGGATGACGGAGAGTTCATCGTGGGCATCACCGAATATGCCGCCAACGAGCTGGGAGATATCATATTCGTCGAGCTTCCAGACGTCGGCACATCCGTTTCAAGCGGAGAAGCGTTCGGCAGCGTGGAGTCGGCAAAGGCGGTGGAAGATCTCATCGCTCCTTTGAGCGGAGAAGTCACGCGGATCAATGAAGACATCATCGACATGCCCGAAATACTCAACGAGGATCCCTACGAGGAGGGCTGGCTGATAACCATCGAAGCATCAGACGAAGATGAGCTTGCCTCTTTGCTCACCCACGACCAGTACCAGTCTAACCTTGAAATGGAAGACGAGCCGGACGTCAACATGGATGACGAGGATTTCTTTAACAGCCAGTAATCGATGACAAAAAGAGAGAAGCACACCAACGGAAGCACGAGAAACGCCAGCGATTGCAGTTGGCGTTTCCTTGTTACGGGAGCCGACGGGGGCGCCTGGAATATGGCCGTGGATGAAGCGCTGCTGGAATCGGTCATAGAAGGGCATCCACCGTGCCTCCGGCTTTATGCCTGGGAGCCGCCTGCAGTCTCGCTGGGCTACTTCCAGGCGCTTGACGAAAACATCGACGAAGACGAAATCAAACGGCGAGGTTTCGGCCTGGTGAGGCGGCCAACCGGTGGCCGCGCAATCCTGCACAAAGATGAGATCACCTATTCCGTGGTCGTGCGGCAGTCCGACATCGAGGGCGGCGAGAGCCTGATGGGATCATACCGCACCATTTCCCGGGGCATCGAACAGGGGCTGCGGGTGCTGGGCGTCGGCGCGGAGTTGGCCGACCACTCCGGCAAGGACGGACAGGAAAGCAGACATAGTCTCCCCACCGTCTGTTTCGGACAGTCGGCGCGCGTGGATATGGTCGCAGCAGGCCGCAAGATCGTGGGCAGTGCTCAGACCCGCAGGAAGGGCGCTATCCTCCAGCACGGGTCAATTCCAATTTCCATCGATGTCACTGAACATATTGCGGTGATGCCGGGGGGAATCGACGGCACCGCCGCTGTGGAGGCGGGCGCACAGATGCTGCAGGAAGCCGCCTGTGGCCTTGCGGATATTCTCGGACATCGGCCAACCTTCGATCAGCTCGTGGAAAACATCTCCCACGGTTTTGCCGAGGCCCTCGGCATTACTCTGCAGATAACAGAGCCCACGCAGGTGGAGATGGAGACCGCGCGAGACCTGTTGGAGCAAAAGTACGGCTCAGAGAGCTGGACCCGGCGGACGCCCCGCCGTGGGTGATAGATCGGCTTTTGTACTGAAAGAGATGGAAAGTTTGCAGGCCTGCGAAGGTGCTGCCCGGTACAGGATCGCTGAGTGCAAACGGAGAGTATCAATAACGAAGGGGCCGCCATGTGACGGCCCCTTCGTGGTGTCAAAAACCTGGCATTATCACACGATGGGCAGGTCGAGCACCGTTAGCAGACCTGCCCGGGCATTCAATGTGGCGGGGATAATATTCGCCGTACAGCCTGCGGTGGCGACATCCCCATGAACGCCGCCCTCTATCCGCATCACAATCGGGGGCACCCCTTCGATACGCACCTCGTCGTATTCCTCCGGTTCACCCAGTCGCATTCGCAGGAATAGCTCGATGGAAGTTTCGGGAGTGGGGGAGAGCCTGACACTTTCCTCGGCCCCACAGACCTCCCCGGCGGCCACCGTGACCTCATCAGAGGCGATGTCTTCGGTGGCGATGACGGGTTCGAGGGAGTGTTCGACGGCATCGAGGTCCACGGGCGAGCCCACGGCCTCAGCCACGAGTGCCAGGGATTCCAGCAGGCCGACGTGCCCGATCTGTCCCTCCTCTGCGAGTGCCCGGAACTTTTGAGGGCTCATTCCGGCGCCGACTTTGAGCTGAAGCTGTTTGCGCCGCCGCTGAGTATTGACGATGCGCCGGGCCGATATGCTGGCGATTTCCACGCACGGGCGTGTCATGATCGCTGGCAGCAAATCCAGCACAAAGCCGGGATTGACACCCGTTCCAACGATGCTGACACCCGCGTCCCGGGCGGCAGCGTTCAGCTCTGCAGACACCTCCGGATGCTGCAATTGTGGATACGACAGCTCCTCGGTGGTTGAGACCACGTCAATGCCGGCGTTGATGAGCGCTTCGAGATCATCCCGCACATCGGGGATATGAGAAGCCGTGCAGAGAACGGCCACATCGTACTCCCCTCCGGCAACTGCGTCGGAGATGGAGCCGTAAACCGGAGCGCCTTCGGGAGCTCCGGTCACGAGGTCACTCAATGAGGAGTTGAGAAGGTTCGGGTTAATATCTACTGCGCCAGATGGGACGGAAACGTTCCGCGACATACAGGCGCGGATAATCTCGCGCCCAATGGTGCCAAGCCCGACGTGAAGTGTCCGAATCATGGGTAATCTGTATCCTTTTCGCTGGTGTACTATGCGCGTGAAAAAGCCCGGGGAGGTGTTGACGCCCGTGGCGTTGTGCTATATACTAAGGGTCCAGGGTTGGCGGGTAGTGTAGTTGGTAACACGACTGACTCTGGATCAGTAGATCGCAGGTTCGAGTCCTGCCCCGCCAGCCATAATTTTGCTTCGTTCAGCGGGCGGCATGCGTCGTCCGCTTTTTGTATGCCCCCGTCTTTAACCGCGCTCTATAGTACCACGTGAATCCGGGACAAACAAGCTCGCAGCGCCCCCTAACTCTTCGTGCTTGTAGCGTTTCTCGCGGTTGTGATTGACAGCATCTCAAAAATCTCGACTCATCCGTCTGCAAAATCACAGGTTGACGGAAACTCATTCAAAAACCGACCTGTTTGCAGCAGGGAAAATGGCACTCGGGTTGAAATAATCAATTGAGATGCAAACACAGGTCGACTCGCCTCGTCGGATGTCGCAGCAGGCTGCGAGAGGAGACGACGCCATGTCTGTTGTTTTGCGGCGGTTGTCGCGGATACCGGCACCATTCATCTGTATTGCTCTGGCGGTCGTAACAGCATTACCGGCGCTTTGTGCGAGGTACCCCGAAGAGGGGCTTACTCACCCGGTGCGGATGATGGATGAGACGATGATGGTGCCCCTGCGAGATCTGTGTGAATGGGCGGGCGCGACGGTCGAATGGAGCCCCGACGGCATCAGGATCTCGGCGGGCGAACGCAGCGTCACCCTTCAGATCGGGGCCAAAACCATGACTACAGCGGGGACAACGGTGTCGCTGCCTGTGAGCGTGCAGGTCATCCACGACACGGCATATATGCCCGTCAGAGAGGTTCTGCAGGCGCTGGGGGCGGAGGTAACCTACGACACTGATGCGCGCGAGGTAACTGTCTCGGTGGGGGACCGGAAAACGGAGCTGAGCACCCGGCGAGCAGCAACGAAACACCAGACCGCATTACACTGGGCGGCAGAATGGGGATATCGCGCCATTGCACAGAAGCTCATCGAAGATGGCGCCAACCTCAATGCGCGAGATGGCAGTCGAAGAACACCACTGCATGTTGCTGCGGAGTCAGGCGCAGCCACTGTCGTCGAGCTTTTAATCACCACCGGGGCCAATGTGCACGCCAGAGATGAAGACAAAAGCACGCCGCTGCATCTCGCAGCTCGGCGCTGGAGTGAGCAGGTCGTTACCGCTCTTGTGGGGGCGGGCGCCAGCGTAGAGGCCACGGATGACTGCGGCTGGACCCCGCTGCATTGTGCCGCAGGGTGGGGCGAGGCCGAGATCGCCGAAATCCTCATCAATGCTGGAGCAGATGTCAATAGACGAGATAGCTGTCGGGGCACTCCGCTGCACGAGGCTGCCCTGATGGGAAATGCGAAGGTAGCGAAGGTCCTCATCGACCACGGAGCAAAAGTGAACGTGCGCGAATTCTGGGGGATCACGCCTCTGCACAATGCGGCTTTGAACG
>JAWODS010000049.1:0-2650 GCA_046483205.1 Armatimonadota bacterium | reverse complement strand
GGCGGATCGAATCACACCATGTGGGCCAGTTCCACCGCTGGAGCCGGGGACTGCCAGCGACTGCGCGAACCTCGTCGCCCAGATGGGCACGGGGCCGCTGATCGAGGCGTTGCAGACGGGCGCGGATGTGATCGTGGCGGGACGCTGCTGTGACACCGCCATCTTCGCGGCGCTTCCCATCATGCGCAGTTCCGATCCGGCCCTCGCCTTCCACGCCGCCAAAATCGCCGAATGCGGAACACTCTGTGCGCGTCCCGGTGGGGCGAATGATGCGCTGCTGTGCACCCTGGCTGAGGATCATTTCACCGTCCGGCCGCCAAATCCCGACAAATCGTGTTATCCGGACACCGTGGCCGCCCATACACTCTACGAGCAGCCCGATCCCGACCGCTTCGTCGAACCTGAGGGGATTATTGACATATCAGAGTGCGAGTTTAAGGCATCAAACGATCGGGGCGTCACCGTCCGGGGGACGCGGCTGCATAAGGCCGACAGCCACTGCCTCAAAATCGAAGGGGCGGCACTCCGGGGATACCGCACCATCAGCGTGGCAGGTACACGCGACCCTCAGGTCATCACACACCTCGACGAGATAGAGCAGGCCGTGCGGGCATCGGTGAAGGAGAATACCGCCATTCCCCCATCAGACTACTCGCTGCAGTTCATCACCTACGGCAAAGACGCGATTCTGCAGGATCACGAGCCATCAACACAGACGCCGCACGAGGTCGGGATTGTGATCGAGGCGATTGCCCCCACCCAGCAGCAATCTGACGCCATCTGCAGTCTCGCCCGTTCGACCGCGCTCCACCAGCATTTCGAGGGCCGAAAAACCACTGCCGGAAATCTCGCCTTCCCGTTTTCACCATCGGACTTCTCCGGCGGGCCCGTCCATGAGTTTGCCGTCTATCATCTCATGGAGGTCGAAAACGAGCGTGAGATGTTTCCCGTGCACGTGGAGGAGGTGGGGTTATGACGCTGTATAATCTTGCAGCGGTGATGCGGTCGAAAAACGCGGGGCCGTTTGTGGTGACGGTGGATATTTTTTTGGAAGACCTTGTCGATTACCGGCGGGTGCTGGACGCGCCCGATTTCTGTGAATCACGTATCGCGAAAATGTACGGTGCTGCCCCGGCGGAGGTCCGCATCCGGCCCTTCGAGCGCGTGCTGGCGATCAAGGTCAGCTTCCCGCGGCCCGGGGCAAGCTCCGGCGCTGTTGGAGACCGCGACGTGTACGGCTGCCAGCAGCATTTTCCGCTGGGTGATGTCGAGGTGTAGGTTACTCGCCCGGGCGGCCGGCACGATAATTCCCCACGGCCTCGGATGTCAGCAGCGGGCGCTCGTAGATGCGCACACCGCCCACCTCGCCGTACATCTCCGGCGCTATGTGCAGCGATTCAGAGCCATTCACTTCCCTGAGCGCCCGTTCGAACCTGGCCCACCCGAACTCGCGCTCCGCCCCGCCGTCACACAGTTGGCCATTCACTACCGCCGTGGCGAGGGAGGGGCCGCCGTCCAACGTGATCACCACATGATGCCAGCAACCTACGGCCAGGCTGCCGGGATCTGTATCCCAGGTGAAGCGCGTGGCGCCATCATTGACGTACAGGGCGACGCTCTGATCCGCGGTCGTTCGCACCGTGCCGCCGATATCGCGGGCATTTCGCCAGTCCAACAGGACCTGCCCGGTCTCCAGCCCGTCCAGCCGCAGCCACACCTCGACCGAAAACCCGTGACCTTTTGACAGGTCGGGCAGCCTCGGCATGCTGTGCTTACTTTCGGCCCCACAGTCATCTCCCGCCAGCTCCAGCGCAAGGCCATCTCGTGTGACGGTTGACCGCTCGTGCTGGGTCCATACGGCTTCAAGAAGCTTCGAAGCAATTTCGTGTACGCGGGCGGTGCTTTTCTGCGTTTCAGTGACAAAGTACCTGCCATCATCTTCAATGAAGTCCGGATAGCTTATGCGTGTCGAGGGGCTGCTGTCATACAGGAGGATTTCGGGCTCCGACCAGTACATGAGCCCATCCTTTTCAATCCCGCCGCAAATCCAGGCGGGATTGCGGTCCTCATAGCCGCGGCCACCGTGATTATGAAACCACAGTACGTACTTCCCGTTGCTGAACCGGTGCACGAAACAGGCCGCACGAGGGTGCTTCAGACGGCGCCCTGAGGGCGAATATGTGGCGTATTGTGGGCACGTCCAGGTGTGCCCGCCGTTACGGCTGTAGGCATGGCAGGGATGGCCGTCAACCGTGCGGTAGGTGCAGTACAGGGAGCCATCCGGCAGGCCGACGAGGTTGTGCTCCTCGGCAATCGGCCCTTTGGGCGCCTTCAGGCCGACATCATTATCCGGCAGAGTTTCCCACTCGATGGCGGTCGGGTCCTTTTCGGTGAGGATGTTGTCGCTGCAGAGGAAATAGCCCTCGGATTCGGTCATAAAGCCCTCGCCGAAGCCGCCGACCTTTGAAAAGCCGGTATAGACGCGTCCATCGTGAATGATCGGCTTGCCGACCCCCCAGAAGAAGCGGACCTCGCCCTCGTAGGGATTACGCCGGTCAATGTCGGTCTCGCGGACGGGGATGTAATAGCGCTCGTCAGACCAGCTTTTGCCGTTATCATCGGAGTACCTGAAGGCATAGTAGCCCAGGGT
>JAWODS010000046.1:0-8440 GCA_046483205.1 Armatimonadota bacterium | reverse complement strand
ATGAAGGTCGCGATCGGGGAGACGAAATACCACCGCACCTGGGGCGGCATAGACGAGTGGTACGGGTACTATAACTGGTTCGGCTTCACCTCCAGCCACACTCGTTACGATCACGACGGGCGGCAGAACCTGGGCTTCTGCGACGGTCACGCGAAGAATGCCAGTCAACAGCAGGCCCTCGGAAGCGATTACATCTACTGAACAGCCGCGTCGGTAGAGACCTGATTGCCGGGAAGTGCGCGCTCTGGCGCACCTCCCGGTTGCTTGCATGCGGACAGGCGGCGTGGGTTCCTCGCTGGTGACACCGTCTCCACAAATATTTTCCTTTGGGTGTTGACGCGCCGGAAATTTAGAGATACAATATATTATATCACATATCACATCTGGCGAATCAGGCCGAGCCACTACCCTGCGCATCCTTCGTGACCGGGCGAGGTGTGGCAAAATGTGGCAGGCTCCCCTCAGGTCCGGGGAGTGAAAAGACGATATGAGATGAGCGACTCCAGCACACCTGCCACCGTGAGTGACATCACACCGAGATTGATGGGGGAGTTACGGAAATGGACAGCAGCATCGGGTCACTCAACCGAAAGACGCTGACCCAGCAGATACGCGAGAAGCTGCTGCACATGCTTGAGAAGGGTGTGTTCCGGGCGGGGGAGCCCCTGCGGCTGCGGCAGTTGTGTGAGGAGTATGGGTGGACGACCGCACCGCTCCGCGAGGCCCTTCGAGCGCTGGCCTCTGAAGGCCTTCTGTCATACACCCCTCACTGCGGTTACGAGGTCCCCGATATCAGTCCGGACGAACTGCGTGACCTGTATGAAGTCCGCGAGGTCCTCGAAGGCCTGGCGGCGCGACTGCTTGCCGACCGCATCACCGACGAACAACTCGACACACTTGCGGAGATGGCCGAATGGGAGGTCCCGAGGTTTGACGAAACGGGCCGCGACCTTTCAGGAGTGGGCGACCGCGATATGGGATTTCACCGGCAGATAGCGGAATGGTCCGGGAATCCCGCCCTGGCAGAGTTGCTGCTGGCGCCGCGAATTCTGGCCCGGACGGTGCCCACGCCGTTTGGGGTGAAGCCGCTGGCCTCCCACCCCAAATACGGCCATAATTCCATCCTGGAGGCCCTGGCCGACCGCGATCCGGACCGGGCGGAACAGGCCATGAAGGCACATATTCATGAGGCCTGCAGGCGGGCGTTGACCGAGTACAGGCGTTCAAAAGACGATGAAAACAGTGCCGAATGATCGTCCCTGATGGGCCCGGAGAGACCGGGCCTTTTATCATCTCATGTGACAACAAATACTGGAGGTGTTGCAAATGCGAAAAGGCTTCACACTGATCGAGCTTCTGGTGGTGATCGCAATCATCGCCATCCTGGCGGCGATTCTTTTCCCGGTGTTTGCAAGAGCGCGGGAGAAAGCCCGTCAGACTTCCTGTCTCAGCAATGTCAAGCAGATCGGACTGGCGGCGATGATGTACGTGCAGGATTATGACGAGACGTATCCGTATTATATAAACCGCGCCAACGGCAACTGGTGGTACGATGTGTTAATGCCTTACGTGAAAAACGAGCAGGTCTGGAAATGCCCCTCGTTTAACGGGCCATACACGCCCGACTACGGGGCCAACCAGGTCATCATGGTTGATACTTCAAATAACACGCCTCCAAACCCGCCGGTGGCGATGGCACAGGTTGAAAAGCCTGCCGGCACCATTCTGCTGGCTGATTCGGGATATCCACGGATCAGTTGGAACTGGTA
The DNA here is from genome assembly GCA_046483205.1 of Armatimonadota bacterium. Classification (GTDB taxonomy): domain Bacteria; phylum Armatimonadota; class Zipacnadia; order Zipacnadales; family UBA11051; genus JBKHJK01. Next base: position 6,671 of record JAWODS010000046.1, on the reverse strand, counting down.
CCGCAACCCATATCCATTCGGCTATGTTCCGGGAGCACACTGGGGACTGGAGCCGGGTGATACCAACCGCTCGGACGCGTGGACCGATCTGAAGATCTCGGACTGGCAGAATGGCCGGCATAACGAGGGCATCAATATTGCCTACTGTGACGGTCATGCGAAGTGGCAGAAGACTGTGGCTCTCAACGATTCGGACATCTGGTCGAAGTAATCGGTCCATCGCATGAACACTGAAATGCTGCAAGGCAAAAGGGTGATGTTGCGTGAATAAAGCAATGACAGTTGCATTTGCTGTCGCTGTGGCGGTCATGCTGGTCGTGCCCGCCTCAGCACAGGATAACGACGCCGAAAAACAGGCGGATATTGAGGCCATGATAGTGCTTTCGGAAAAAGAGTTTCTGCAGGATTTGTCCACGGACATCCCCGAGCTGCAGGAGGTTCACAAAGCTCTTGCGGACGACGACATCGAAAAGGCGAAAAGCCTGTATATCGACTATTTCCGCAGCCGGGAGATTGCGCACCCGCTGCTGGAGGACTGGGCGGAGCTGGAGCGTGACCCGGAGTATGACACCAGCCAGGCCGATAAGCTGCTGGCCAGGCATTTCTAAGACGGCTACAACGTCTATGAGGTGCCCGAGGAAGGCATTGACTGGCGCGAGTGTCCGCTGACGTGTTTAACGCGGCTTCCGATCCTGAGATATCTGTGGTACGCGGGGTATCACACGGGAGAAGAGAAGTATCTCCGCTTCATTGTCCAGCATATCAACGAATATATGGAGAACTGGGCGATGGAGGAATTCATCGGACAAAACACCCAGGGCTGGGTTGACGATCTGACCGTGGCCCGCCCGTGGCATTCGGTGATGATCTGCCACCGCGTCAAGCGGATCGGCGAGTCGCTGAATCTGCTGCGCCATTACGAGCTCGCCAGCGATGAAGACCTTTTCAACATGCTCCATCGGCTGTACCAGGAGTGCGCGTGGCTGCGATATCACATGGATGAGTGGGTGAGCCGCCGCCACAACATCGGCCTGGGAATGATCCGGGGGCTGTCCGCCGCATGTGAGGTCCTCAGCGACTTTGAGGAGACCGAAAAATGGAGGGCCTACAACCGCAATGCCGCAAAGGTTTATATTGATGACGCCTTCTACCCGGATGGAATGTGCATCGAACTGACCCAGGCGTACTCGCGCGGAACGGCGGGGTCCGCCCAGCAGCTTGCATACACGATGAAGGACGATCCGGAAGTCCAGGAGCTCATGCCACAGATCGAGGCGATCATCGGCTGGGCCGTTGGAGTGGGCAAACCCACCGGGCGCCTCCCCTCATTCGGGGACCTGTTCGCGGGATCGTGGGCCGGGGCCATCAACATGGATATGGTCGAATATCTGGACATCCCGTGGGTTGAGACGGTCATGAATCAGACCGATGGGCCCAAACCCCCGGCGACCGTCTGGCCGTGGCCCGGTATGGAGGCCTGGGGCGGCCTGTACGCCATGCGCAGCGACTGGAGCCCGGAGGCTCTCTATATGTGCATTGACGGCGGCCCCTGGGGGACTTCCCACATGCACGGCGACCGCCTCAGCTTTGTGCTCAGCGCCTATGGCGAGGATTTCGTGATGGACCCGGTCTCCACGAAATACCGTAGCAATGAGCCGGATGCGTTTATCTCCCGGCAGTCGGCGGGGTTTTTGCACAACACCGTCACCGTCAACGGTGTGGATGAGTTCTGGCGAGACAATCCGATCCCCCGCGAGGCCACCGAGCCGCTGGATAACACCTGGGAGCACGGCGAGAACTACTCGCTGTTCATCTCGGATTATCCCTTCCAGCCGGTCCTTGAGGCCACCTGGGAGCGCCGCGTGGTCTTTGCCGACAAATCGTACTGGCTGATGCAGGATGTCGTCACTGCTGCAGACGAAGACACGCTGGATCTGGAGCAGAACTTCCAGTTCGCCCGCGATATCGAGATCGAGTTCGACGGTAACACGACCATCGCCACGGCTCCCAACGGTGCGCGGCTGCTGATTGTGCCGCTGGTGGGAGCGCTGCAGCCGAGGCTCACCATCGGCGACGAAGAGCCTCACGTGTCCTACTGGCCGAACGGTGAGGCCAGTGCTGAAAAGGCCTCCTGGAATCCGGACCAGCCGCATGGCCGCGGATGGATCGGGCACGGTCATAAGCTGTATCCCGCCCCGGCCGTGACCTACGTCGGACAGATGCCGAGCCCGGCGACGGTCACGCTGGCCCTGGTGCCGCTGGCGCCTGAAGAGGATCTTTCCGCGGCCCCGGACATCACAAAAACCCCCGATGACGGGACCGTCACGTGGCACCTGCCGGTGGAAGGCGGCACTCTCGATGTGAGCACATCCGTTGAGGCCTGTGAGATCGTGCAGTAGCGGCCCGAAAACTGAAGCACACCAGACAACGGGTGACCTCCACTTTGGGGTCACCCGTTTTTCTGTGGGCGTCATGACAAGGGTTTCACGGAGGTGGTGAGGAAGGGACTGGTGTTGGCATATGGAAAACACACCGGCGTCTTTGCCAACACGCCAGTGACGCAATCTGTGCCCATGGGAGTGGTCGGAAGATGCATACCGTGCGACGACATGTGATGATAACGCTCTTGATTTTCTCGATTTGCGCGATTGGATACGCTCAGCAGGCGGGCTGTGATGTTGAAGACTTCACCCCCGCCCGGACCGTGACCGTCAATACCGTCGAAGAACTGCAGGCGGCGGTTGATGACGCACAGCCCGGCGATCTCATCGAGCTGACCGGGGACGCCTACAGCATGGAATCGCGTCTCACCATCAGCGTTGAGGCCACGGCGGAGAATCCCGTGATCATACAGGCTGCCGACGGCGCAGAGCCGGCCATCTGTGGCGATGCGGGCTGGCTGATGAAAGACTGCAAACACGTGTGCGTCAGGGGGCTGCAGTTTGTCCACCTGGACGCCACCGGGGCGATGGCCTTTGATAGCTGCCAGCACTGCCGCTTCAGCCGCAACATCGTCAGCCTGCAGGAGAGAGACGAAGACGATGTGGTCCACTGGGTCACCATCAGCGGCAACCATTCGAGATACAACCGCGTGGATCACAACCTCTTTTACAACAAGTCCAGCCGCGGGACCATGTGCGCCACCTACGGCTCCGATGAGTCGCTGAACCGCCAGTCAACACAGTATGACCGCATTGACCACAACTACTTCCTCGAATACCACAAGGGTGACCGGAACGGCTTTGAGACCATCCGCCTGGGCCTGAGCACCTTCTCGCATTCCTACGGCTACATCAGCGTAGATCACAACCTTTTCGAACGCTGCAGCGGCGAGGGCGAGATCATCTCCGTCAAGTGCAACGGCAATACCCTCAGCCACAACACCTTCGTGGACTGCTTCGGGATGCTGACACTGCGCAACTGCCACGACTGCACGGTTAATGGGAATTACTTCTTCAATCCCGAGGACAACGACGGCCGCTACGGCATCCGCATCTACGGGCAGAACCAGCGCGTGGTCAACAACTACATGGAGAACCTGAGTTCTCCGGCGATTATCATGCGTGCGTGTGACATCAAGCGCCGGACGAAGCCGCGGCACGAATACGGGGAGGATGAGGAGTGGGGCGGGTACCAGCGCATCGTCAACGCCACGGTTGCCAACAACACCATCGTGAACTGTGCGGTGGCGTTTGAAATCGGCGATGAACGCGAGGCCCGTCCTCTCGCACCGGTTGACTGCACCATTGCCAACAATCTCGTGGTCGCCGACAGCACCGAGATCAACCGCATCAGAACCCTCCCGGAGAACTGGACGTGGGCCAACAATATCATCTATTCACCCGCGGGTGATATTGATTTTGGTCTGGAGATCGCTGACGGTGGCCTGCTGCGGATGGATCCGAAGCTGATCCGCTCGGGGCGCGTGTGGAAGCTGTCATCAACAAGCCCGGCCCTCAACGCGGGCGTGCCGGTGGATCCGCCGGTGGAAATGGATTTCGAGAAGCAGGAGCGGCTGGATGTCCCGGACATCGGCGCCGATGAGTTCACCTTCAGCAGGCCGGATTTCGGCCCACTGACACCTGATGACGTCGGCCCGGACGCCCCATAAACGCCTGCATAATACTGGCAAAAGCCACATCCCGGATGTCCTTGTTCACAGCCATAGACCGCGCTATACTTCACATGACTGATATATCCGCTCACAGAATGGAGTTGACCCGACGTGCCAGACCTGATTATGCACATCAACTATTTCGAACGCGGCTATCCGCTGTCGTACGCCTTCGACAAAGCAATCGAGCACGGCTTTGACGGCATCGAGGTCCGGGGCTTTTCGCGCGACGGCCTGGAAAGTGACGACTATCTGGACACCGTGGAGGCGGAAATCGAGCGCACTAATATCCCCAATGTCACCATGAGCCTCAACGCGAATTTCATGGTCTCGGACCCCGAAAAGAGGGACGAAGAATTGGAGCGCTGGACGCACGTTTTGAAGCGGGGCGCGGACATGGGCGTGGAGACGTTCAATGCTTTTACCGGCTCGCTTGCCGTCGAGGGCATCGACCCGCTGAAGTTCGACCGCAACGGCTCCGGCTGTGCCACCGCCGACCACTGGAACTGGGCGGTTGACGCCTACAAGGCTCTGGGTGCGGTTGCCGATGACGTGGGAGCGAGGCTGGCCTTCGAAACCCACAACAACTATCTCCACGACCTCGCCACACCCGCCCGCAAGCTCGTGGATATGATCAACTCACCGGCCGTCGGCGTGAACCTCGATATGGGCAATATCGTGCTCAATGACAACGGCGAGCCGCTGGAGGAAGCCCTCGACATCCTGGAGGGCAAAATCTATTACCTGCATATCAAGAACATGTTTCTGCCCCGAGGCGGTGGCTTCGTTCCCGTCCACATCTCCGACGGCGTCATTGACAACCGGGTGATGTTCCGCATTCTCATGGAGCAGGGCTACGACGGCCCGGTCGGCCTGGAGGCTCCCCGGCAGGGAGACAGGGACTATTTCGCCGAACAGGACATCGCCTACATCAAGTCCGTATGCGAGGACCTCGGCTGGGAATAATCACCTCGCGGTCACAGGCATACATGAGACGGGGCATCAATCCGGGTGCCCCGTTTTTTCTTATGTGGGGCATTCTGGTGGTTAACAGACGGCAAATATACACAAGACCGGGGAAGGCATTGACACAGTGTGCGGGGAAGTTGTCACTCAACATCCAATCCACGGACGGGTCGGTGGCGACGATGAAACGTACTCTATCCATACTTCTGATTATTGCATGCCTGCTGATAGCCGGTGCAGCCCTGGGCGCGACCCTGCCGCTGGGTGTGCGGGGCACGAAGAATATGGTCATACAGGCCGAACCGGGCCCGCTTTCTGTGACCATCATCAAGCAGGACCTGAATATCTACGAGGGGCCGGACGTCATCACCGGCCGCTTTCTCGATCCGCTGGGGCGGGAGATAGAGGTTTTTGAGATACCCGACGGTGGCAAAGAGAAGGGGCGTGGCCCCAGGCAGACACACACGCTGCAGACAGACGCGAAAGTCGCGGGCCTGTACCGCGTGGAAATGTCCAGCAGCGGCGATCTCATCACCGGAATGGAGACGAACGCCGAGCACTACGCCGTGATGGGCGGCATTTCCTTCCACCTTCACCAAAAGTCCGGCCGCGTGTATTTTCAGCCACCGGAGGACGAAAAGGTAGAAATCACCGCCAGCGCCGCACATCACCCCGGAAAGCAGGATATGCCGCTGGTCGATGCCTCCGGTGAAACCATACACACCTTCAGCCTCGGAGAGCCCCGCGAGGAGTTCACCTTCACCATTGAACCAGACATGGGCGACCGCAGCGCACCGTGGTATTTGGATATTGAAAAGCTGGATGTGAATATCCAACTCTCCAATATCCGGTACTGGGCGATGGAAGAGGGGGCGCTGTTTGTGCCTGAAGAAAAGCCGTACCACCTGGGACCCTGGAAGCACGTGCAGTACCTGCAGCCCGGCGAGGAGGCCGAATGGACCTTTGTGGTCTATAACCGCAGCGACGAAACAGTCAATTTCAGCACGGGTATCGAATCCACCGAAGCGCTGGTGGCAAACTGCGAGCAGCGAGGCGTCACGGTCGAACCGGACGGCTCCGCGACTATCCCCGTGACCTTCAGCGTCGAGGACGACGTCGAGATAGGGGAAACACTCACAGCCGAGCTGATCGTCACAAAGGCGGATGAGCCGGGTATCGGGATGACCTCTGATCTGGAGGTCCGCATCGGGGAATCGCCGGTGTCAAAGCCGCTTGATCTGCCGATCGTGCACCGGAGATTTACGCACGAAAACGAGCTGTACGGCTACGCGCCGGAGTACCGCTGTGGGCCGGTCTATTTCGATCATCAAAACCGCGCTCACATGCTCAGCCCGTATGCGATGTGGGTGATGGAGGACGGACAGTGGGCCCGGCGGACCTTCACCGAGACCCTCGCCGAAACCTTCGACAGCTACGCCGGCACGGACTTCACCAAGCACATGAAGATCGCCTTCGATGCAAACGACGGCGCGTGGTTCACCGTCCGGATGCGGCGCGATGGGCACCCCACTCGGACACTCCTCATGTACACGCCGGATCACGGGCGCACCTACATCCCGGTGCCCGAAAT
>JAWODS010000010.1:0-2826 GCA_046483205.1 Armatimonadota bacterium | reverse complement strand
TTGATGATGGTGGGGAGGATGGCGGGACCGGTGAGGAGCCCGGCGAGCCGCTTCCGGATGTCTGCCCGCAGTGCGGATATGACCTGATGCCGCTGGAGACGGTCTGCCCGCGGTGCGGGTGGAAGGCCGGAGAGGCGACAGCGGCACAGGCGGAGGAGCAACCGCCTGCGGACCAGCCCCCTCAGCCGGTCGTCATTGACAGCGGTGAAGCGGTACAGGAGCAGCAGGCGGGGCCACAGACGCGGGAACGTCCGCGCGGATGCAGGGCGTCGCCGTGCCTGGTCGTCGCCGGGTGTTTGATTATTCTGCTGGCGGTCGTCGGAGGGGCGGTCCTCATCGGCGTCCGGGCGCTGTCACAGCATGCGGGTGAAATCGGGCTGCCTCCCACCGGGCCGGATGGGGGCGCGGGCGGCAGTGTCGTTGCCGTCACCGCCAGCAACTTCGAGACGGAGGTCATGGAGGCGTCGCTTCCGGTGCTCGTGGATTTCGGCGCAGACTGGTGCGGTCCGTGCCGGGCGCTGGAGCCGGTCTATCGGGACCTGGCTGCCGAGTTTCAGGGCCGGGTGAAGTTCTGCAGCGTGGATGTTGAGGTCTCCCGGCAGCTCGGGCGGCAGTATGTCCAGGAGGGCATCCCGACACTGGTGATGTTCCGCAGCGGGCGTCCGGTGGCGAAAAAGGCCGGATTCAGTGGCAGCAAAGACAGGCTGCGGCAGTGGATCGAAGAGGCGATGCGGTGACGGCGGCGGTATTGCCCCGAAAGTTCACGGGTGTCCGGATAGATGTGAATGTCAAAAAAAACGCCGCAGCATCGTATCTGTTGAGCGTGACAGGATCAATATTGTACGGAGAACACTGGCCGGTTCTGAGATGGTTCCGTGATCCGATAGACAGGACTCTTCCCGCGGCTCCGAGAGCCCTTAGAGTTTGGTACACAACAACCAAACGTCTCCGTGGCTCGGAGAGCCCTTGGAGTTTGATATACCACCATCAAACGTCTCCGTGGCTCGGGCTGCGATTTGGTCGTTTGTCGTTACAAATCGCAGGTGGCGACGTTGTTTGTCGCCAGCTTTCGGTGCTGATTGCGTCGTCGTAATCAGCTACGCCCGAGTCGAGACCTCCGACGGATCGAGAAGTTTTATAAGACACGATGAGATGGGCGCCTATTCAAGCGCAGAGTACGTTGACCACGGCCACCATACCAGGCTGCCGCCGTACCGGATGTCCCACATCTGCTCCAGCTTATACCACTTGGCGTGGCCGTCCACGAAGCCCACATTCCTGCCACCATTATGCGCTTCAGGCCAGTATGGCCGGTCGGCGGGATCGGCCCGGGAACCGAGCACGTAATACAGCAGGTTGGTGTTCCACTCCGCGTTCCACGGCTTGGACATGGCGTCAACAAGCCACACGCAGTGACTGGGATATTTTACAGTCGACAGGGTGACGCCCTGGTAATGGGGGCCCGTCCGTCCCTGATAATCTGCAAAGTATCCCATATAGGCGTTGTAGCTGTAGCCGAAATTCTTGTTGTACTGCTTCATCGTCGGGCAGATATAGATCTGATCATTCTTCGTGTACGGTTCGACGGCGTCCATCCACTTCACACCGGTATAAGTGATGTTGGCGAATGGCGCCGTTTCGTCATAGTCCTCGGTGTACATGAGCAGCGATAGAGTGATCTGCTTGACGTTACTCAGACAGCTCGACTGTCTCGCCTTCTCCCGTGCCCGTGCAAACACCGGGAAAAGAATCGCCGCCAGGATGGCGATGATCTAACTGCTGAAAAAGTTGTATTTTGAGGGAGGGTTTGGGGGTTTCGGTGAGGAATCGGCTGGTGAGGTGATTTGTGATGAAGCATCAGCCGCAGGCGGAGCAGAACTCGCTGTATGATGACTATTTTGTGAAAAATCTGGTGCCCGATGATCATCCACTACTTCAGATAGGCCGGGTGGTGGATTTTGATTTTGTCAGGGACCTGGTCGAAGATCTGTACAGTCCGGATCGGGGCCGGGAGGCGATCGATCCAGCCCTGCTTTTGCGACTGTGTTTTGTTCAGGTCTATTATGATCTCAGCGACCGTGAAGTGATTGACCACGCGCAGGTGAATCTGGCGATACGCTGCTTTTTGCACCTTGGTATTGAGGATGCCCTTCCGGATCCATCCACATTGAGTGTTTTCCGCACCCGACTGGGTCCGGATCGCTTTCGGCAGATATTTGAAGCTTCAATCGAGCAGGCTCGACAGGCGGGTCTGGTGGGTGGCCGCCGGATTCTGGTGGACAGCTGGGGAATGCAGATGGATGCATCGGCCCCGCGGACCAGAACGCTGCTGCAGCGGGTTGTTGGCAAAGCCGTCAGTCTTTTGCAGTCGCTGGGAGAAGATGCTTCGGAGTTTCAAAGCCGCCAGGCGCGACTTTTGAACGACAACTCCTGGGGGTTGACGAAGAAGCTTCGTGAGAGGGATTTGTACAAGTGGTTTGTTCTGGCCAAAGACCTCCGGGAGGCTCTGGAGCGGGCCGCTGTGGATTCACACCGGTCGGCGGAGGCTCGCGACGACATGCTGTATCTGCTCGAAGGGGCCATCGCCCGCCAGGAGAGTGGTTCGGGAAAGATGATCACCGACGTTGACCCTGACGCCCGCTGGAGCAAGCGAGAGCGGGGCAAGAAGTCGCATCCTGGCTATACGGAACAGTCGGCGACGGATGAAGACAGCGAGATTTTGCTGGGTCTGAAAATCACTCCCGCCAACGAAGATGACAGCACCCAGTTAAACGATTTGCTGGATCAATGCCTGCAGGCTCTGGGGGATATCCCCGAAAGTCTGGC
>JAWODS010000390.1:0-3803 GCA_046483205.1 Armatimonadota bacterium | reverse complement strand
GGATTTGTACAGCCGCATCACCGTCGCGTCCTCAAAGCGGAGTGGCTCCGGATAGGGCGTCTCCTGCTTGGTGGGCCATGTGGGCGCCTGGCGATGGTTGACCATCGTCCCCAGGTACGCATATTCGGCGGCCATCCGGCACATCGCCACCAGCGCCCGATGGACATAGCGCATGTCGCCGGTCGCGAGGTATCCGTTCGCACACGCCGGGGCGATCGACTGTGCCTCCAGGCAGTATGCGCGGCAGATGGTGGCGATGAACCCGTAGCGGGTTCCATCCACCAGGCAGCCGCCGCTGATGCCGTCATCGGAATAATTGCCACTCGTCATATCTCCGGCGCCGAAATCATTGGAGGGGTAGGCCTCGTTGCCGACAGGACAGACGATCTTCCACGAATACGGCAGTGACCGGTCGCGGATCCACGGGTAGTATGAGCCGTATTCGTAAATCTTGCGCCCGTGGACCGGACAGCCCTCCTGCAGGTTCACCCACGGCCAGCGGGCGATGGTGGTGTCCACGAAGGCGCTCCAGATCTGCTCCGGCGTCACCTTAAGCCACTGGTCGGCACCGGTGATGTAGGGATGGTTTTTGTTGGGGAGGTCTTCGAGGCCGATCTTATGTGCCGGGGTTGGTCCATTCGCCCGGGCCGCGCGTTTTTGGGCATCGGTGGTGATGGTCTGGCTGGATTTCAGCTCCGGCAGCTTTTCACCCAGCGGCCAGCGCCGGGGGAGCTGCCAGCCACCGAGCTCGCGCTGCTTCTGCAGATCCTCAAATGACCATACCTGAATATCAACAGGCACCTCTCCGCCGGGGTGATGAAATAGGATCCGGGCCGTGTCAGCGGGCTTGCGGCTTTTGAACCAGTACCGCCGCACACTCTCATCGGCGGGCAGGGGCGTCCGGTCGAGTAGAGAAACGAACTCCGGAATATCAAGCTGCAGCTCATCGGCATCCACCGGCACCCGCAGCTTCACCACAAACATCCGCCCCACCCCCACCACATCGGGAGCGTAAAGCACGGGGCCGTTGTCTGCGCCAAACGCGGAGACGGCCAAAGCGACGAGGCTCAACAGCAGTGAAATGAAAACGACATCACGAGACCACATGGACCCCACCAACCTCCAGGAACTGATTGCCCGTGATTATTTCGCTACGCCGGGCCCCGGTTCCTTTGCATCCCACCTGTACGCGATTACCGGCCCTGCAAAGGGATTGTCACACCTGCCATGAATACTAACTGCATCACCCCAACGATATGGGGGGCGAATACAGATCGATGGACAACTACGCCAATTATGCCGAGACATATCTTGAAAAATCACGCGGTGCGGCCAGCCGGCTGCTGCCGCTTCTGGCTGAATATTTGAATGAGAGGAATCCGCAATTATGCATGACCTGATGTGGTATGAGACGCCGGCAACCGAATACAAAGAGGGCCTTCCCATCGGCAACGGCGAGATGGGGGCGATGGTGGTCGGCAGCGAGGCGACCTGCGACCGCCTGGGCCTGAATCACGAATGGCTCTGGCGAGCTGAACACCGTGACGCCGACGTCGAACCCCGCTACCAGCACCTGGACGAGATCCGGAAGCTGTTCTTCGAGGGCAAACCGCTGGAGGCAGGAAACCTTGCCAACGAAACCCTCGGTGGCGGCGGTGGTATCAGCGACCTTCCGCGCCGCGTGGACCCCTTCCAGCCGGCCGGCGACCTCTGGATCGATTTTGGCGGTGAAGCCACGCAATACCGGCGTCAGCTCGACCTCCGCAGCGCCGTCGTCAAGGTTGAGCATGAAACGGAAGGCGTCGAGATCCAGCGGCACCATTTCGCCCATAACGCCTATCCCGTCATCGTCTCTCGCATCCACAGCACCGAAGCCATCTCCGCCGACATCTCGCTGTCTCGCGTCGAGGATCCTGACTGCACTCTCGAGCCCTGGGCCGAGGGTGGCAGGCTGGGCTTTGAGGGCAGCTTTGCCGAGGGCGTGCGCTTTGCGGTTGAGGCACATATCACCACCGACGGCACGGTCTCAACCCCCGATGCGGATGAAGCCGCCGTCTGTGTGGAAGGAGCCACGGAAATAGTGGTGGTTCTGTCGATCGCTGTTGCGCCCCACGGCGACGATCCGAAGCTGGAATGTCGGTCAAACCTGTCGGGAATTCCCGGAGAATTCGCGGATCTCCTGGGCACCCACATCCAGTCATACCGCCCGCTGTATGAGCGCGTGAGCCTTCAAATAGGCGAGGAGAAGGGGGACATCTCCACCGGTCAGCGCCTGGAAGCCTTCTGTGACGGTGCTGATGACGACGGACTGATGGCGCTTTACTTCAATTTCGGGCGCTACCTGCTCATATCCAGCTCGCTGGACTGTGAAGTCCCCGCGAACCTGCAGGGGATATGGAACGAGGAGCTCGAGCCGCCGTGGAACAGCGACATTCATTGTGATGTCAACGTCCAGATGAACTACTGGCCGGCGGAGGTGTGCAATCTCGCGGAATGCACCGGACCACTCTTTGCGTTTATCGCCCGCTTTAATCCACACGCATGTAAAGCCGCCCGCAACCTGTACGACTGCGACGGCGTGTGGTATCCGCTGCAGACGGACCCGTGGGGGCGCTCGACCCCGGAGGCACGTGGGTACGATGTATGGACGGGTGCCGCTGCATGGCTGGCCCAGCACCTGTGGTGGCGCTGGGAATACAGCGGGGATGAGGACTTCCTGCGCGAGACATTGTATCCGTTTCACAGGCAGGTTGCGGCATTTTACGAGGACTATCTTGTGCGCGATCCCGAGGGCCGGCTTGTGCCCGTGCCCTCGCAGTCGCCGGAAAACAGCTTCGTCGGTGGCACGGAGCCCGTTTCGCTGTGTGTTGCCTCGGCGATGGACCTGGAGCTTATCAACGAATCGCTCACCCATGCAATTGAGGCCGCTGAGATCCTGGGGGTGGACGCACAGAAGCGAAAAGACTGGCAGCGGCTTCTTGATGACCTCGCGCCACTGCAGATCGGCCGCCATGGACAGCTCCAGGAATGGGGCGAGGATTACGAGGAGGCCGAGCCCGGACACCGCCACATCTCCCACCTCTACGCGCTTTTCCCGGGCAGCGACATTACCATCGAGGAGACACCGGACCTCGCGCAGGCCGCACGGACCTCGCTTGAGCGCCGCCTGGAACACGAGGGCGGTCATACCGGCTGGAGCCGCGCATGGACGGTCTGCTGCTGGGCGCGATTCCGTGAAGGAAATGAGGCCCACATACACCTCCATCACCTCATCGCCGACTTCGCCACCGTGACGCTGCTGGATCTGCACCCCCCGGCCATCTTCCAGATCGATGGAAACTTCGGGGGCACAGCGGCAGTCGCTGAGATGCTCATGCAGTCACACAACGGCGTCATTCGGCTGCTGCCAGCCCTGCCCGATGCATGGAGCAGCGGGAGCGTCAGCGGTCTGTGCGCACGCGGCGGCTTTGAAGTGGCCATCGAGTGGGATGGCGGCTTACTGTTGGAGGCAACTGTCACCTCCCGGCTGGGCCGCAAGTGCCGCCTTCACTTCCCCGCTGCTGCGCAGGCGGAGGTCCACTGCAATGGCGAGGCAGTGGAAACTTTCGGTGATGGCGACTTCCTCGAATTTCATACCGACCGGGGCGAACAGTACACCATCAAGCCCGCGTAAGGCGTGAAGCAACCATGAAACGCAGCGAGTTTCGCGAGCAGATTGCCGCACTCGACGTGTGGGACACTCACACCCATCTCATCGATGGAGAGCTGGCGGCGACGGACTTTTGGGACATCGGGCAGTGATG
>JAWODS010000292.1:0-3485 GCA_046483205.1 Armatimonadota bacterium | reverse complement strand
CTACCATGGCTCATCACCTTTTTGCAGAAAATACGGTACACGATCCTGTGTTTTCTACAGCCCGAGGGTGGCGGCGTCGTGTGCCGCCAGCTTCCAGCCCGAGTCACTGGACTGGCGCTCCCCTGGATGACAGACCGTCTGCCAGGAAGATGGAGCAGAGAGACTCTCTGAAAAAGGATGTGCGCATAGCGGGGATTGACTCGGGCTGGAAGCTGAAAATCAACGGCAATTTTCACCCGGACTGCGCAACGACACCGCAGTCCGGGCCGAGCCATGATACTTCTTTGGGAGTGTTTGCTGCTTTAAATCAGTTTCAGTTCTTCGAATTCCGTCAATCAACGAACATCCACAGGCCGCGTTGTGTCTTACATGCTCTGTGCGGCGGTGATGATTTTGTCGAACGCCTCGTCCACGTCCGCTTCGGTGATGGTCAGGGGTGGGGCGATGCGCAGCAGATCCTCTCCGATGGCATTCACCACAAGACCGTTTTCGAGGCACGCCACCTGCAGATCGCGGCCATTGATGCCTTCAAGCTCCAGCCCCAGCAGCAGGCCGCGTCCGCGAGAGCCGCTGATGAAGTCGTGCTCTTGTGCCAGCTCAGCCACCCGTGATTTGAAGTAGTCGCCCATGCGCGCGGCATTGGCCACCATGTCTTCGCTCTCGATGGCCTCGATGGTCGCAAGGGCGGCGGTGCAGGCGAGGTGGTTGCCGCCGAAGGTAGAGGCGTGATTGCCCGGCTCGAAGGCCTGCGCGACATCTTCCTTCGCCACACACGCGCCGATGGGGAAGCCGCCACCAAGAGCCTTTGCCATGGTGAAGATGTCCGGCTCCACGCCCTCATCCATGTAGGCGAACCAGTCACCTGTCCGCCCCATGCCTGTCTGTACCTCGTCGAAAATCAGCAGCAGATCGTTGGCCTCACACAGGTCCGCCACCGCCTGCAGATAACCGGAGGAGGGCACATTGATGCCGCCCTCGGCCTGTATCGGCTCCAGCATGATGGCACAGGTGGTGTCATCAATGGCCTTTTCCAGCGCAGCAATGTCGTCGAAGGGCACGTATTTGAATCCTGCGGGAAGCGGCGTGAAGGGCTTCTGGTATTTTTCCTGTCCTGTGGCCGTCACGGTCATCATGGTGCGACCATGGAAGGACATATAGGCGGTGATAATGGTGCGGCAATCCGGGCCGCGGTGGATATCTGCCCATTTTCGGGCGAGCTTGATGGCCGCCTCGTTGGCTTCCGCGCCACTGTTGCAGAAAAAAGAACGGTCGCCACAGGAGATTTCCGACAGCTTCTTCGCCAGAAGTCCCTGCGGCGCAATATTGTACAAATTGGAGGTGTGCATGATTTTCTGAGCCTGCTCGCAGATGGCCCCGGTGATTTTCGGGTGTGAATGGCCGGGTGCGAGAACGGAAATCCCGGCGACGAAATCGAGGTACTCATTGCCATCCGCATCCCACAGCCGCGCTGCTTCACCGCGCACGAAGGCGACGGGAAGTGGCGCGTAGGTGGGCATCAGGTACTGTTCGGTGAGCTGTGCGGCTTCATCATTGGTCATTCGAATTGTCCTTCCCGGCGACGATCATACTGCCGACGCCCCGTTCGGTGAATAGCTCCATCAAAAGCGAATGTTCCATGCGGCCATCGATGAGATGGGCGCGCGAAACGCCCTGTTCAACTGCTTCGATACATGCCTCGACCTTCGGGATCATCCCACCGGCGACGGTCCCGTCTTCCAGCAGCGTCCGGGCTTGCTCGAGGGTCGCGGAGCTAATGAGCGTGTCGGGGTCATCCACGTCCTTCATGATTCCCTTCACATCCGTCAGCAGCACCAGCTTTTCGGCCCCGAGCTTTGCGGCGACTGCCGACGCGACCGTGTCGGCGTTGATATTGTAGCTTCGTGCATCCGGCCCTACGCCCACCGGTGCCAGGCAGACGATATAGCCGTTTTCAGTGAGGCACGAAATCGCGGCTGTATCTATCGATTCGACCTGTCCGACGTAGCCCAGGTCGCCCTCGGGACATTCCTTTTTGCAGGCGACGATCATATTGGCGTCCTTGCCGGAGAGACTCACAGCGCGGCCACCCTCGGCATTCAGCAGCGACACAAGCTGCTGGCCGACGCTGCCCACCAGCACCATCTGTACGATCTCCATCGTCGAGGCGCCGGTCACGCGCAGGCCGCCGACGAACTCCGGCTCCTCGCCCAGCTTTTCCATCATCGCGCTGATGGCCTTCCCGCCACCGTGCACGAGCACTACCCGCACTCCGACGTAATGCAGCAGCACCAGGTCTTTCATGACACTGCGCTGCAGCCCGGGATCGGTCATCGCCGCCCCACCATATTTCACCACCACGGTCTTACCCGACCACTTGCGGATATATGGCAGTGCCTCGGTGAGTGTGCCGACCCGTTCATGAAATCCGTTGTTGAGCTGTAGCTTTGACATCTATGGTCACCTGCTTATGTGTGGAATCAGTCGTCCGGGCCTCCGGCGAGGTCGGAGGCGTCGTATTCTGCGTTCAGATGCACGTATTCGGGCGTCAGATCGCAGGTCCAGACGGTGGCTTCACCGCCGCCCGTATTCAGGTCCACCTGGACATCTACATCGCCCTGCTGCATTTTCCGGCGTGCGTCATCGACATCGAAATCCTGCACCTGTCCGTCTTCGAATGCGGTCACGCCGGCCATGGTGACTGTGCATTTGTCGGGATCGAAGGGGACCAGGCTGGCTCCCATCGCCGCCACGATCCGGCCCCAGTTGAAGTCTCCGCCATACAACATGGTCTTCACAAGATTGTACGTCGAAATCTTGCGCGCGACCTGCCGGGCCTGCACAAAGCTTTCGGCGCCGCTGACCGTAATGGACATCATCTTCGTGGCCCCTTCGCCGTCGCGGACGATCTGCCTGGCCAGCGACTGTGTGACGAAAAGCAGCGCATCCCGGAAGGTCTCGAAGTCGTCGTCACTTTCGGCGGCCAGCTCCGGTGCTCCCGAAGCCCCGTTGGCCAGGACGGCCACGGTGTCATTGGTGCTCATCGAGCCGTCAACACTGATGCAGTTGAACGACCGCTCAACACACCAGTTCAGCGTCTGCTGCAGAAGACCGGGCGCGACGCCGGCGTCGGTGCTGATGCACGCCAGCATGGTCGCCATGTCCGGGCAGATCATCCCGGCGCCCTTGCAGATGCCGCCCATGTGGACGGTCTGTCCGCCGATTTCAAGCTCCACCGCACACTGCTTGGGGACGGTGTCGGTGGTCATGATTCCGCGGGCGATGCGGTCCGGGTCCTGCCGGCTGAGCGTTCCGGCAAGCTGCTTGATTCCCGAGGATACGGCGTCCATCGGCATCAGGTCACCGATGTGGCCGGTTGAGCAGACGATCACCTCGGAATCGTCCAGGCCCAGGGCTGAGGCGGTCAGGGCGGCCATCTCTCGCGCATCCTGCATGCCCTGATTGCCGGTGCCTGCGTTGGCGTTGCC
>JAWODS010000208.1:0-3866 GCA_046483205.1 Armatimonadota bacterium | reverse complement strand
TCACCGGCAAAAATGCGCTCGGTGAAGAGGTCACATACAGATACCACCAGGACCAACAGCGGGAGGACCTTCGCATCTTCATCCCCGCCCACATCATGCTGCACAAGCGGGGGTGGATCCTGGATCAGCTCCATAATCTCGGAGTTGCGTGGCAGGCGACGAAAAAGCCTGAATATGCTCGCCGGGCTGCGCTTATCCTCGACCGCATTGCACAGGTCTATCCGCACTATCCGATGATGCGGCAGTGGATTACCACCTTCACGTTCCCCGGGGACCAGGAGCCGCCATTTTCCAGCGCAGGCGGGCGGTGGGGCCGGTGGATGGCCAGCGAGCTCCCTCGAAGCGTCGTGCGGGCCTACGACCTGGTGTATGACAGCGAGGAGTTCGACCGCCTCTCACAGGAGCGCGGCTACGATGTGCGAGAGAAGATTGAAGATGATTTCCTGAAGGCCACCTGGGAGTACGTCAATACTTTTGACACCCACACCCACAATATGGCGCCGTCGTACCTGCGCACCGCCATCGAGATGGGCCGCGTTATCAGGCAGCCGGAGTACGTGCACTGGGCCTATAACTGGCTGCTGGAGATTCTGTACGGCGGCTGCTATTACGACGGCTGCTGGCGGGAGGCCCCCAGCTACCACTTCCAGGTCATAGGTGGCCTGAAGCACGCCTTCGACGCGCTCCGCGGCTACAGCGATCCTCCCGGCTATGTTGATGAAGGCGACGGCAAACGCTTCGATAATATGGAGCCGGATGAGGACATCGCCTTCTACGAGACCGCCCGCGGCGCATTTGACCCGGTGGCCCATCCAAACGGCTACGCGAGCTGCATCCACGACACCTGGCCACATTCACGCCGCTCTTCCCCGCGCAGTGAAACTCATTCCGCCATCCTCCCGGGTTATGGTCACGCCTCGCTGGGCAGAGGGCGCGGAGACAACCAGATGCAGGCGCAATTGCATTTTTCGGGCGGACACGGACACACCCACCTTGACAACCTGAATCTGACACTGTGGGCGAAGGGCCACGAGATGCTGTGTGACATCGGCTACACCCACACGAAGCTGCGCTGGTGGAATATCAGCACCATCGGCCATAACCTGGTGGTGATCGACCGGGCCAACCAGAACGGCAGCAATTCCGACGGCAACCTGCTGCACTATTTCCCCGACACCGGCGGCGTCTCGATGGTCGAGGCGGACGGCAGGCGTGCGTACCATGCGGTTGAAGACCTGCAGACCTACCGGCGGATGCTGGTCACTGTGCCCGTATCTGTAGCCGATGCGTACGTTGTGGATATTGCCCGGACGATAGGCGGCTCCACCCACGACTGGCTGCTGCACGGAGACGCCGATGACGACATGAACGCCACCTGCAGCGTGCCTCTGACTGACGAGCGCGAGAACCTGCTGGAAAGCGGGGAGGAATGGGAGGAGCCGAAGACCGAGGGCTCCCGCTTCAACCCTTACGGCGTCATCCGGGACGTGAAAAGCAGCGACGGTGTGACCAATGCGGTGACCACCTTCAGATATGCGGAGAATCCGGAGGACGGCGTTCGGGTTCATCTCGCCGGGGAAACGCAGAGTCAGTTCATGCTGGGGAAATCTCCCTCGGTCCGGAAGGCGGGGCGGGATTCACGGGCCGTGTATGACTACTGGATGCTCCAGATGGTGGTGCGCCGGACGGGTGAGGCCCCGCTTTCGACGGTCTTCACCGCCGTCGAGGAACCGTTTTCGAAGGCGACATTCATTGATACCGTCGAGCGGCTCCGGGTGCAGCCGGACGACACGGACGCCGTCGCCCTCCGCATTCATCACGGCGAGGTCGTGGATACGGTCCTCGCCAGCCCGTCGGGAGAAACCTGCACCGCCGGGAATATGCATCTGACCGGGCGGCTGGGGATTATGCGACAGGACGCAGGACGCATCACCGGTCTGTGGCTGTTTGAGGGGACAAGCCTGCAGTGTGAGGAGGCCGCTGTGGAAGCCCCTGCAGCATCGTATTCGGGCGCAATTGCCGGGGCACAGCGGAAAACCGACGGTGCGGAGTCAAATGCGTTTCTCACCGATGCAGATTTGCCCGAAGGCGGGGCGCTGAACGGCATGTGGATGGTCATCAGCCATCCCAACGGTCGCACTCACGGCTATGAAATCGACCGCGTGGAGAAGCGGGATGGACGGACAGTTATCGTTCTGACCATGGATCACGGCCTGCGCATTGATGGCGAAAAGACCTCCCACGTCTTCTTCCCGCGAAGTACCATGGAGGGCGAAAATACCTTCGTCATCCCCCTGGCGACGTCCGTGCGCCTGCAGGACTGAGGCATTTCACGCGGTCTCAACAGTCGATGTGGAAAGTGCGACGTGTCTCTGGTGTCGTACTTTCTTCAACAAACGTGGTACGCGGGGGCCTGAGCGCAACCGGCCATTGATACATCTTCAAGCGGAAAAGGAGATTCATGGACGTATCGGTCGTCATCGTCAACTGGAATACGCGTGATGATCTGAGAGCGGCGCTAAAGTCGTGTCGGGAGCATCACGGCGTTCTCGATATCGAGGTCATCGTTGTTGATAACGGCTCTACCGACGGCAGCGCCGGGATGGTGCGGGAGGACTTCCCGGAGGTTCATCTGATCGCCAATGACAACAATCTCGGTTATACCAAAGCCAGCAACCACGGGATGCGAACGGCACAGGGACGCTACTGCCTCATGCTCAACAGCGATGCCGAGCTGACCTCCGGCTGCATGAGCGAGCTGGTGCGGGTGATGGATGAGCATGACGACATCGGCACCGCCAGCGCCCAGCTTTACTATCCCGACGGGTCAAAGCAGCCGACAGCGTGTCACTTCCCCCGCCTGACCGCCCATCTGCTTCCCGCCTCGCTCACCCACAGGATAGAAATCATCGACACCCCCGACAGCGCCCCGGACAGCATCCATGACGTTGACTGGGTATTCGGCGCGTGCCAGATGGTGCGGGAGGAGACGGTGGATGACATCGGCCTGATGGATGAGCGGATCTTCATGTGGTACGACGATGCGGAATGGTGCCGGAGGATGGCGGACGCGGGATGGCGGAGAGTTGTCGCGCTCAGTGCCACCTGCATCCACAAAACGCGTAAATCAGCCGACCTGGTGCCGACGCTGCGCCTGAATGTCATGATGAGCATGTCGGAGTTCGAATATTTCCGCATCCACGAGGGGCGCATCAAAACGGCGGTGCTGTGGACGATGCGGACCTTCTACAGCCTCTGCAAGTCTGTTTTTTTTGGAGTCGGCAGCCTGGTTACTTTCGGCCAGAGTCGCCGCATGCGGAATTTGTGGTCCCTGAACTGGGGCCGCCTGGTCTGGCATCTCCGCCACGCCGCCGACATTATGATCCACGAGCCGAAAGCCTACCCAGGCGAGGATGGGGGGTAGCCCCAAAGCCGATTCAAATACCCATGTGAAAGTAAGAGGATAGGCTTCACGCTGGCATGTTTTCTCCTGTAGTCCGGGAGCTCTTCTGCGTGTAATATACCAAAGCCCAGTTGCGGGAGTTTTGTCGTTCTGTGGGGCGGGGGCTTGTACCCCGCCGGAGTCTCTTGGCCCCGGGAATCTCTCGGGCAAAAAGATTCACGACCGGCGCGGTACGCCTTCGGTTGGAGTTTCAAACGACGAAAACTCCACAGGCCTGCGCCCTACAAGGCCTACTCCCCGAAAGCTATCCCAGCAAAGCATTCATGGCGTCTATCGGGCCGAGCCACGGAGATGTTTGCTTATCTTTTTGCATGCACACACTTTGTAGACTACCGACGCCCGAACGCCGCCCTGTGCCCTACATGCTCTGTGCGGCGGTGATGATTTTGTCGAACGCCTCGTC
>JAWODS010000398.1:0-5375 GCA_046483205.1 Armatimonadota bacterium | reverse complement strand
TCCACCGGCAGGGGCCGTACGGCCACGATGGAGGTCTCTTCTTTGTACGGCTCATGCACGGCCACGAAGGTGCTGGACAGGTCTTCATCTTCGGGCCCCGTACGCCGCACGGCCACAATCGGCATGCGGTAGTCGTGGGTCTTCGACTCGTCATTGGGAGCGGGTCGAATTGATGGGCACCTGCCTGCGATGACCTCTGTATCGGCGGCGCCCAGCAGGTACGTCTTCAGAGCCGATCCGTCCTCGCAGGTGTGCGTCATAAACCACTGCTCATCGGTGACGGCCTGCCGGAGGTCGGTGATATGACTGTACATGGTGCCGTCAATCGGCTCCATCGGCAGGCTGACGTCAAGCTCCGGGTCCTCGTTGGCATAGCTGTGCAGCATCCAGTCGTGAGACTGGCCGCCGCGGATGTTGAACACATCGAAGAGGTACCCATCCTCGTCACCAATCCGGGCGAACACGAGCGCCCGCTGGTATATGTCGGCGATACTCTCATAGCGGCTCGTGCCATCGGCCTCCACCGCAAACACCTCAGGGCCGCCGGGTGCAAAGAGCATCAGGTTGCCGGCGAATCCGCGGGTCTGCTCGGTTTCGTCCACCACCACGGTGTTGTGGGCGGGCGTACAGTTGCTCCAGCCCCTCAGGGTGGTGCGGCAGTAACCGAACTCCGACAGCAGCTCGGTGCCCTTTGCATGCAGGATGATGTTCAGTGTGTCACGGTGATCGTGCCCGGAGGCGCCGCTGTAGTGCAGGTGAGCCTGCATCTGATTGGCGTCTTCGCCCCACCCCAGCACCGCATGTCCCATACCGGGGAGGAGCTGCGGCTCGGATTTCGTGCATGTGTAGCCGTGCGATTTCTTGTCCCACCAGCTGTCATGGGTGGCCGCGTAGAGGCTCTTGTTAGTCCCTTCCTCCAGCGGCAAAGTGAGCTTATAGACGGCTTTGATTGACCGGTCAAGTGCCGGAAGATCGCGTGTCATCTTCAGGTCATCGAAGCGTCGGCCGGTCGGCTCGTAGGTATATCCCGGCGGGTCGGTGTGGCCGTCGGCGAGACTGGGCACTGCTGCGAGCCGGTTGGTGATCTGGCGATGATAGCAGGCCGTGCCCTCGTGCCACATGCCATCATAGAAATAGCTCTTTTCTAAAAGCTCCTGGACCCAGTTGACGGCATAATGGACCCAGTCGGGCTCTCCGAGGATCCGCCCGGCCATCACGAACCCCATGATGCGGTGCCCGTCCATGTTCCCGTAGCGCTTGGGCCATTTCTGGATGGTGTCAACACTCAGCCGCAGGAGATCGCGTTCGACAGTTTCTCGCGCGCCGGGACCGATCGTTTCGTATGCGTCGCTGTTGTAGATGAGGTCGTGGGTTTTGAACAGCCCCTGGGGGATGTCGCCGTAAAACCACCGGCTCCACTTCCCCGCCCAGTACGGCATATTCATCGGAGTCTCGCCGATGGTTATGTAGTTGCCCTCATAATCAGGCTCCAGAATCTTCGAATCGTAAAACGCGCTGCCTTTTTGCCCCTCGCTGGGCTTGAACTGGATATCGGCCCACGGAGATTCTTGATAGCCGTCAAACCCGCGGATGGGCCAGGCCGGATAAACTTCCGCAAAACGATGCACGATCACCGCGGCCCTGTTGGCGTACTTCTCCTCACCGGTGAGATGATACAGCACCGCGAGATCATACGCCCTTCCCGCCATGTAGTTTTTGATGAAGCCCCGAATCTTGCAATTCCAGAAATAGGCCCGCCCGTCCTCGGCCTGGTGGTAATGATACTCCTGCTCTTCACCGATCGGGTTGACGATGGTGAGGGTTTTGTCCATGGGGTATTTATCGCTAGGATAGACGTGGCCGCAGTGCTCGCAGGTTATTTGCCGCGGGTTGTCTATGTCCCAGGTGAACCTGGCTGCCCGCCCATACTCCGAGCCGCCCCTGCAGGCCTCACAACCCACGTGACTGAAATCGGTCTTCTCGGAAATGAGACCGCGTATCTCCTCGTCGCTCATCTCCATCACTTTCTGTACCTCGGGCAGAAGATCATCAATCTCCGCCGTTGGGCTGTAAACCGGGTGCTGGACATCGTAGGAGTGAGAAATGACACTCATACAGATGAGTGCAATCACTGCTGCAAGATGCATTGTGACTTTCATGTTCAAATCCTCCATCGCCTGCGATTTAGTGACTTTTGCGTTCACAGCTGTGTTATTTTGGAACCATCGGCAGTACCGCAGCCGTCTTTTGTATTGACCGATTGGAGCTACTGTGTGTTCTGAAGGGTGGGGAGCGGCGCCATCCAGAAGTCACGGAAGTTGGCGGAGCACTCAGCGCAGCCGATACCCACAAAGCCGCCCGGCAGTGGGTCTGGATCATCGTACGAAAGCGCCTTCATGTCATTTAAATAGAGCGTGATTTTGCGATCCTTCTGGGTGAGCACCACGTGGATGGCCCGGGGGCTGTTGCAGTGCCCGCCCATCTGTATATGGAACCGCTTATCGCGCGTCTCCGCGACAACCTCACCGCGTCGCAGCAGCCGCGTCACTCTGCCGTTTTCCCCGCCAATCAGAAAGCGGTAGCCGCTGTCCATGGAGCGCTGTTGCGCACATGTTACCAGGCTGATGTTGTAATACGGATAATGCCGGTGCTCACCGCTGGAGAAGCCTTCGGTGTATTCGCTGACGCCAAAATCGATGTGCAGATCGTTCGGCTGCGGATGAGTGTTGTAGGTCATCGCCACCGGTTTGCCTCGGCCGGTCAGCCAGTAGTCCCAGTCGATGCACGCCATGCCGGAATGCACCAGCCAATCGCCCTGCCGGGGCTGCCAGTCGGTCTCGACCTCCCGGAAGGTGTAGGATAGCGCCCGGCGGTTGGACAGCGTCACGCGGCCGATCTGGAATGATGAAGATGTTGCGTATGCGCCGCAGCGAGTGCCGGTGAGGGGTTTGGGGTCGTCAAAAGACAGCCCCAGGTCATCGGCCTGTCCGACGATGGTCGTCCCCTCTCGCCATAATTTCAGACGATCACACCCGGCGGCTGTCGTCATTGTTTTGGCCACCACTTCACCACGGCGCAGCAGGCGGAGCTGTCCCACGGGCCTGCGGTCGCTGGTCGAGGGCTCAAACTCCACCGCATATCCGCTTGCGGCATCTGTCGCCTCGGAGCCGATGGTTAGCCCAAATAGCGCATCCTCAGAGATATTATCAATCGTGCAGGTTTCCACATCCATGGCGGCGTCACCCGGGCAGGATTGGTAATACCAAAGCTCCGCGCGCTGCTGGCTTTTGGGCTTCGGCGACAACCCCGGCTCCTGCAGACCCTCAATGTCCGTCCTTTTCCACGTACCGACGGGCCGCCAGATGTACCCGAGGACGGGTCGTTTGGTCCCTTCCTTTTTGCCCGGAACAAAGGCCGGACGCCCGGTAACTGATGAGATCTGTGCACCGGGGGCCTCCGGTTCGTGGGCGGAGTATCCATCAAATACGGCCTGCCCGGCACAAAAGAGGCCCGAACGGCCCTTCGGACATGCAAAATCATAGACCGTCTGTGTCTTCTCGTTCACGCGCATTGACAGCCGGCCCTCACACCACGAAAGAGTGAGTGAGACGGGTTTGTGGGTGTCACATTCTCCCCGGGCGAGCACTGTTTTGTAGCCGTTGACGAAACGCGCGAGCCGGTAACCACCATCAGCGACGCCCAGCGTATAGCCTGATGCGCCGGACCAGTTCAGGCAGACGCCCGCTCCGCCGGAGGTGACGGTGACCTCCGCACTGACCGAGGAGGCTCCCCAGTCTGTCCCCGGCCGCAGGCACCGGGCCATGGTCGGCGAGGCGCCCACCAGGCAACCGTCTTGAATATGCCACCGACCCGTGTTTGTGAGCCATCCCGCCGGACCGCCGTCCCTCCCGGCTTCGTCGAAGGTGTCGCCCGCACGGTGGATAGATTTTACGACAAAATCATCAAAGCGCACGCCCTCCGCGCCGTCGGCGTAGAGCCCACACCGTCCGCAGGTGAACGCCGGAAGCTGTGTGTCGAACACTTTCTCACCGGCGATGGTACATCGCACATGGCTGTCATGAGCTTCGACGGCCAGTTCGTACCACCCATCTTCGTGCTCGCGCCACGGGATATCAGCCGTCTCCAGCACCGTCTTCTCACCATCACGCACGACAGCCAGGCTGGCCTCCCCGCGGCCTTCATCACGGGGCTCAACCGATAGAAGGGCGTAGTTGTCTGCGTCCGCGGCGTAAAACACCAGCCCGGTCTTCCCGGAAGCCGGTGGCCTGACCGCGGCCCTCACCCGGTAGCGGTCCCAGAAGTCATGGCCGGTCACGGATAATGCTCGTTCGCCGGAGGTGCATTCATACCAGGAGGCGCCGATGGGGCCGCTGTGGCCGTGGTCGCGCTGGATGAGTGCATCGCGATAGATACCGACATCCCATGCGCCGCAGAGGGGGTCCCACGTGACCGCCGAGCCTTTGGGGTTAAAAAATTCGTCGGAGAAATAAATGTCATCCACCGGCTGGACGATGAGGTCATCAATTCCAGCGGTTTCACCCGCTGTCACATTCTCGCTGATCGGCCCGGCACAGCTCCTTCGCAGAAGAATCGATGAGCCCTGCAGCACTTCGACCAGTGCAGGACGCCGACGAATATGGACATCCCCCGAATGCGCTGGATCTCCGCTCTGCAGGAGTGTGGAGCCTTCAGGAGTTCTCTCCACAAGCTCGGTCGCCTCAGAGCCGAAGCACACCTCCAGGCCGCCGTCGCCGCTGTCATCCAGCGTCACCCGGGCCTCCGGACCGGTCGCCTGAAGGGTCAGAAAAATGTCATAGCCTGCTGCGGATTTTTCTGCATGCAGCAGCGAACACAACATTGCCACTGCAGCCACTATGACCGAAAGTCTCATTAGACGAAAAATCTGCTTCATATTGTCCCATCATAACGCGCAGCATTACGGGGCACGTGCGAGCGGCGCCCCACTAGGTGGTGCAATTATATCAGGTGGACGTGCGCCGGTCACCCACAACTTCACGGCACGCCTGCGCCGGCCTGTCCAGACTGCAGAGTAAAGGTCGCTGAACCGCTTACGCCGGTCGCGACATCGGTGGCGGTGATGGTCCACGTGCCCGGTGTGTCATTCAGCGCCAGCCTGAAGCCCGCGTCTCCGGAGCCGTCCGGTGCGGTTATCTGCGTGCCGTAATGCTCCATCTGCCCATCGGGGCCGGTGACCGCAACGCGGAAAACATGTAACCCCGGCTGGCCGCCTTCAGTCATGACCTTCACCCGGTACGACACCATACCACCGGGGTTCTCCGTTGTCGCGCGCGGTGTCACCTGCACATCGGTGACTTTGTGCGGCAGGAGCGAAT
>JAWODS010000110.1:0-2621 GCA_046483205.1 Armatimonadota bacterium | reverse complement strand
TCGCACGCTTCCGGGACAGGCAGCGCCATGTCGATGACGATTTCGTTGGCTTTCGGATCAACCCCCAGCACCTGTCCCGCCGGCGAGGGAGAGGGCCGGAGTGCGAAATCACCGTATTTCAGCAGTGTCCCGTTAACCACGCAGGCTCTCTGGACACCGCGGTCGTCCACGGTCACCATGGCGAACTCGGCGGCAGCCTCCAGCGTTTCGGGCGCGCCCTCCCACCGGCAGCGTTCATCCGGCGAAAGCGCGTTGTGGATGTAATCGGTGGCGCCGTCGCGCTTCACGATCAGGCCGACGGTTTCCGGATTTGCATCCCCGCAGGCCATGTGCCGGACGTGCTGGATTTGCGCGTCGCTGTGGTGCGGCTCGACGGTGGCGATATAGTTGCGGAAAAGCGGCTCATCGCTGTTGTGTTCTCGCACATTGTGCCCCAGCACGTAGCGGATGGTGTCGGGATTGCCCGGCTGCAGAGGCGGCTCGGTAAGGGCGGTAATGACCTCCTCCGCGCACCCGTCCGGCATCCGCATCGTGACCGCAACGTTGTCCTCCGGATGCGTAAATGTGGCAGACCATTCGCCCTCCGGTTTCATGCGCTGGACGTCGTAGAGGAACTCGAAGCCGCTGGTGTTGGTGCCGACGACTGTGGGAGCCTCAACGGTGGTTTCAGGGCTGATGACGACATTGCGCAATTGCACGTACTTCTGGCCCACGTGATCGGCCGTGATCGTCACGCCCCCGGCTTCCTTCGGGACCTCGATCTCGGTGGATATCCACCGAAAGCCCCGTTTGCCTGCAGGCTCCAGCTCTACCGTGGCCGACACATCTCCAATCTGGACGTTGATCGTGTTGCTGTTTTCGGCGTAATCGTAGATCTCGAAGAAAACACGCTTTGTGCCGGGCGGAACGTTCACATCTGTAAATGTCATCTTCGCACCATCGACCTTCACCAGCACCTGGTCGGAGGCGTAAGCGGCGAAGCCTTCAGCCGACCGCTCGCGGTAATGTCGGTCATCACTGATGACGCCCTCGCCCTTCTGCAGGGGAAGTACCTGCTGGTTGTTGTAGGCGACGGGATCGGGCTTTTCGGCCCACTCGATGTCCTCGCCCGCAAGCGTCCCCTCTTCCTGGACCGGGCCGAAAGTACCGCCGGTGACTGAAAAATCCGAGAAGAACGCCGGGCCGTGGAAGCTCCAGTGGTGCTCCTGGCCGCCGCGCACGCGGAAGATATCCAGCAGATACGACCGGGTGTCAGATATATCGATCAGCGCACAGGTCCTGCGGTACAGGTCCGCCAGGCCCCCGTACGCTACCTCCGCGGAGGCGTCCATGAGCTGCACCGTCGGCGCCGAGGCCAGGGTGTTCAGCGCTCCGGACTGCCGGGTCCGGTGCTGCTGCTGGTTGATCAGAACGCTGTAGTGGCTAATGGTGTTGCTGGTGAAGCCGAAGCGCTTGGGGGTGGTGAAGGGAATCGGATATCCCATCTCCGGGAATAGCGGATACCCGAAGGCGTAAAACCCGAGCGTCAGGCGGTCGTAATGGCCGTGCCCGCCGGTTGCGTCACCGTAATACATGGAGACACCGCGCCTGTTTGCCGCTCCACCGCTTTCGAGCACCGCCAGGCCGTAGCCGCCGAGATCGCGGGTCTGCAGAACCAGGTCGCTCCCGTGTTCTTCGACAACCTCCTGGACCTTTTCCTCGTCAAATCGCTCGTCCCACAGGCTGCGGGAGCTGGCTCCCATGATAGCGAGGGCCTTTGCATAGCGCACGTCCCCATAGTGCGTAAAGGCGGGTCCCTGAAGCTCGGGTGTCCAGGCGACGCGTCGTGCGCCCTGCACGCTCCCGCAATCGCCGATACAGGGGGTGAACTCACCGGCCACCGTCATGTCCAGGCCGATGTCAGCCATCTTTTTCAGACGCGGGTTGTCCCAGATCTCCACTCCGAGGCGGGGCAGAAGATCGGCGATGGCGTAAAACTTCCGGCACCATCCGGAGGCGTAGCTGGGGGAGGACTCCGAGCCCAGGCCGTCGCGCCAGAAGCCGTTCCACATCAGGTCTTCCACACGTCCCTCGCCTTCCATCAGCCATGTGACCATCTCGTCGGTGGTGTGTCCCCTGTCGGGGTCTTCATTATCCAGCACGATGGCCAGATGGCACATGGTCGTCTGGTGGGCACCCATGTTGCCTGCCACGTAGCCCCGCAGCACGTCGTCGGCCATCACCTGCAGCATCTCCTGCTCACAGGTGGTGCGGGGATTGTCGATGCCGTGATCCGACAGAAAATCAATAAGCTCATTGTCTTCGTCAAAAACGGGGTAGATTGCATCATAGGCCAGGGCGATGTTGCTGTCATCTCCGGTTGACCAGATGCGGTCTGAGATGCGGCCGTTCACCCCGAAACGCCCTTCGTGATACACCTGTTCGGGGTAATCGAAGCGTTTGTACTCGCTGGCGACCTTACACATCATCACGGCGGCTTTATGGGCGTAAATGGTGTCACCGGTGAGGAGATACGCCCTGCCGAGGGTATTCATCCCGCCGATAATATCGCGCCGCCAGCGCTGCCAGTACAGGAAATAGGGGACGAAGTAGTACCGGTGCCCTTCGTCGTCCACCCACCC
>JAWODS010000067.1:0-15028 GCA_046483205.1 Armatimonadota bacterium | reverse complement strand
AAAAACAACACCAAACGCCCTCTGCACGCAAAGGACGTTTGCTCCTTCAGATATCCAGACATCTAAGAAATAATCTCAACTCTCCTAAAACCTTCACCACCCGAACCAAACGAAATTGCCGTGCAAAGAACGTTTGATACCCCATCATATTTTGCAAAGGACGTTTGATGGATTGCATGCGAAGAACGTTTTTTTCGTGTGTGCCCGAGATGGGCAAGTATTGTTTATTGGAGATATGGTTATTAAACATTTAGTTAACCTCTTCTTCCCGCGCGCCGTGGGCGTAGTAGGCCTTCATGTGAACGAAATAAGCGCCGGCCATTCCCAGAATAAGTGCCACAATCATCCACTTCGTCATGGAACGCTGCTTAATACGGGCTTCACTGGCTATTTTCGACGATTCTATCTGATACGCCATCATCGATTGAAAATAGCCGCGCGACAGGAACATGAATGTCGAGAAGATGGTCATATTCTGGAAATTTCCCGACGGCGCAAAAGGCCTTGAACCCAGCGCCCAGATCATCAGGCGCTTGTGCTGATAAAATGGAAATAGCCAGACCATCGCTGCACCGGCTTCGGCCCGTGCCCGTGCATACACCAGCGCAAACAGCAGTATGAGCCCAAAATACACCCCGGCCGTCCAGAGGAGCATCCCCGCCTTCCACGCAATGAACACCATCACCGCGAATCCGACAATCGTGCTGATGACCGCCCAGCGATACGACATCGGCTCATTGCTGTCGTCAAGCCCGGAGCGCCCCCCGAAAGCCTTCTGGAAGATGCGTGCGAGCTCTTCGCGGGCGACCCATATCAAAAATATCCCCAGGGCCAGGTATGCCCCCGCCGAAATCTGCTGGTCAAACGGGAAGCCGGCGATATCATACCCTGCGGCGACTGCTGAGACGTTACTGAAACGCAGCAGGAGGTAAAAGACCCAGACCGAGAGCGTGATCTCAGTGGAGACCAGATAGCCCAGGCCGAAGTTTTCGGGTCGCCAGGCGATACCAAGAGGGCGGATGGCCGACCAGGGCCGCTCCGTGAACAATCCCCCGAGATCGTAGGTCCGCCCCATCGCCGGAACCGCCGGGTTGAACCCGTGAATGATGTTCATAATATTGTAAAAGGCCGCCAGCGTGAACCCCGCCCACATCACGGGATTACGGAAAAACGCCGTCACATAATGTGCCTGGGATTGGTCTGTGACGTTTTCCACCAGATGGACGATTGGGAAGGTGAGGTGTTCTTTTTCCGCCCACCGCCGTCTGAACAGTGTCATGATGCCGAGCATCGACACAAAGGTCGCCAGCAAAAAGACGGTCCAGACGCCCAGAGGAACGAGCCACGGCTTCCAGGGAATAACCTCGCCGTCGGCGCCCTCATACATGTCCCGGACGACGCCGCGATCACTGGGGGCGAGCCATGTCGGAATATGCTCCTGGATCTGCGCGAGATTATTCTCGGGTGATGCAAAGTATTGTGCTGCTGTCAGCGAGGGCATCAGGAGTCGGACAACGCCAACAGATGTGCACGTTACGGCGATGCACAGGAAGACATAGACCAAAAGAACATTCGCCTGGTTGAGATGAAGCCGGCTCCAGATCTTCCGAAGCAGCGGCGCAACCAGCGTCAAAACCATCGCTG
This sequence comes from Armatimonadota bacterium, assembly GCA_046483205.1. GTDB lineage: Bacteria > Armatimonadota > Zipacnadia > Zipacnadales > UBA11051 > JBKHJK01. The sequence goes on along the minus strand of JAWODS010000067.1, from coordinate 13,384 downwards.
CGCCGATCGCCGGGATCACCGGAACACTTTCACCCACCTGTGAGCCATGGGAAATCATGCCGGCGACATAAACCCAGATGAAGCTCACAACGCCGAAAGCGAGCGAAAGAATAGTGGCCGAAAATGTTATGCCCTGTAACCCTGTCTGCTCTTCTTGTTGCGGCGTTTGACTATCTGCTACGGCAGAAACTTCTTCCACCGACTACTTCCTTCCTATGATGAAATGTGCATGATGCAGTATTCCGTGGCGGTGTGCATAATTCCTTCTTCTTCGGCGACTGCATGTTACAGACACTCGCGACAACAACAATTCTTACAGGGAGGTGATTATTATAAGGCAAAAGAATAGGTATTGCACAGGGTTCTTTTGATTTTTTCTGTACTCCTGCTGTTACGAGAGGTGTTAGTATTCATGCCGCGTGAGGAAAAAACCTGTCCCCACTGTGCTGCGAAGGTTGGCCCGTGGGATACCCAGTGCCTTGAGTGTGGCGCTCCACTCATCCCTGATAGAAAGGACGTCGAAAAGGAGGAGGAGCTTGCCGCGACCCGCGCCCGGAGAATCGCTGCGGCCAGCGGCAGCGCTGCCACCGGTCCACAGGCGGGACGCGCAGACCCCAACGAAGACTGGAAAAAGACACGTATGAAGGTGTATGACCGCAAGTTTGCCGAGGAGCTGAAGAAGGCGCGGCCTGCCATTTTCGTCACCTCGGTCCTGTCGCTTCTGGCGGGCGGGATTTTGCTCGCGGTGACACTCAACATTGCCAGAGAGCTTGGAGGATTTTCTGCAGTCATAGATATTGACCTGGAGCGTCTTCAGTCGCTGCGATTCCTCGCAGTCATTGATACACAGGTGCTGTTTTTTATCACCGCCGGGCTGACAATCGCAGCCGTCCTCGGGGCGGTGGGGGAGTTTCTGCGGTTTATCCATGCCGGACACAACCTCGCCCTCATCGAAGACGACGAGCCGCCCGAGATCATGGGAGTTCATCCCGCCAGCATGCTGGCACTGCTGGTGACGTCTGTCTTCTGTCCGCCCCTGGGTCTCATTTTCGGGCTCATTCTCCGGTTCAACAGGGGCGAGGACCTCAGGGAGTTGGGAGCTCGCATGCTCCAGCTTTCGGGACTGGTTGTGGCTGTCTTTTTGGCCAGCGTCATCTGGGATGTCGCGCGGGATGCCGTGGAATCGTCCAATATACCCACCACGGGGCGAACCGGCACGGAGTAGGGCGCACTCAGGCTCTCAAAAACATCTCAGCCCACGCTTCTGCCAGCCCATCGGCCAGGATACCGAATGCGTCCTGGGCAAATGCCCGGGTATGGTTTATCAGCGGGTCGTAAAAGCTGCATGTGCTCAGCTCCAGGCAGAATGCGGTCGCTCCGTGCGCCTGGTGGAAGTAGTCCGTCGCCCGCAGATCGAGCTGTTGCAGTGAGCTGCAGTCCTCGCGCCGCAATCCCGCGTGCTTTTGCAGCAGATCTCGCCACTGCTCCTGTGCATCCATATCCTCCTGGGACAGGGACACTGCATCGCTGTCGGCCATGTGCATCAGCACATGATTGCGGAAGATGCCACCGGCGTGAATATCCATCGCGAAGTCAATCGGCTGCCCCGCGTCCTTGAGCCCGTCGAAGTAGTCCACACATGCCTGGTTTTCCGGCTGGATGTTCACCATCCAGTGGCGGTTGTTATTCCGGCGGTTGGCGTTCAGGCCGTTGCCGCCGAAATGCTGGCAGTCAACGTTGACGGTCGGGACGAAGTGGAATGCACAGTCCGCGAGAAGCTCAGGCCGGTCCAGAAGGTTTTCGATAACCGGCCGGATGACTCGACCGCCCATGATCTCCAGGGGCGAATGCTGCCCGCAGGTAATCGCAACACCATGACGGGCCGGCCCGTCGCCCGGTCCGCCGACACTGATCGCGTGGATGGCCCGCCCCAGCACGGATTCTCCGATTTTCGTCACCGTGATATTTTCCTGCCCACGCGCCCATTGGAGCAACTCCTCGCGGTGTGTCTCCAAGAAGGGCGGGCAGCTTGCGAGGTATCCACCTTTTCGTGGCAGATCATCAATGTGAAACTCCACCCGGAAGTTGGTGCGCTCGTCACCCATCCAGCAGCGGGCCGGGACCACTCGCGACCAGTTATCCCCGTTTGGGCTCCAGAAGAAGGTGGGTGTCATATTCACGCCACCGTACCACTTTGTACCAATTCTCATCCGCCGGCACTTTTCGGGGAGCTTCTCCAGCGTCAGGTGTACCCAGTACGAGGTCGTGCCGGTGAACTCGGGTCTGGTAAAGACCTCGATAGTCTCGTCGTCCACCCAGCGGGGAGCAAAGGCGCTGCCGCACGGAATAAGGGGCATGGCATCATCTGCCGCTTCGCGCTCCATCGCATCAAAATGCTCCAGCCGGGAGGTGTTGTATGCTGTAATGCGCTCGATGTTTCCGGCGAGCCGGTGCTGCCCGTCGGCGTCCTGGCCGCCCACAAGCGTCCGGGGCACAGGATTCATATCCACCCGGTCGATCCCACTTTTGCCGCCGATTTCGGTAATCCGCTGACCCGGCCCGGAGACAGCAAACAGGCGGAGACGGGCCACACTGGACGGTCCCCCGCCCGCATAACGGGTGTCGCGCATCGCCCACGCCGTGCCCTCCAGCGAAAAACCGAGCCGAAAGCTGCCCTTCGTGTTGACCACTGCATGCACCGGCAAGTGCGAATCGACGCTCTGGCGGTCTTCATCGTCGGGGTTCTTATCCTCGAAGCGCAGATACCCGCGCGACGTAATGCTTAACCGCCAGCCAAAGCCCTCCTTAGTGACACCGTCCACCAGCGTCTGGCCGTTTTCGGAGAACAGATCGAGCTCATCGCATTGCAGTGTAACCCACAGGCACAGCTCGGGGTAGTAGGCGTCATCAATCGTGATACTCTGCCCGGTTGAAAGAGGGGTGTCTATCAGCAGCAGGTCATCAATATTGTATATTTCTCGAAACGGGGCGTAATTTTCAGGCATGAATCGTCCCTCCAGGCGGTGATATTCATCCTGCACCTGTTCGCGGTGTTGCCGACGATATCCTCGCCGGAGGGCTGAAAAAAGGGTTTTTTACGCTTCGAATGACGATTGTGCTCGCTCGTACACCTTCAGCAGCTTTTGCGTGGCCGCGCCGATATCATAGCGCTCGACCCATTTCATACCGGCCTGGCGGATGTCATCATACATCTGGCGGTCCTTCAGCAGGGCGCTGACAGCCCTGGCCATGCCCTCGGGACCTTCTTCGTGCGAAACCAGCAGACCGTTGTGCCCATCCTGGATCATATCGCTGGAACCCGGGGCCTTCACAGCGACAATTGGTGTTCCCACAGCCATCGCCTCGGTATAAGCCAGCGGCTGCGTTTCGCTGAGGGAAGCGGTGAGGAAAACGTCAAGAGCGGCCTGGTGGTCCGGTATCCGGTCGTAAGGCACCTCACCGGTAAAATGTGTCCTGTCGGTGATGCCCAACTCGTCAGCGGCTGTCCTGAGGTTCTCCAGTGCCGGCCCGCCTCCGACAATCAGCACGTGGGCGGTCGGATCTTCTGCAATGATCATGGTCGCCGCCCGCAGAACGAACGGCAAATTCTTCTCGGGAGACAGCCGACCGACGTAGCCAATCACAGTATCGTCGGGATCAATACCCAGGGACTGCCTGATCTGCATGCCGTTTGCACCGACGAAAAAGGACAGATCGGTCGGGTTTGGTATCAGCTCGATGGGAGTAGCCACATTGAAGCCCTGCAGCTTTTCCCGCATGCTTGGTACGGGGGTGGTGACCATGTCGCATTTGTTGCAGTATTTCACGACACGCCGGTTGAGGAAGCCCTCGACCATCCCGGAGGGCAGGGGCATCATCTCGGAGTATATCTGGTATTCGGTGTGGACGGTGGTCACAAGCGGAAGATTTGCCCAGTGGGCAAACCACTGGCCCCATACGCCCACCCACAGAGGGTGATGGGTGTGGACGATGTCAAAGCTCACCCCGTGCAGCACCCGCATGATGGGGAGCGAAAAGGGCATGGCCACGGAGTAGTCGAAGGTGGGGGCCTCGAAGGATGGGAAGCGCAGAATGTGTTCGTGGTCGTCGGGGTCGTCCTTTGCGGAGGTCCCGGGCGCGAAGATATAAACCTCATGGCCCAGTTCGACCAGGCTCTTTCGATAAGCCTCTACAACATTGGCCACACCGTTGAGCGACGGGAGGTAGGTGTTGCTGAACACGGCGATCCGCATGGGTCTGTCACCTGTTATCCGGCTCCACCGCCGTCTGTGAGGTATTCGGCCCGGCGTTGCAGCACAGGGACGAAACGTTCGTGCGTCAGCAGATCTATGAGAGCCATATCATCGTCTGCAGTACCTGTGCGAAAAAGTGGGGCCAGCCGGGAAGCGAGCTCTTCGTCCTGTGCATGGTACTGCTCCGGTGTGAGGTTGCGAGCGGTCTCAAAGATATTATAAACAGTATCGATGTCCAGGCCCTGCTCGGGGTCGGCAAGCTGCTCGGCGTTGGGCATGGCTTCGCTGTGAAAGTCTTCCGGTGACAGTTCGCGTATCCATATCAACATTTCCGACGCCGCCTGCCGGGCCTGGTCCCCGCCGGTAATAATCATGATCTGCGGATCGCTCAGCACCTCACGCACCTCGTCGGCATGCTGAAGCTGCTGTGAGAGGAGCTGCTCCTGCAGTTCGTCGAGCCGCTGATGGGCCTGCTCGATCTTGGTGCTCAATGATTCCGGGACACGCTCATCGCGCAGCAGATAGCCCAGTTTCTCCTTCAGCAGTGGGGCGAGTTCGGCATGCGCGGCACCAGTCATCCGGCGCTCCTGCTGCATCTGCCGGGCAATCTCGATGAGCTCATCCGCCTGGCTTTTTGAAAGCGACAGGCGGTTGATCGTCTGCAGCAGATTGATGTCCTGGTCCAGACGCTCGACGACCGCTGAGGGTGCGGCTTCGCTCGTGGGTGACTGCGCCCGGCACGAGGTCAGAATCGAGGCGGTCAATACAGTGACGCCCAGAGCGGCCAGACAAACGGCTCTTATCCTGCCATGTGCTACCAGTGTCGGCATAATGAAACCCCTGTTACGGGCGGGTGTGGTGTTACTGCCTGAACGTTTCGACGGCTCGCGCGAGGAACTCGTGATTCGTTTCGCTTTTGCGAATGCCTGAAATGAGGAGTTCCGTTGCTTCGGCGGTGTCGAGTGCGTGCAGGGCCCTGCGAAGCTGCCATACACTCTGCATCTCCTCATCGTCAAACAGCAATTCCTGGTGGCGCGTGCTGGAGCGACTGATGTCAATAGCCGGGAATATTCCCTTATCTGCAAGCTCACGTGTCAGCCGCAGGTCCATATTGCCGGTCGCCTTGAATTCCTCGTAGATCATATCATCCATCCGGCTGCCGGTTTCGATGAGGATTGTGGCGATGATCGTGAGACTGCCGCCGTCCTCAATATTCCGCGCGGCGCCAAACAGACGCTTGGGCCGGTACAGTGCGGTGGGATCGAGGCCCCCCGACAGCGTTCGGCCGGAGGGGTCCACCGTGAGGTTGGACGCCCGGGCCAGCCGCGTAATACTGTCGAGAAGGATAACCACGTCTTCACCGTGCTCGACGAGCCTCTTCGCGCGCTCGAGAACCATCTCGGACACCCGCATGTGGCTTCTGGGCTCTTCGTCGAATGTCGAGGCGATGACCTCGCCATCCACCGACCGGTCAATATCAGTGACTTCCTCGGGCCGCTCGTCAATAAGCAGGACCATCATGTGCAGGTCGTCATAGTTGGTGGTCATCGCATTGGCGATCTGCTTGATGAGGGTGGTCTTTCCTGCCTTGGGAGGAGCGATGATCAAGCCGCGCTGCCCGCGTCCGATCGGGGTGGTGATATCCAGAAAGCGTCCGGCGAGATTATCCGGCTGCCTGGTCTCCAGCACGATGCGCTCATCTGGATAAACCGGTGTAAGATCCTCAAAGTCGGGCCGCCCGCGGGCCGCTTCGGGAACCTTCCCATTGATCGTCTGCAGGCGCAGCAGAGACCAGTAGCGCTCCGATTCTTTCGGAGGGCGCACAGGTCCGCTGATCATGTCACCGGTTCTCAGATCAAAGCGGCGTATCTGAGTTTCGGCGACGTAAACATCCCGGTCGGGGTCTGAGCGGTAGTCCGCACCGCGCAAAAATCCCCTTTCACCGCCGACGACCTCGAGGACGCCCGTGCGGTATTCCAGACCGTTTTCCTCGGTCTGTTTCGCCAGGATTTTCATGCACAGGTCGCGCTTGTTCAGCGAACTGACGCCGGTGACATTGACGTCGGCGGCGATTTTGCGGAGCTCGTCAACCGTTTTTTCCTGAAGATCTGCCAAATCTAACATCTTACACCTCTGCTGAGCACATCCGATCAGCCTTGATAGGCCGATGGTTTGAGTACTGCCACGTACGGAAGATTGCGATACTGCTGGGCATAATCGAGCCCGTATCCAACAACGAATTCGTCGGGGATTGTGAACCCCACATAATCAGGCGTAAACTCCACATCTCGCCGGGCCGGCTTGTCCAGAAGACAGCAAACACGCACAGTCGCAGGATTTTGCTCCCACAACCATTTGACCGTTTCGTGGAGCGTGAAGCCGGTGTCAATAATGTCTTCGATGATCAGGACATGACGACCGGCGACGTCGTCACTGCATTTCTTTTCAAAGCAGATTTCTCCGCTGGAAGTCGTCGAATCGTGATAGGTCGAGACCGCAATGAAGTCTATGGAAAGGTTGATGTCAAGCTGGCGGACGAGATCGGCCAGAAACATGAATGAGCCTCTCAACACCGCCACGAGTAAAGGGCTTTTGCCCGCGTAATCCTGCTGTATCTGCGAAGCCAGCTTCCCGATGCCCTCCGCCAGCTCATCTTCTCCCAGCATCACTCGCTCGAGATCGTCACAGCGTGCCATCATTCGGCCTCCCGATGTGAAAAACGCTTTCCGAATGGCGCCGCCCCAACCACCAGGCTCGACCTGGTGTCATCACCTCACGCCGCTGTCGGGGCGCAGTAAGCCACTGTCAGGCCGGTGATCACCGGCGTGCCGGTCACCATATCGGCGAACACAGGAGGGCGCAGTATCCGCGCAGCAGCTACAATGGAGCAATCTGGTATCTGCCGGATGAGGGCCCATGCGTTGCGAAGGCGCTTGGTGGAGGGAAATGAATTTGCTTGTTATCGGCGGTCTACTACACACTATATCGGAGTTGATGCAGGTGGTGCGTTGATCTTCAAAGTGTCCATCCAATGTTGTAAAAGGGAAATCGGCTGTTTATACGATATTTCCTGTTGAGCCCTATATGAGAGAAGCCTGCGCACGAAACGCTGCATCAAAATCTGGTGAGCTATGAAAAACCGTCGGGGATCCTGCACTTTCACAATCTCAACGGCAGTATAGCAACGCACCATCGGCTTGTCAACAAGATTTCGTAGATTCCTGTGCCCACTGCCGCCCGGCAGGAGTGAGGTCGTCAGAAATCCACGCTGTAAATGACCCACGGCTGCCCGAGCTCGACGCCTCCGACGGAGTCGCTGGAAGCGAAGCTGCTGGCTCCATTTGCGGGATTGTCATCGGCGAAAATATGAAGCCGCCCCCGGGAGGCCTGGTGACCCGCCCAGTACCCGATGGCTGCTCCGGCGAGGATCTGGTGCCAGTGATGCTGCAGCGTCTGGTGCCGCGACCAGCTTATCAGCCCGGCCGCAACATAGGCGGGAACCTCCAGACCCTCATCGCGGTCCGCCACGACCTTTGCTGTTGCAAAAGACAACGTGGCATGACCGCTGGGAAATCCCCGGGTGTTGACTGAATGAGGGAAGGGTCGGCGGTCGTCTATGGTTGTCTTCAACAGCTGCGTGATTCCTCCGCTGGCCACAATGGAGTCTGCAATTTGCCTGCCGGTTTCTTTGTTGTAAGAGTCACCCGTCAGATAATACAGCATCGTGAGGCCGACCGCCGGATACAGGCTGTCACTCAGACCCCGGGCAAAACGGCCGCCGATGTATTCATCAGAGGCGCTGATGGTGTGTTCGTCATCCTCGGCCGCCACCGGCAGTGCAAAAATCAATGCTGCGATACAAACAAGTGCAACATATCGAATATCCATCCCGTCCCCGCACTCCTGTCTGTGAGAGCATATTGATTCAGTTACCGCGTTGTTCACTATCGGCCTTTCCCTCTTTTTCGAGGGCTTTGGAGATGCGTTCGCGTGCTTCTTCGAAGAGTGGCTCCAGCATGTCGCTTGTAAAAACGCGCTGTTCGAAGGTCCGGGCCTCGATGGACTGCAGAAAGCCTTCGAACTCATCAAAATAGGAGCCGTAAATGTGGAAGCTGTCCACGCAGTGGTTGTACTGGGTTGGGGAGATCTGGCGGTCGAGCCGCTTCGACAGCCGCTCGGCAACGACCCGCTGCAGATCGGTGAACGCGTACATGTTCATGAAAGCGGCCTTGAAGGCGTCATTGCTGCGCATGTGGGCCGACAGGACCAGCTCATCATCAAATACCCTGAACCACAGGCGCTGCAGGCAGGCCGGATCGTCAATCCCTGCGTCCTCCCACGGCTTCCAGATGGACACCTGGGCCCGGCGGGTGTGGGGCGCACCGGCGAGGGCTTCGACGATATAGTCGAGCTGATTCAGCGGCTCATCAATCCCCGGAACTTTATAGGCCGCGATACGCTCGTGGTAGGTGTACTGCCACTTGCCCTCTTCGGGAGCGATCCAGTGGTCGTGAATGCCATCGACCACCTCCTGGCGGTACACCTCCAGGTCATAGATGCCGCCGGGCATTGCCCGGTGCACGCGTGGTTCGGCAAAGGCGTCGGCGACGGCCAGGAACAGCGACACATCGCGGGATTTCGGATCTCCCTGCCGGTCGTATTGTGTGGCGATGCGGGTGCCCTGCTCCCAGCAGGCCAGCACGGCCTCTTCCCAGCCGCGGGCGAGATTGTCGGCTTCGATTTTCACAACAGGCAGGCGGAGTTTGCTTCCCATGATTATTTCCTTCAGTTTCCTCATCGCTGGCGGCTGCCGGAACACGGACGCATATCAGGAAATGGCCGATTTCGACTGCACTCTGACATTTCGCGGTGTCCGATACAGCCGTTTCTCCCCGTGTGTTTCTCCGGCTCCAACAGCCTCACCTTCCTGCAGAACTGGACACTCCGGTGCTGGTCAGTTATAAATACACATACGATGCAGCAACTATCACGCTTTACACTGCAGGCGATGATATGGATGGAGCCCGCCGCGACAACCTGCGAACGCTGCTGATACTGGTCGCCCTTTGTGTCGCGGTGGTTTTTGTTTTTCAGGCGGTGGATTTGTGGCTGCTCGGGAGCTTCCCCCGCAGTGATTGTTCTGCAGGCGGTGTGTCATCTGTGCCGGACTGTGGTGACACCTATCTCCCGGTCGAAGAAAGTCAACAGCCCCAGAAACCCGCCCGGACGTCTCCGGCCGTCGAATAGTATTGCCGTGACAGCGAATGGCTGATATCGCTGCAGGAGGTCAATATTTGCACCATGATTGTGGGAGTGGGCATAGACCTGTGTGACATCGAGCGCATGGGGGAGATGATTGACCGTCACGGGCCGCGCTTCCTCGACCGGTGTTTCACCCCCGGTGAGCAGGCTGAATGCGGCAACGGTCTCCCGATGGCCAAGCGATATGCCGCCCGGTTTGCCGCCAAGGAAGCCGTGATGAAAGCGTTCGGTCTCGGCTGGACCAACGGAATGCGGTTTATTGATATCGAGGTCAAACACAACGAGCTGGGAAAGCCGGAGCTCATTTTCCACAACTACGCGGGAAAATACGCCAAAAAGCTCCAGGTTGTCAACGCCCAGATCTCGCTGTCACACGAAAAGGATATAGCGGCGGCATTCGTCGTCCTGGAATCTGCACAGCCCTGTCCGCAAGAGCTTCAGCAGCCCGGCAGCAGCGATCCCGGAGAGACCTGAACACGCGATGAAGCTCCTCGACCGTCATATCATCGCCCACCTCGCACTGCCCTTCGCCATCGGGGTGACCACCTTTGCTGTCATCATGCTGGGTGACGCAGCCCGACAGCTCGGCTCCATTCTTTTCGGTCTCCGGGTGCCCCTGGCCGTCATTGGCCGCTTCCTCTTATATCACTCGCCCCACGCCATCGTCTGGTCAATGCCGGTGGGGACGGTGGTTGCGGTCGCCATGGCGGTGACGAACCTGAAGAGCCACGGCGAAATCCGGGCGATGCGTGCGGGGGGAGCCAGTCTGGTGCGTATCTGTCTGCCGATGCTCGTGGTCGGCCTGCTGGCCAGCATCGCCGCATTTGCCATCAATGAATACATCGTTCCACCCTCAAGCCGCCGCGCGCAGGCGGCATTTGAGGAGATGACGCGCACGCAGCCGGTCGTCAGGGAAAAGTACAATGTCTATTTCCGCGACGAGGCCGGGCGCATCTTCTATATCGGACACATGGACGCCGAAAGTAACGAACTGGAGCGTATCGTCATCTGGGAGGAAGACGCAGACCGCAACCTCCGCACGATTACCGCCGCAAACTGGGCGGAACTGCAGGGAAAAACGTGGAGCCTCCGGGAGGGCGCCACGGTAACGCTGGAACCCCGGGGGAGACCGGAACGAACGGAACGCTTCGGCCAGAAGACGATCAAACTCCAGCGAGCCCTGCAGGAGTATTACACCGCACGCCAGCGCGCCCGTGAGATGAGTGCGACGCAGCTTTCGGATCTCATCAAAACAGTCGAGGCGACCGGGCGTGATCTCCACGAGTTGCGGGTCAAGCTGCACTTCAAATATTCCATTCCCCTGGCCTGCCTCGTTTTTGCTCTCCTGGCCGCACCCATCTCCTACCGCTTCGCTGAACACGGCACCTTCGTCGGCGTAGTTGTGGCGATTGTTATTGTGTTTCTCTACAACGGCGTGCGGTCATGGACGCTGGCGTTTGGGCTGGCCGGAGCGCTTCATCCGGTGCTGGCCGGATGGACACAGAATATCATCTTCGGTGTCCTGGGCGTTATCCTGCTGCTGCGCATGCGGTGATACGTACTGCCTGTGCACCGCAACGGGGGCGAACGCGTGTGCGGATGGGTGGTCGGAGCCGGGTATGATGGCTGTCAGAGGCGCGATGTGAGAGAAGCGTTATCCACCGTTGTCGGGTGGCTCAAATAGATAGAGAGTGATGTAGTATTCCGGCACCTCTCTTCGCAGCAGTAAAGACCGCATCCTCCGTTCAAGGTCCCCATAGGCCATGAAGCCGAAGACCTCAGTTTCTGCGGCATGTCTCCGGAGATTTTCGACCAGCTCATTTTGCTGCAGTCGTGTGTGCATGGCGCCGCGGTCGCGAGCGACCATCCACAGGCGGCCGCCGTTTTCGGGCCATCGCAGCATCTTCGACCACTCTTCGGGCGGGCGTTCAACACTCACGCCGGCGAAATCCGGAATATCGCCGTATTCTGTGATCGTTGCCTCGTAAGAGATGACGCGGTCCGCCGGGTGGCTTCTTTCGGCGATGGTGCGGACGATGCTGCGCCACGGGACAATGTAGTTGGGGTTCAAAAATTGCCGCTGCGTAAAATAGTTCGTCAGCCCGTACACGTTGGAGACGAGCAGTATCGCAAGCGCGGCCGCCCGGAGCGTGCGGCGGCGTATGCGTGTTATTCCCACGGCGATTGTAAGATACCCCAGGGGAGCGGCGAAAATGGAAAGCCGCGCCGCCGCCGACAGCACCTGGTGGCGGGCGAATACACTCAAAACGAAGCACACAACGAGGACGGACAGCACCCACCCCCATTTGACGACTCCGATACCGCGCCTGCTGCGCTGAGCGAGCAGGCCGACGACCAGGGCGCACACAACCGCCGCCAGAGCCGGTATGGTGATGTAAATTCGCCATGGGAACGTCGTTTCACCGATGGCGAGCGAATAGACAGGGAGAAAGAGCCGCATCAACACATCCGTCGCCGAGATGTCCATTCCCCACTCGCTGCTCACGCGGCTGAGGCCCTCGACGCCCCAGATGACACGCCTTAACATCACCGCGGCGAAAGCGGCGGTCGCCACTGAAGAGGCGGCAAAATGCAGAACCTGGCCGCGGCGCAGAGCCACCACAAACAGCCACACAAAAAGCGGCAGAAGCATCGCCGTGGCGAAGTAATCGGTGCCCACCAGGCCCGCGCAGACCAGCGGCAAAAGTATCCAGTGCCTCGCCAGTCCTCGCTGGGCGACAAGAATCGCACAATACACCACCAGAAGCGCCATCGCAGCCGTCATGGAATAATAGCGCGCCATTCGGAAATAGAGGATGATAAACGGAGACAGCGCGATCAGCCACTCGGCAAGTACCACCTGCGACGGACGGAGAGTCCGGCGGCCAATCGCGGAGGCAAGCACGAACGCCACAAGCCCCCAGAGAACGGAAAAGGCGCGCAGCGCAGTATCGCCGTCTCCAAGTATCTGCTTCCAGCCGTACAAAAGCAGGTAATAGCCGCTGGGGTGAAAGGCGTCGGAATGGATCTGTTTGAGGCTCTCTATGAATCCACGGGTATAAAGCTCGTCGTTCCAGAACGGTATGCGACCGAGCCGGACGCTCAAAAGCACCGCAAAAGTCACAAACGCACAGACCGACAGCACGCTGTACAAGCGTCGGCGTGCTTTGTCCAGATTTTCACTATTCTGACTCGTCACTGTTGAGATGTCCCTCTGACTTCAGGCGCCACAGCGACCGGGTTGACTTTTGCCGCTCGCTGAACACGTCATGGACGCTGTGGCCGCACCTGTGCGATGCAAAAGATTGGGCGCCGGTGCAAACAGTGTCTCATTAAAATCAAACCGGGACCCCACGCAGTTTTCCCCAGCCTCAGGGAAGAGGACTCGGGCTGGAAGCTGGCGATGAACGACGTCGCCACCTGCGATTTGAACGACGAACGGCTCAAATCACAGGCCGAGCCACGGTTGTTTTCTTATGACTCATTACTGGGTGCCGGTGGGCAGGTCATCCCCCGCCCGCGATTGTCACGGAGATGATGCCTGGTTTTCTGCAGTCACCCGAAGCCATATGCAACGCCCTTTGGGTGCCCGATCATGATGCCTTCGTGTTTTTCCAGATAAGCCTGAGTGTCACCTGCACCAAAAAACGACGCCCCCGAAGGGGGCCCCGCTGTATGTGCTTTGTGTGCCACCGGGCTATTCGGCGGGAGCTTCGTCAGCACCCTGTCCGGGAGCCTGCCCGCCGCGCCGCGGACCCTGTCTGTCCCGCTGCCCGCGCTCTCTGAAGGGAAGCGGCTTTCTGTACTGGGCCAGATCGCGCTTAAAAAATTAAGTCTTCCAGCTTCTTCCAGATTTCCGCTTGTTCCGA
>JAWODS010000057.1:0-8164 GCA_046483205.1 Armatimonadota bacterium | reverse complement strand
TGGCTCTCCGACTAAGACTCTAGACTGAAATTGAGGAGTCAAGAATAGAAGACAGGCTGTCTAGGAAGGACGTCGGGAGCTAGATGCCAGGGTCTCTTTCTGGGCAGCCTGTTATTGCGCGTGGACTAAAAGAGGAAGGTGACAAGCGGGGTTTATGCTACACGCATTTCGGCAGCCACTTCGTGGAGTTTGATCCCGAAAAGCCCGGCTTCACCTTCGTCCATGAGACGGCGCCACAGATGGCGATGAGCATGACCGAGGATGACGAGGGGCGCATCTGGTCGGCGACGTATCCGCAGGCGGGTGTGGTCTGTTACGATCCGGAAACCGGCGATTTTAAGGATTACGGCCATGTGTACAAGCAAAACTGGCGCGAATATCCCCGCTCGATTGATGCCGATGACACAGGCTGGATCTACTTCGGCATCGGGAAGACGAAGATTCAGATCATCATGCTCAATCCCGAAACAGGCGAGGCCACTCCCGTGATACCGGACGACGAGCGACAGCACGGTTCAGCCGACACTATGCGGGATGTGAACGGGAAAGTTTACGCCGTTGCCAACAGTCAGTGGTATGAGCTCTATAAGGGAAAAGCGACGAAGATCGAGAAGCCGGATATCGACCTGAAGCCGATTATCACGAGCTCCCAGGGGCTTTTTCACCGTTCCTTCCCGGGCGGCGGGCAACTCGATGCGGTGGATCTCACCAACCGCAAGCTGGTGGTGACGAACGCCGAGGGAGAACAGAAGGAGTTTGACTTCGACTACACCAGCGAGGGCGCTCACCTGATGGGCCTTGCGACGGCTTCCAATGGCACCATCTGTGGCGGTACGGCATTCCCCATGCGCTTTTTCCAGTATGACCCGGCAAAAGATGAATGGACACGGCGCAATGCGTATGGGCAGTGGAACACGGTAGCCCCGGCCGAGCGGCTTTTTTACGTCGGCGGCTATGGCGGCGGCTTTTTGCTGGAGTGGGATCCGCACAACGAATGGGTTCCGACGAAGAAGGGCAATCCGGATTCAAACCCGCGCTTTCTGCGGCAGATTACGCCGACCGTCCACCGCCCCCACGACCTGCTGGTGCATCCCGACGGGGAGCACGTTATCCTGGCAGGTACTCCGGGGTATGGCTACACCGGTGGCGGCCTGCTCATCTGGAACCGTACCGACGAGCTTGCCTCTGTATTGACGCATATGGATCTGCTGACCTTTCAGTCCACGGCCGCCCTCGCACCCCTGCCTGATGGGACAGTTCTCGGCGGCACGACCGTCGGTGCGGGCACCGGCGGCGAGGTCAAGGCGGAAAGAGCCGAGTTGTACGTGCTGGATGTCAACGAGCAGAAAATGGTCTGGCACGAAGAGGCCCTCAAAGGCGTCAGAACATACACCGATATGATCCTGGCACCCAACGGGCTGGTCTTCGGCGTCGCGGACCGGTCGCGACTCTTCGCCTTCGACCCCGAGACCCGAAAGATCGTGCATGAGGAGAACCTCGGAGACGAGTTCGGCAGCACGGTCGCCCAGCAGGGCACCCGGGCGTTCGTGCAGGATGACGAAGAGAATATCTACATCCTCTTCAACAAGGGGATCGCAGAGCTGGACCCGGAGACGCGCGAGCTCACCATGCTCAGCGAATCGCCCATTCCCATCGCCGGTGGCGGCGATTACCTCGATGGACGTATCTACTTCTTCCGCGGCTCACACGTTTATAGCTGGGAGATCACGAAGGCCGAGTAGTCCATATCAGCAGGTTTCAGGCCCACAAGAATAGTCCGCCCCCGGTGTCAGTCAAGCGTCATCAACGCCGGGGGCGGTTTTGCATAAAGTGTCTGCCTGGAGCCTCGCCGCACTGGTTGATATTCTTTCCCGCCTGAAGCCGACCAGCTGCACGCACTTTCTCCACAGGCGTCACCAATGTTCCCTCTGTCGTATGAACAGTATTGTCCCGGCCAGACATGTTACTCACTCATTTTTGATCATTCCCGGAATATACCGATGGCTCCGATTCATTATGCGGTGCATATTATGAATGTTGACCATCGGCGCGTCGATTGGTACACTGCCATTTGGATTTTGCGACAGGATGCCAGTACTTTTACCAGGGGAGATGATAATGAAGTGAAAGAATCGACACGGATGAAATTGCTCGTGAAGTCCATCTGGGTGATGAACTGGTTCAACTCCTGCGGGTTCACTGAGTTGCTCCCCGTGGCCAGCAGCAGGTGGGACATGGAGCGCTTCGGAATAATCCTGGTTCCTACACCCCGTCATGCCGATTGTCTGATCATCGCGGGATATCAGACAATCAAGTCCATACGAAGAGCACAGCGACTCTACGAGCAAATGGCTGATCCGAAGGTCGTTGTGGCTCTCGGCTCGTGCACGATGAGTGGTGGGATGTACTGGGATTCATACAACACGATAAAGGATCTCAGCGACTATTTGCCGGTGGGCCTGTATATTCCGGGATGTCCGCCGAGGCCAGAGGCTGTATTCCATGGCATCCATATGATTGTGGAGCAGGTGAAGAACCAATGAGCCAAAGCACCAGCGAAGAGGAAATAGCGGCACAGATAAGCGCGGATTGCGAGATTGATGTTGACGTATATGATACTCAGAGATTGCGTGTGGACCTTTCCCCCGAACAGCTCCTGGATTTCTGTCAATGCCTCAAACAGCTTCGCTTCGACCATTTATCCTCCATTGCCGTTACGGATATGCCGGACGATCAGCAGTACAAAGTGACACATCATGTGTGGTCCTATGGACACAACGTATTGCTGACCATCCGCTCCAGGATAGACAGAGACAGGCCGGCGATCACCTCTGTTGGCTCGGTATGGCCCTCGGCTGGGATACATGAGCGAGAGGCGCACGAGCTTTTTGGCGTGGAGTTCGAAGGGAACCCGGATTTGACTGACCTGTTTCTGGAAGAGTGGGACGAAGTGCCGCCGTTTCGCAAGGATTTCAACTGGAGACAGTACGTAAGGAGCAGCTATGACAGAGAAGATGACCGGGAGAAAGTTTACTGGCAGGACGAATGTGATTGAATTTCCGTTTGGCCCCGGTCACCCGGGATCGGGGAACTTCTCTTTGAGGATCGCGGCTGAGGGCGAGCGTGTTGTGAAGGCCCGATCCTGTCCGGGCTATCTGCACCGGGGTTTTGAAAAGCTGATGGAATACCGGACCCCCATGCAGAATTCTGTGCTTTCGGACAGGCTGTGCGTGCTGGGACCACTCGGGTGGAACCTGCTTCACGCCGAGGCCGTGGAGAAGCTCCGGGGAGTGCAGATCCCCAAAAGGGTGCAGTATATCAGGGTGATCATGGCGGAGCTGTCCAGGATACAGTCTCACATGATCTGGTTCAGCGTTATGTCGATGGCTCTGGGCTACCATACCGGCTTCAACATCGTTGTCGGGTACCGGGACTATATCCTGGATATCTTTGAGATGATCACCGGCGGTCGTGTCTATCCGGCTGGATATATTTGCCCGGGAGGCGTCCGAAGAGATTTTCCTGATGGAGTGGGGGAGAAAATCTCGAAGGTCCTCGACCAGATTGACGGCCTTGCACGGAAGCTGGAAAACCCGGTCTTCGAAGCGAGGCTGAGAGGCGTCGGTGTGCTGGAGCTCGATGACGCGATCGCGCTCGGTGCCACAGGGCCTGTCTTAAGAGCCAGCGGCTTTGAAGCGGACGTGCGCAAGCAGGAGCCGTACGAGGCGTATGATGAGCTTGATTTCGATATCCCAACCGAAGAAGACGGTGATGCCTACGCGCGATTCTCGGTGGGGTTGAGCGAAATGGAGCAGTCCGCCCGGATCATCAAGCAGGCGCTACAGAAGATGCCCGATGAAGAAATTGAGCCTGTGAAGCCCAAGCCGGTGGACAGGATCCCGGAGGGCGAAGTATATGTAAGAAACGAGATTGCACGGGGCGAAGGAGCCGTTTACATGGTCGGCGACGGCACCGACAGACCGTACAGGTGCAAGATCCGGGGGCCGTCCCTCTGCCATTTGATCCCCATTCTCGAACATCTGCTGCCGGGTCACGAGGTCGCAGACATACCTGCGATTTACTGGAGCCTCAACGGCTGCCCGGCGGACATGGACAGGTGAAATTGTGAAACTCATAACAGTACTGATGGAGATGCTGAGGAACCTTTTCCACAGACCGATGACAATCCAGTTCCCCAAAGAGACAATCCCCATCGCAGACGGCTACAGGGGGAAACACCACTACGACATCAGCCGCTGTGTGAGCTGCAGGCTCTGCGCAAAAATATGCCTGAACAGGGCAATAGAGATGGTCGAGAGGGAAGGACCGGATGGAAGTGAGAAAGCGTATTCCCGGATTGATATGAGCAAATGCTGCTTTTGCGGCCTGTGCGAGGATATCTGTCCCACGGGCGCTCTGACGCTGACACAGGAGCTTCCGGTTGCAACCATGGATCCCGACTCGCTGATACTGTCCCCCTCATCGACGGATGCCGTAAAATAGGGGAAACGCATCTGATCGGGGAAGCCCGGCCTATCTCTGCAGCACAATAAACAGTCCATCGAGGGCATGGATTGTCACCGAGCGGGACAAATCCACTGTCTCACCGGTGAGGAGATCTCTGGCCCCGGTTCCACAGCCCTTCACGGCGGCGGTGACCTGCACAGAAATGTGTAGAACGTTCGGCTTGTCGATGTCACAAGAGCGGATTTTGCCGCGATCAGGGCCAGATGCACATGATTGACTTCACCAGAGCCGCGCCTGTGTTCCGTTCTCCCGTAGCTTGCGATTTCCCCCATATTTCATCTTCTTTTTGGATCTATTTTCCTGCTATTTCCAGCTTTATCGTCCCACGGAGCGCCGCGGCCATAAGCCTGCGTCATTTGGCTCGATCCCGATGATGGATTGGAGCCCAATCGACACAGGTACTTGCCCCCAAGGTGGATATGTCGCATTATGGACACAGCCGACCCGTTGACAAAACTGAGGCTTGTTCCGCCATGACCATGCAGTTTTCCGCCGTCCATCCGACAAACAGTCTGCAACATTGTGGCGACCTCGGGGAATAGGCTCGCTGTTGACGACACAGCTATTTCCGCGTCTCTGCGATTTTCCGTTTTTCATTCCAGAGATACGGGCTGAGTGTGAGTGTCCACGATGGATACGCCCCCCACGGTCCGGCGTGCGGAGGAATTGGTTGCTCGAAGCGGAAAAGTCAACAACAGCCCGTCCGTTACGCGCACATGAATCGCGGACCGGGACACCAGTCCGGCCACCCTACCGCAGCAGAAACTCACAAGGAGACATCCCCATGCGACATGTTCTGATCGCGCTCGCCATATTCGCTCTCATGGTTGCGGCCGCCGCTCAACCGGTGGAACATATAGAAACGCTTCGCGACATGTGTATTGACACACCGCTTTTGGCGGACGGAGAACCGGCGGCACTGATCGTCTATCCACAGCAGTTTGAAGCCCGGGCGCAGGCGGTGCAGGAGGCAGTTGCTCAACAGGCCGGTGTCACACTGCCTCTGCGGCTCGATACAGAGGTGACCGAGAAGGACCTTCAGCAGTACCAGTGCATCGCGCTGGGGAACTGCAACAACAATGAGCTCCTGGGACGCCTCTATGCGATGAGGATGGACTTCACCGACAGCATTTATCCCGGTGTCGCAAAGCCCATGGACGGATTCGATATTGATGATAACGATGACGGAATCCCGGACGGCTGGTCAATCACACTCCATGATGAGACAACGCATTCCGGGGGGTATGATGATGAAATCTACCGCAGTGCACCGTACAGCGTGTGGATGGAGGGCACGACAGGGGAGGGCAACGCACGGGCGGCACTGCACGACAGAGTGGAACTTGAACCGGGCACGTACGACATGTCAATCTGGTATCGCTGTAAGCCGCAGGAGGGCGGCTTTGCCAGCATCGTGGTCTATTTCGTTACTCCGGAGGGAGGAAAGCACGAGGCGCCCGGCTTTTCGGTGAGGCTTGATCCGGCGGACGAGTGGACCCAGGGCAGTCTGAGCTTCGAGATGCCGGAAGGTGCAGCGGAGGCGGCGCTGTTGTTCTATATCCATGGTCCCGGGAAGGTCTGGTACGACGATGTGAGCCTGGTGCGTGAGGACGGCGATGAAAATCTGCTGGCGAGGGCGACAGAGGGGGCCATTGTACGCACCATTCATAACCCGTTCGGGCACGAGAAGAATGTCATCGTTATCGGTGCCAGCAACGAATCCGGTCTCGACGCGGCAGTGGAGACATTCGCCGAACAGATCACGGGCCCGGTTCTGCCACGATTGATGGAGATCAGCATCGGCGACAGCGCCCGGCAAAGCGGCATTGTGCCCTATGGCGGTCCGGATGAAGAAGCGCGCGCGAAGATGCTCGAAGGTGTCAGGGAGCAGGTCGCGACGAATGCATTTGTACCGGTTCGCAATATCATCACCTCCACACTCTCGTACGCCCGCAACTACTTCATCACCGGGGGTGACAACTGGGCGCTCCTTTACCGCGATGTCTGGGACGTGCTCATCAATGAGACAGATGAGACCAGCAACGCGCATGGCCCGATGGAATGGGTTTTTCGGGCATTCGAAGGATGGGACCTGATCGAGGAATCGCCCGTACTGACAGACCAGGATCGCCTGGACATCACCAACCACCTGCTGAAGATCGGGGTGCGCAATGAGGAAGCGTACGGGCGCAACGTCCAGCGCACCGACCGGATCATCGCCGACGGGCATCAACTCGACCAGGGATTATGTGTTTATATGGCGGGTTACTACTTCGATAAATACTATGGCATAAATGGACACTGGAAGGAGATGGCCCTGCCGCTGATCAAGCTGGCCGAGGCGACTCCGCGGGTTCATGACAGCTACTCCTACGGGCCCATCATCGCCACCGACTTCATCACCGGCGAATACTCCCTGAAGACCGGTGATATGACATTTTTTGAGAACGGCAACTGCCTCAAGCAGGCGGAGTGGATGATGCTGTGCAGCGACAACCTCGGCGCCGGTGGAACCTTCGGTGATAACCCGGCATGGCGCGGCAGCATTCGCATGGATCTGCTGGCGAGAGCGAACTGGTACTACGGTGACGACACACTGAAGTGGTTCATGAAGGACTACCGCCCACAGATCGGTGGCTTTACGAATGACAGGCCCGCACAAAAACCCGTGGACCTCATGGGGACGAAGTACATCCCCCTGCATCCAAACCTGTACAAAGTCGCATCAAAGGCAAGCCGAGACCCCGGTATGGACGCCTGGAGCCCCGATTACTGCCCTCAGGAGAAGGCGTTCGACAAGCTTTCATTTCGAAGTGACTTTGACAGGAATGCCCAGTACATGCTTATAGACGGCATCAGCGAGATCAGTCACGGTCACCGGGATGGCGCGTCGATCGTGCGATTTACCGACAACGACCGGCTGTTTTTGACCGAGGGCCATTACATTCAGACCTCCCCGCGCGAGCACAACACGCTGCTGGTCGCCCATGACGGACAGCAGTGGTCGCCGCCGCCGCTGGCCAGTCTTGAGCACCGGGCTGATCTGGAAAGGACGGGCATGGCGCAGATACTGAGCTCGGCGTACAATGGCACTGACTGGCGCCGGAGCATCATCTGGCTCAAAGAGGATTTCTTCGTGGTGGTTGATGAGGTCGAGGCGCGCGAGGAGGGTGAGTTTGACCTCGAGTGCACGTGGCGCAGTGTTGGCAGGACGGAGTTGTCTGAAGACGGGCTTTTCAGCGTTGACCAGGATGGCGAGAGCTTCTTCATCGAGGACAGCAGCGGCTCACGGTGTGTGATCCAGGAGCAGTGGGACGGGCAGGGGAGCAACTACTATGCAAGCTACCCATATTCGGCGGACGGGCTGGTAAAGGTGCTGCGGCAGTATCGGACGGCCAATCTTGCTTTGGGGGAGCGGGCGGCGTTCTGCAACCTGCTGCATACCCACGAGGGCGCAGAGCCTGCGCTGAGAGCCGAACGCGTCGCCGATCGCGTCATGCTCATCAGCGGCGATCAACGCAGGTGGCTCGTCGGTGTCGGCGAGATTGGCCTCCCGGGTGTTATCCGCACCGACGCGGCAATGTGGCTGGTGTCGAGTGAGGGGCTCATCGCCTATGCAGACGCGACTGAGCTGGTG
>JAWODS010000392.1:0-2892 GCA_046483205.1 Armatimonadota bacterium | reverse complement strand
ATCTGAAGACCGAAACGCCCGATGGCGTGGGTGTGGCGTATGACAAGCGCAGGATGCCGGTTGGGCCCCGGGCCATGACCTATTTCCCCTACAGGCCGAAGCTGAAGAACGATGGTCGATATCGGCTGGTGCTGCGCGTGCAGACGCCCGACGGCAGCCACACCTACCGCTATGACGAGTATCCCTTCACTATCGCGCCAATTCATGATGATGAAGAAAGCACCAACGGACATGTGGGTGTGTGGGTGACGGGAGACAGCTATGATGAAATCAAGGCCGCAGCCATGGCCGGGGCGCGGTGGGTGTGCATGGATGTTGACTACACCGACCTGCTGGCCAGCTACCGATTCCAGTCGCGACTGAGGGAGATCGTCAACGCCGCGTACCGCGTGAAGGCGCGGGATATGCAGGTGGCGATCCGGGTGCGCATGCCGGAAGAAAGAGTGCTGCCCGGAGCCGACGTTATGAGACAGTTCGCCCACGACCTCACCAGAAGGCTGTACGGAATGGTTGACCGCTGGATCATTGACACCCCGGATGAAGACAACGATCTGGGGGCTGTGACGGCCGCACTGATACTGGATGCACAGCAGGAGGAGACGCCGGCGATGGTGTCGCACGCAGGGGGATATATTCCATTCGGCCCCGGTGCGCGGACACCCGAAGAGCTCATGCGGGGCTTTCTGGATGAAATGGACAGGATTGCCGATGAGACCGGAGCCGCTGACAGGGTCTCAGGAGAGGCAAAGACGGACATCTGGCCCGGCCGCATCATTAACCGGTACACCGACGCCGCGAGCGTACCTGAAACCATCGCCGCTGAATCTGACACCGAAACAAACATTGAAACCCCCGACGACGGCGCTGCACCCGAATGGGTCATGCTCTCGCCGACGGCGGATGTGACCGGGGATGCGGCGTTTACAGGGATGGCCCGTGAGATGGCAGCAGCACTGGCCGACGGCGTGCAGACGGTCTTCTGGCGATCAGACGCTGATGCGGCACTGCTGGACGAGGACGGCTATGCCACCCCCGCCTGGCTGGCGCTGCGCATGTTCACCCAGCAGCTCCAGGAGATCGAGACGGTCGAAGAGATCGAAATCGGCGGCGGCTGCACGGCGCTGCATTTCAAGGGCGCCGATCATGATATTATCGCACTGTGGACCGGCGGAGGCGAGACAGAGGTTGCCATCTCAGCATCCGGCGGGGAGGGCGAGCTTGTCAGGTCCTCGGGCCGGCGCAGCAGCGTGCTCTGCAACCCCGGGGACCATTCAATCACCATTGGGACCGCACCGGCGTACCTGGTGGTGGATCCGGGAGCCGATGTCAGCATCCGCGCCGCGGCCGCCCCGGGCCGGTAACAGCCGATGGCCGCAGATGAATGAAGGAAATGCCGCCGAAGGACGTTAATACTACCTTCGACGGCATTTTTGTATGAAAGAGCGATATTATGAGCGCACAGGAGCTGTCGTATCCGACTGTTTTGACCATCGCTGGGTCTGACTCCGGAGGCGGCGCGGGAATACAGGCCGATCTGAAAACATTCACCGTCCTGGGCACCTACGGAATGTCTGCCATTACCGCCGTGACCGCCCAGAACACCACTGCGGTGACCAATGTCCAGGTCATCGAGCCGGCCATTGTGCGCGCGCAGATTGACGCGGTGATGTCGGATATCGGCTGCAAAGCGGCCAAGACCGGCATGCTGGCAAATCGAGAGATCGTCGAAACCGTCGCCGGGGCTGTTTCAGACTGGGATATCCCCCACCTCGTCGTCGATCCAGTGATGATCGCCAAAAGCGGTGATACGCTGCTGGAAGATGACGCGACAGAGGCTATTGTGCAGGAGCTTTTGCCGCTCGCGGAGGTCGTCACCCCCAATCTTCCCGAAGCCGAGGCACTGACAGGCATGGAGATCGCCTCCCGGGAGGAGATCGCGGAGGCCGGACGGAAGCTGTGCTCAACCGGCTGCCGGGCGGCGGTGATCAAGGGCGGCCACATGGAGGGTTCCGCCGATGACTACCTGTACGAAGCCAACGAAGACAGCCTCCACGTCCTGGCGGCAGAACGTGTCGATACGAAAAATACCCACGGCACCGGCTGCACCTTTTCGGCGGCTATCGCGGCCTGTCTGGCGTACGGCCTCCATGTCCAGCAGAGTGTGACGGTGGCGAAGGAGTTTATCACCTACGCCATCCAGAGCTCGCTGTCGCTGGGATCGGGCCACGGTCCGGTCGATCATATCGGCGCCGGAGCGGTCATCGCCCAAAAGTTCTCCGAACCGGAGGAGTGAGCGGCGCCAGTACAGATTCATCCCACGCACACCAGGCGATAATGCATATTGATCTTGCGTACGGAAAAACCGGCCTGACCGTTGATCTGCCGGATGAGTATGTCCGGGATGTTCTGCACATGCCGAAGCTGCCCCCTGTGCAGGATGCCCGGGAGGCTGTTGAGAGCGTGCTGATGGATCCGGTCGGCGCGCCTCCGCTTTCGGAGCTTGCCGGGGGCGCCGACACCGCCTGCATCGTCGTTTCTGACATCACCCGCCCGGTGCCGAACGATGTGCTGCTGGAGCCGATGCTTCAGGTGCTTATGGAGGCCGGTATGGCGCCGGAGGACATCCTCATCCTGGTTGCGACGGGTCTGCACTCCCGCCAGGCGGTTGAGGAGTGGATGGAGAAGGCCCGGAACGACGGCGCCGACGCCATAATCCTGGTCTCCCACCTGGGCCAGCCCTTCGACCCCGACCGGTACCTAAGATTCTTTCCTGCTCCGGATTGTTTCTTCTTCCTTGCAAGGAATCTTTTTTCTGCAGAAAGCACTGCTTTGAGAGATGCGATTGCGACCTCTATCTGGTCATCTGCAGGTTTGTTAGTGGTTATCTTCTGA
>JAWODS010000380.1:0-2905 GCA_046483205.1 Armatimonadota bacterium | reverse complement strand
GTCAAAGACTGTGCGCGTAGAGTCGGGGCCGATCTCGTGGGTATCGGTGCCATGGAGCGGTTCGAGGGCGCTCCGAAGCAGTCCGATCCGCGCTATATTTTCCCCGAGGCCAAAACTATCATCGGCCTGGGCTTTCGCATCCACCGCGGCCTGTTTCGCGGAATCGAAGAGGGCACCTATTTCGCAGGCCTTCCGGCCATGGGATACGCAAACATCAATGACGTCTATGCGCCGATGGTGCTGCGAGAGGTCTCAGACCTGCTGGAAGATGCGGGCTATGAGGCGATTCCGTACCAAAACACCAGCGTGCGTTACGGATGCGGTGTGGGCACGCCGGTGCGGGAGGGCTACCCGAAGCCGGACGTGTTTCTGCATTTCCGCATCGCCGCGTATATCTGCGGCATGGGCGAAATCGGCTACAGCAAGGTGTTTTTGACGCCCGAATACGGCCCTCGCCAGCGGTTCGCCTTCGTCATCACCGACGCGCCGCTTGATCCGGATCCGATATATGACGGCCCCGAGCTGTGTGACCGATGTATGCGCTGTGTGGCGGAGTGTCCGGGTGATGCGCTGGATGCCGACAATACCGTGAAAGTCACCATCGCCGGCCACAAGGTGGAGTGGACGGACCTCGACGAATCCCGCTGTGCGGCCGTCTATCAGGTGGCGACGCGTGAATACAGCCCCTTTTTGCCGGAGCATGTCGCCGATTATATCGATGACCTCAAAGAGCAACCTCCGGGACAGGAGCGTAGTGAAATGTTTTCCTACCGGGGATCGCCATTCGGCATCTGCCGCACCGAGGTGCCATACAGCGCCAACGGATGGGAAAGCTACCACCATCCCTCGGCCATCTGCGGCGCCCGTGGCTGCATGAGGGCCTGCATGATTCACCTCGAAGAGCAGGGCAAGCTCGGAAACAGCTTCGAGAGGCCGTTTCGTGTTCGAAAGCCGTGGTCGCTGAACGAAAAAGATGAAGGAGAGACCTGAGCGTGAAAACCATGACTGTCTCACTGCTGATTATCGCAGTCACCGCCGTTTCGTGCCTCACAGTCTTTGCATATACTGATCTGTCGGATCCCGGCGAGCCGTGGCGAGACGCGGAGGTCGGTATAACGGACGATGTTCCGTATCCATTCGAGCCGATGTCATATCCACTGGACCTGCAGGGCCCCGCCGTCCCGGATGTGGGCTGCTGGGGCCGCACCTACAGCCTCGCGGCGCCCTTTCCGCGGCAGATCGACAGCCAGGGGAAGGAGCTTTTGGCCGGTCCGGTGGCGGTTCTTGTGGAGCGTGATGACACCATCACAGAGCTTTCCGCCGGGAAGGTGATTCTCAGCAGGATGGCTCCGGCTCGCGTGGAGTTTCACGGCGAGATGGACTGCGGGCCGCTAACGGTTTCCGTTCCCGGTTCCATCGAATACGACGGGTTGATGGATGTCGGGCTGACTGTCTCCGCCGCAGAGCCAACCGAGATTGACCGCCTCGCCGTGCAGATCCCGATGAACCCCGAGGTGGCCATGTTCTATCACTACTCGACGCAGTGGGGGAAATACGCCTACGGGCGTGTGGACGAGCTCCCCGAGGAGGGTCTCGATGAATCCTGGCAGGCGTGCTGGTGGCTTGGTGATCACTCTCGCGGTCTGACCTTTGTCACCGAAACCTGGGGCGGATGGACCGGGCCGCGCGAAAAACAGTTTCGCATGGAGCGCAGTGACGAGGCCGTGCTTCTGACCGCCAATATCATCAATGAGCCCACCACCATCGAGGGCGAGCGCACGTACCGGATCGGGCTGCAGGCCACACCCGGAAAGCCCCTGCCCCCGACATGGCACGGCCGACAGGTGGGGCAGGCAAGCAGCGACCCGACACCGGAGTATATCGACGAGTTCGTCAATGAGCGGGGCAACACCGTCGCCCTGCTGTGGAACTCGTCGGCGAAGTACTTCAGCTATCCCGAACCGGCGGATCCGGAGGCCTTCAAAAAGACGGTGCAGATGTATCATGACGCGGGCGTCCGCTGTGTGTATTACATCACCCTGTCGAGCACCGGCCTGGCCTCCGGGGTCTTCCAGCGCCATTTCGAGGAATGGAAGATGGAGGGCAAGGACGGCCAGCCGCTGTTTGGACAGAACGCCAGGGACGTGGACCTGGCGACCACGGATAAGGGCGACTGGGCCAGCGCGTGTCCCCGCAGCAGCTTCTCTGACTGGCTGGTGTGGGCGGTGGACCGGGCGATGGAGGATTACGACCTCGACGGCGTGTATATCGACAACCCCGGCCCGTACTACTGCTACAACCAAGAGCACGGCTGCAGCGTCCCCGGCGCCCGGACGCACCCATACTTTGATGTGCGGGACCTGACCAGGCGCATTTACACCGTCGTCCACACCCGCAAGCCGGAGGATGGCATCGTCTGGGAGCACAACTCCCGGACCTCCAACAGCCTCAACCTGACCTTCGTGGATATCTATTCCGACGGCGAGCACTTTCGCGTGAAATCCAAGGGCCGTCCCGAGCAAATCACCCGGACCTTCCTGGACATCACCGGGACGGGGCGTCAGTGGGGAGCGCAGCCGGCGATGCTGTGCTCGGCCCTGAACCTGCGCGAACAATACACCAACTGGCTGCTGTCGCGGCTGCTGCCCTTCGGAAATGTGATGTTTTCGCATCCCAACTGGATGGATTTCTCCGTGTACAGCCCCGCATTGACCGCGCGGCTGGACTTCGGCCTCGGGGATGAGCCGGTGACGTGGTTCACGCCGGATCGGACGCCTGAATGGTTGCAGTACGCCCCTGAAGATCTTGTAGTCGGCGGCTATATCACCGAAGACAACCGCATGCTCGCCACCTTCAGCAATCTGAGCGATGAGAAGGTCGCACTCCGTCTGCCGCTGCCGCCCGT
>JAWODS010000240.1:0-3657 GCA_046483205.1 Armatimonadota bacterium | reverse complement strand
TCACCGGCGCCTTCACCAGCGAATCGGTGCTCATCCATCGCCTGGTGATCCCGGCGTCCTACGAACTGGACTTCACCTGGACGGATGAAGATTCCGACCCGTCATCCGATGACTTTTACATGATCCGCGTCACCCAGTCCAACGGCCACATCGCCTGGTCCAGTCCAATCTGGGTGGACGCCGGCTAAACGGCAACCAGGCCGTGCCGTTTGTCGTCTGTAGGACGGGGTCTCCGTGCCCCGCCGGCCGTTGTCGTTTCTGCCGCCGTTTCCCTCTCTCCAGCATGGGGGCCAGGGGGAGAGGCGCCGTACACACGCCCGAAAGGCCCAAAAAACCATGAGCTCAAAAGCCTACCGCTTCCTCATAATTTACGTGCCCATCGTTCTGCTTTTGAGCGTGCTCACCATGACCACGGTGAACCCTTTTGTGTTCCCGCTCCCGCGCCTGCGGCTGGTAAACATGCTGCCGATGCTCGGGTTCACGGTGCTGTTTGTGGGTACAATCCTCGGTGCTGCGATCCTGCACATGATGGATCAGCGGCAGCTTTTGAAACCCTTCATCGGCATCGGCCTGGTCTTCACCATCGGTGTCTCCATCTTTATCAGCAACGTCTTCCGCCCGCAGATCGTCCGCACCGTCGGGCATCGCCGCGGTGCCACACAGGCCCGGCAGGTCGCGGCTGACAAAAGCGCCTATGAGCCTCTGGCATACAGTGCGAAGAGACACGGCGGCCATTTCGCCTATTTCCTCCACCGCGATACATACACCGACATGCTGCAGGCCGCCGTGTATGAAGGCTACAGGCACGCCTTTGAAACACAGCATGCAGACCTGTATGATGAAGAGGCGCTGAAGAAGAAGGGCTATTCAGACGGCTTCCAGCACGGCCGCGCCGCCGGGAGCAACGCCAGGATCCGGGGCGAGTCTGCAGATAGCGCCTCCATCGCCGACAGCGTCATGAAAAAGCTCAAAATGCGCCACATGCCCGCGTACGTCGAGGGCTACAGGCAGGGCTATCCGCAGGGATTCCAGGCCGCATTCACCGCCCAGTGACCGCTACAATCAAGCATCACCTGAAGAGATTCTGCCACACGGGGAAGAGATGATCATGGAAAAATTCAACCTCTGGGCCACTGGATGTGCCCACGTCCACACCGACATCCGGCACGGCCGCGAAAGCCTCATTGACGCCATCCGCCACAGCGAGCAGGGTGGAGAGCTCGGCGGCCCGCCGTTTGACTGGGACATCATGCTGCACCTGGGCGATATCATGGGCGAGCAGGGCACACCACAGGACGAGCACGCCGAAGAGGTCTTCCGGCAGTACAACTCCGGCGAGCTGCACGACCGCCACCAGATCTACAGCCTCCTGGGCAATCACGACGCCTCCGGACCCGATGAGCCCACCCAGTGGTGGTTCAAAAAGTATATAGACCCCACCGGCGAAAACCCCGAGACCTCCGGCGTTTACAACGACCGCCGCCCATATCCCGTCGAGGGCACCTGGGAGCACTATACCATCTCGGTGGGCAATATGCTCATTTTGATGATGGCCGACCGCAACGACGGCGGCCCTCCGGCAGGGCGCTGGAAGCTCGGTGGATATCCGGCGGGGAAGGTCACCCGCGAAACCTTCGAATGGTGGAAGGACACCGTGGAGGCAAACTCCGACAAAGTCCTGGTCTCCTGCCATCACCACATGCTCAAAAACACAACCGTCGCCTCGGGCGAATGGGAGGGCATTGACGGCGGCTATCACGGGCGCTTCGACCACGAAGTAAAGCCCGACCGCCCCGAAGGCCGTCCTGTCGGCGCCTCATATATCTATTTTGTCGGTGATGAAGAAGACAGCCCCGCCTTCACCGATTACATGGCCGAAAATCCCGGCTGTATTGACCTGTGGCTCGGCGGGCACACCCACACGCACCCCGATGACACCTATGGCGGAAAATCGCACATCGAGCGCAAGTGGGACATCACTTTCGCCAACTGCTGCGCGCTGTCGAAATACCACGGCGCAAAAAACGTCCCGCTCTCACGCCTGCTCACCTTCGAAGACGGCTCTGATTCCGTCCGCATTCGCTGCTACATGCACACCGACGAATACGCCCCCCAGGGATGGTACGACAAAGTCGAACAGAATATCCCCCTGCGCAAACCCTTCGAATCAGAGGCGTGACAACAAGCAACGTTATCCATTTACCTCACAATCCGCTGCCATGAAAAAAGGGCTGAGCATCCCCTCAGCCCTGTATGGTCTCCAATCTGTTTTGAAACTGCGATCAAGTGGTATCGCTGCTGACACTCGCCGCCTTATCCGATGTACGCTCCCACTCGGTTCTGCGCCCGCCAAGCGACATGCCTTTCGGGGGAAATTTTCGGACAGTATCGAGTGCCTTTTCGAACCGCGATATATTGTCTTCTTCGCTTTCTTTCTGTAAGGTCTTAATCAAATCTCTTTCGATATCTGACTTCTTTCTGTCCATCATTCAATTCCTTCCTTCGAGGGAGGGACGGCTCGGTACGCTGCATTACGTGTTTCAATGGCTTTCGAAGCTTTAGTCCTTACGAAGTGATTCGTTCGAACATATAATTCGTGCAATATCGGCCACATTTCATCATCGGGCCTGATTGTTCTTATTTTCAACCCGCAATCTTTTGCTGTCTGTGGATAGATTGCACGACCGTGTGATGCAGTAATCTTTGGATCAAGCAAAACCTGAACACACTGCTTGATATCTTCTTTGCTCTTATCGTTCATCATTCCTTCTTTCAACGCACTGATACTAATGTCCTCCGACAAACTTTCGGCATCTTTCAGTTCTTCTATGATCCGCGGGTCGTAGCGTTGTAATTGCTGCAAGTAAGGTTCCACATTGCCATCTGTTTCGGTTGCCTCTTTGATTAATGACTCATAACTCTCAATAATGTTTCGTGCTTGAACGTATCGAAAATAACCAGTTTCCGTATCGGGAATTGGGAATTGGGGTTCTACCGGACCCAGTTCCGCAGTCTCAGCCATCCAGATCTCGCTGGAACCAAGACATATCATAGTTGCAGCAGATTTAGCCATTTTCGGTACGATTGTGATGAATTCGCCATTTCCGTAGGTCTTGCAAATCTGTATGATCTTTTCGGTTGTAAGCCCTGCTCCACCACCAGAATTGATGACAAGCGCCAATCCATCAGAAAGGTCAGTATTAGTGAGCAGATCTTCCAGCATATCAGCGTCTTCATCGTCAATAGATGCTGGATAGCGAAAAGATGTAAAAAACGTCACTACTCGCCGTCCGATTTTCTCCTCCAATTCTCTGATCAAAGCCTGACGCAATTCAGGGTCTTGCTCGGTTTCGATAAGGACCTTACGCAATGCTGTATCATACTGCTGTGACTTCTCTGACATGCCCATACTACCTTTCCCAAGGCTCAAGAATGGCGCCGACTATTTTGTAAGATTAGTGTTTCCGCGCTTTATTGTCAAAGATAATCATACACCGTCACTCCATCCCCACCGTACTCTCCAGCTCCCACGTCTCCCCGTCATCGGCGGTAACGTATATGTGAACATCCGGCTCTTTGGGGATCGCCACCACGATGCGTGAGCCCTGCGTGGTCATCTTCACAATCGCCCCGGCCGCGTCGTCGGAGGGCCCAATC
>JAWODS010000225.1:0-11652 GCA_046483205.1 Armatimonadota bacterium | reverse complement strand
CGAGCGAAAACAGGCGGAGGAGGCACTGAGAAAACGGCTGGCCTATGAAAAGATGCTTGCCGAGAGGTCGTCCAGCACCAGGACGGAGTGGCCCCTGCGCAGCAGCTCCTCGCAGAGGTGCGAGCCGATGAAGCCCGCCTGCTTCACAGCGCCCTCAGCGACGGCGAACGCTACGACACCTGGCGCCGCGCCCGAGCTGACTTGATCGACATCGACGTGGAAAGTGCACCGGCTCCCGAGGAGCCCGTTGAAGATGTGCCTGCTGATGAGCCGGCGGAACCACTCGAGCCCGAGCAGGACATGCCCTGAATACGATCCGACGCAACTGATTGCGTCTTTGCATCTGTCGCTCTCAAATGAGGTGCCAGGTGTAGCAGATGATAAACAAAAAGGCTTCGTGTCGCGCTTCATGCGGTGGCAGGGAGCCTTTGTTTTTTCAAAATGCCGCCCGTGCATGCGCAGGCGGCCACTGATCGTTTCGCAGCACCCAATGCCCGCAGATGCGGGCACGTACGCTTTGCAGATACATTGTATCGCAGTGACAGGAGGTTGCGGCATTGGCAGCAGCAAACAAGAAAATCGCTCAAAAGGTTAACAAGCTCCTTGCACAGGGAGCACAATCTGGAAACGACACGATGGAAGAAATCGCCGAGTACGGCTCGAAAGCCGTGGAAACGCTCATCGAAAACCTGGACCACAGCGACTATAAGGTCCGGATGGAAGCGGCGAAAAGTCTCGGAGAAATCAGCGACGAATCAGCCGTGGACGACCTCGTGGAGAGCCTCAGCGATTCCTCGAAGAACGTTCAGCGATGTGCGGCGGAGGCGCTGACGAAGATCGGGCAGGTGGCGGTGGAACCCCTGCTGGACGCTCTCATCGGCAGCGACCAATCCGCCCGCAGGCGCGCTGCCGAAGCCCTCGGCAATATCGGCGATCGTTCGGTGGCCCTCGAGCTGGTCAAGCGTCTCAACGACGATAACATCGAGGTCCAGCGGGCGGCGGTTACAGCCCTGGGCAAGCTGGAAAACAAGAAGGCTATCGAGCCTCTGGTGAAGGTTCTCGAAACCGACAACGTCGATCTCGCCAAGGCTGCTGCTGAGGCCCTCGGCAAGATCAGGGGTGACATTGCCATCGAGCCCCTCATCGAGGCCCTTTCATCACCAAGCGTTGATGTTCAGCGAGCGGCCGCGGGCTCACTGAAGTCGATCGGTGGAGCCACTGTCCCCTATCTGCTCGAAAAGCTCGACAGCGACAATGACACCGTTCGCCGCTGGACAGCGGAGATTCTCGGCGAAATCGGCGATGACGCCGCCCGTGATGCGCTCATCGAGGCACTGAAAGACGACAACAGCCGGGTTGTTCGCTACGCCGCGGTGTCGCTCGGCAAGATCGGCAAGCCCTCCGTGGTGCCCTATCTTGAGGAACTGCTGGAAAACAGGAAAAAGGATGTCCGTTGTGCGGCCGTCGAGGGACTGGCCAATGTCGGCACCTACCATGTTGTCGATCACCTCGCCCGGATGCTGGAGGAGGATGACGACTGGGTGACCCGCATGACGGCCGTACGGGGACTGGGCAGGGTCGGCAGCCGCACCTGCGTGGACCCGCTTATCAGGGGCCTTCAGGACCCTGAATGGAGTGTCCGCAAGCACGCCGCCGAAAGTCTCGGGCAGGTCGGTATCAAGAAAGATGCCGCGGAAGCCCTTATCGAGACGTGTGACGATGAAAAGCCGTCGGTCCGCGCGGCGGCCGCACATGCTCTCGGCCAACTCCAGGCCGAAGAAGCACTCGAAAAGCTCGGCGAGCTCTCCAGCGATACCGAAGAGAAGGTTCGAGAAACCGCCCAGGAGGCTATCGCACAGATTGCCCAGGAAGCTCCCAGGGCAAGCTGAAATCCGATTTTGGCTCATACATGACCCCGAAGCCCGCTGTGATATGCAGCGGGCTTTTGTCTTGCACAGGTGTCAACAGCGACTCACAAATGACTTTCCGGCCCGTGGAGGAGAGACTCCGGTGGGATGTGCCCGCAGGTCACCGACCGTTGCCGCACGACCTCAAAAGGAAGTTCATCCGCCCGCTCGCGCGCCCTTTCGCCCGGTTGCAAAGACTGCGGGAGTTGCCGTATAATGACGCTGCACCATCGGCGTCTGCGAGCCACCAGAAGCAACCATGAAAAGGGGGACGCACCGGTGAAGACCTTCCTACGGATCGCCACCCTCGTCGCATTTTCGGTCCTGCTATTGACTGGATGCACTCAGACGAAAGTTTCAGACCTGGACCAGCAGGATAAAACATCCCAGGCCCAGGAACCCCAGATGTCTCGCGAGCAGATGCAGATGTTGCGAGAGATCCACGATTACCAGAAAAAAAGCGGGCAGGAGATGCAGTCCGTTTTACATACGCTCAGCGAGCAGCAGAAGGCTGATCAGAAGGGCAGGCCGCATCCGGTCATCCAGGATGTCACAGTCGCCCGGGCCCTCGCTGACGCCGCCGCCCAGGCCAAAGACGGCGAGAAGCAGGCGTCACTGCTGCACCGGCTCCGTTTCGTGCTGACGGTCGCCTATGCAGAGCTTCCCGCCAGTGTCATTGTCAGGCATCTCGAGCGCGCCCGCTGTCAGCTCGGGGAAGGCCAGCCGAGCGAGGAAGCCATTTCTGTGGCCTCCCGGGAGGTCATGGCGGCGATAGAAAGCGCGATGGGTGTTACACCGGCCGATCTCGTTCCGCCGGTGCTGACGAAGCTGGAATCGGTTAAGGAAAGCCTCGATACCGGCAATATTCCCACTGCCCGTATGAAGATTATCGAGATTCAGCAGCAGGTCACCAGTCACAAAGTGAACCGCATGCTGCGCCAGGCCCTCGCCGCGGCGAAGGGTGCTGAAGAAGCATTCAACCGACAGGCGGAGCCGGTGGTTGCAGCCGAGCTTTCCGTGGTGGAATCAACCCTCAAAAAGCTTTGCGGGATCGCAGGAGTGGACGAAAAGACGGCAAAACCGGCCGCTGCATCCGAAACCGCTGACCAAGCCGCGCCGGAGGAGACGTCACAACCGCAAACCACGGAAGACGCCGATGAGACCCTGCAGCCTCCGGAGGCCGAGCGGCAGCCGGCACCGGCCGCAGAGGATGCGCAGGAGCCCGAGGGCAGTTCCCCGCCCGCAGAAACCGAGCGTGCAGCACCTACGCCGAGTCAGACCTACAGATAAACCACCGCAGATTTCAATATATGCTCTGGAGTGAATAATGCAGCCAGGCGAGTTCTGTCACCTGCATAACCATACGGAGTACAGCCTGCTGGACGGTGGCGCTCGCATCCCTGATCTCGTCGATCGCGCTGTCGAGCTCGGGATGGATTCGCTGGCCATCACCGACCACGGCGTCATGTACGGCGCCATCAGCTTTTACCAGGAATGCCTCGACCGGGGCATCAAACCGATCATCGGTTGCGAAGTCTATATGGCCCCCGGCAGCCGCTTCGAACACACCAGGGGCCGGCAGGATTCATATCACCTCCTGCTTTTGGCCGCCACCAACGAGGGCTACACCAACCTCATCAAGATCGTCACCGACGCTCACCTCAACGGCTTTTATTACAAACCCCGGGCGGATTTCGAGCTGCTGGCGGAGTACTCCGACGGCATCATCGCCGCCACAGCCTGCCTGCAGGGTGCGGTGCCCCAGAAGATACTCCACGAAGACGAGCAGAGCGCGCGCCAGTATTTCGGGCAACTCCAGGAAATTTTCGGCACGGAGAATGCCTACCTGGAGCTGCAGGATCACGGCATCGAAGAGCAGCAGAAGGTCAACCCGGTGCTTGTTGAGATGGCCCGGGATATGGACGCTCCGCTGCTGGCAACCAATGACCTGCATTACGTCAACCGTGAAGATGCCAAAATCCATGATGTTCTTCTGTGTATCGGGACGGATTCGAAGCTGGATGAAGAGGACCGGATGCGGTTTCCCGGTGATGAGTTTTACCTGAAGTCACAGGAGGAAATGGCCGAGCTTTTCCGGGACCATCCGGAAGCCATCCGCAACACCCGCGTCGTGGCCGACCGCTGCAACGTGGACCTGGAACTGGGCGATCTCAACCTCCCCCACTTCCCCACTCCGGAAGACCACACCCTCGAAAGCTACCTTCGGAAGCTTTGCGAGGATAACATCGAGGAGCGCTACGGCGAGCACCGCCAGGACGTGCAGGAGCGTCTTGACTACGAGCTTGATATTATCGAACAGATGGAGTACTCCGGCTATTTCCTGATCGTCGGAGATTTCATCCGTGAGGCGAAGGACCGCGACATTCTCGTGGGGCCGGGGCGGGGTTCGGCGACGGGGAGTATCGTTTCATACCTGCTGGGTATCTCTGAAGTTGACCCCCTCGAGCAGGATCTCATTTTCGAGCGCATGTTGAACCCGGAACGAGCCAGCCCGCCGGATATTGACCTCGATTTCCCGGATGATCGCCGCGAGGACATCATCCAATACGTCAGGGAGCGCTACGGTGAGGACCACTGCGCACAGGTGGTCACCTTTTCCCGGCTGGGCGCCAAGGCAGCCGTGCGTGATGTGGGCCGCGTGATGGGGCTTCAGCAGGAACAGATCAACGCCATCGCCAACGCCATTCCCCAGGGCGCCAGTCTCGACGAGGCCGTCGAGCAGTCCCCTGAGCTGCAGAAAATGATCGACGGCGACAACGATCAGATCGCAGAGCTCATCGAATACGCCCGGGGTGTCGAGGGCCTGACGCGCCACTGCTCGGTGCACGCCGCGGCGGTGGTCATCTCCGACAGGCCGATTACCGACGTGGTCCCGCTGTGTGCATCTAAGGGGACTATAACCACGCAGTATTCGATGGACGATGTGGAAGCCTGCGGCCTCGTGAAGATGGACTTTCTGGGGCTGAAGACCCTCACGATCATCCGCCGCACCATCGACATGGTGCGCAAAAACCACGGGGTAGAAATCGATATTCTCGATATTCCGCGGGATGATCCGAAGGCGTTCGAGCTTCTGCAAAACGGGGAGACACTGGCGGTATTTCAGCTCGAAAGCGAGGGGATGCAGAATCTCCTCCGGAAGCTTCAGCCGGAAAGCTTCAGCCATATCGTGCCGCTGGTGGCGCTGTATAGACCCGGGCCGATGGATTCGGCCGACGAGTTCTGTGCCGGCCGCCACGGTGAAGAGATCAACTACCTTCACCCGAAGCTGGAGCCGATCCTGAAGGAGACCTACGGCGTTATCCTCTACCAGGAGCAGGTCATGCAGGTGGCTTCCAGGCTCGCCGGCTTCTCAATGCCCCAGGCAGAAATCATCATGCGGGCGATGGCCAAAAAGCAGCGGGAAAAGATGCAGAAGATGAAGCCCCTGTTCATCGAGGGCTGCGTGGAAAACGGCATAGACCGCAGCGTGGCCCAGGCGATCTTCACCCGCATGGAGACATTCTCCCGCTACGGCTTTAACAAGTCACACAGCGCCGCATACGGCCTGGTTGCGTACTGGACGGCGTATCTGAAGGCGAATTACCCGGCGGAGTTCCTCGCCGCCCAGCTTTCGACGGTGATGGATGACACCGACGATATCGCCAAATACATCAACGAATGCCGGCGGATGAAGCTTCCCGTCGAGCCGCCCTCGGTGAACCGCTCCGATGTCAGCTTTTCTGTCAAGGATGGAGCGGTTGTGTTCGGCCTGGCGGCGATCAAGGGCTTCGGGATCAGCTCCGCCCGGACAATCGTCCAGGAGCGAGGCGAAAACGGCCCTTACAGCGGCATCAACGACCTCTGCCGGCGGCTGGAAAGCAGCGACCTCACAAAATCGCAGCTCAAAACTCTTGTCAAGGCCGGGGCGCTTGACGAATTTGGCGAAAGAAAGGCCCTGCTAAAAATTCACGAACAGGCTCACGCGGCCGGCCAGAAATACCGCCAGGACAGGCTTGTCGGCCAGAACTCCCTGTTCGACAGCTTCGAGGAGGAAGAAGCGGTCTCCGACACCCTCCCGGCCGTGCAGCCATTCGAGGACGAAGAAAAGCTGCAAATGGAGCGCGAATTCCTCGGTCTTTACGTCTCCGATCACCCACTCATTCGCGCCGAGGAGCATCTCGCCGAATGCTGCCACTGCCCGCTGGAAGAGATCGACCAGTATCCCGACGAGACGAAGCTTCGGGTCGGCGGTATTGTCGCAGACACCACCCCGCATAACTCCGCCAACGGCCTGATGATGTTCATGACGCTGCAGGGGATTTCGGGCAAGTGTGAGGTTACGATCTTCGCAAACCGCTACGACAAGTGCAAGGATTGCATCGAGCACGGAAATATCGTTCTCGTTGACGGGAAAATCCAGCGGCGGGAGAATAACACCGGCGCGGGCGATGGGCCCATCGAACCGGGACTGCTCGCAGATACCGTCCGTCCCCTCGAGGGGGCCCGGGCGCTTTCTGACAAGCGGCGCAGGGAGGCCCAGGAGGCGAGAGAGCGGAAGGCGCAACGCGAAGAAGCCCTGAGAAATCCGCCGGAACCTCCCGCTGTGCATATCGAAATCGACTGCTCTCGTATGAACGGCAGGACGCTGCCAAGCCTGCGCGAGCTTCTGTCGGCGACCGGGGGACCTCAGCCGGTTATCCTGAAAATCCGGGATAATGGGACCTCCCGACACGTCCGTCTCGGCGACAGATACCGCGTCAGGTGCAACCAGCGGCTCAGTGCCAGCAGCCGACAAATTCCCGGAGTCACCGCCGTGTGGTAAAAGCTGCGGCATTGCGGCGGATGGCCGCCCTCCAGGCGGTGGCGGTTCTTGCCAAACTCCCGTCCCATCTCTATACTTATACCAGCCTGCCCGCACCCCTGTATGTATGTGAGGGATTATTGTGTCCGGCATGATGCGCATAATTGACGCCGCCGGGGGATCCAGCCGCGAGCTGGAAAGTCTCTGCGCGAGGTCCGTCGCAGATTTCGGCCTGGAGGTCGAAGAGGCAACTCGGGAGATCATCAGCCGCGTGCAGGAATACGGTGACGGGGCGCTGGTGGAATACACCCGCCAGTTCGACTGCGAGAATTTCTCCGCCGAAAATCTGCTGGTGAGAGCTGAAGAGATCGAAGAAGCGTATGACCGGGTACCCCCGGAGTGGATTGGCGCATTCCGCCGGGCTCGCGAGAATGTCCTGAAATACCAGCAGCGTCTTTTGCACAACTCGTGGCTTGACGATTTCGACGGCGTCTTTCTGGGCCAGCGCATCCGCCCGGTGGCCTCGGCGGGGGCCTACATTCCCGCCGGAACCGCGCCACTGCCATCCTCCATCTGCATGACGGCGATGCCGGCGAAGGCCGCGGGAGTACCCAGGATCGTGATCGCCAGTCCCCCAAGACCCGACGGCAGCGTCCATCCCACCATGGCCGTGGCCGCGGCCGAATGTGGTGTCGAGGAGTTCTACCGCGTCGGCGGAGCCCAGGCCATCGCGGCACTGGCCTATGGCACAGCCACGGTCGAGCCGGTTGATATGATCGTCGGGCCGGGCAACCCGTACGTCATCACGGCCAAAAAGATAGTTTTCGGCCATGTCAACATCGAGGCGCTGCCCGGACCGTCGGAATCCGTCATCATCGCAGACGGCTCCGGTTCTGTACGCCTGGCTGCAGCGGATCTGCTCACCCAGGCCGAACACAGCGGCGACAATATGGCGATACTGATCACCGATGACGAAGATTTCGCCTGGCAGGTGCGTGAGGAAGCGCACAACCAGGCGGCAACACTGCCCCGGCAGGAGCTGCTCACGCAGTCGCTGGTGGAGCACGGCGCGGTCATCATCGCACAAAATCTGCAGCACACAGCGGAAATATCCAACCGCATCGCCCCCGAGCACCTGCAGCTGGTGGTGCGCGAGCCGATGACTCTGCTGCAGGAGATAGAGCACGCCGGCTGCATCTTTCTTGGAGAGGGCTCGACGGTGCCGCTGGGCGATTATGCCGCCGGTCCGAGCCACGTCCTGCCTACCAACCGCACGGCCCGGTTCTCGTCGGCACTGTCTGCGGAAGACTTTTTGACAAAATCATCGTTGATATACGCAACCGACCGCGGTCTGAGACGCCTTGGCCCGGACGTTCAGCGCCTCGCAGAGGCCGAAGGGCTCGACGCGCACGCACGGTCGGTCGAATACCGCCTGCGGGAAATGGAAGAAGGCGACAACTAATGGCAGACCGAACAGCAACGATCAATCGTGAAACCAAAGAGACACAAATATCCCTGAGCCTCGACCTCGATGGATCGGGCAGCGCAGAGCTAGAAACCGGGGTCGGCTTTCTCGATCACATGCTGACCCATATCGCCAAGCACGGGATGTTTGACCTGAGCGTCGAGGCATCCGGAGACTACGAGGTTGATGATCACCACACCGTCGAGGATGTGGGCATCTGCCTCGGACAGGCCCTGGCGGAGGCTGTGGGTGACAAGCGGGGCATCGTCCGCTACGGATCATTCATGTGCCCGATGGATGAGGCGCTTGTGACGGTCGCACTGGATCTCAGCGGGCGACCTTTTACCAATTGCGATATTGACCTGCAGGCATCCAGGGTGGGAACCTTCGACACAGAGCTTGTGACCGAGTTCTTCCGTGCCGTGGCCTCCAACGCCCTGATGACCCTGCACGTATATAAAAACTACGGCCACAACACCCACCACATCATCGAGGCCGCCTTCAAGGCATTCGGGCGCGCCCTTGACCAGGCGACATCCATTGACCCGAGGCGAGAGGACGACCTCCCCTCCACTAAGGGCACGTTGTAGCATCATACACGCCAGCGAATAACATGCCCGGCGGTCACAATACTGGTGACTGCCGGGCCTTGTGTCACCATCCATTCGACGGACGGCTGCGGTTCGCTGCGCCGCCCGTGAAAGACCAGGGAGCAGACGATGGACATTATTCCCGCAATTGACCTGTCCGACGGCCAATGCGTCCGCCTGAAGCGCGGCGATATAGAAAAGAAAACCGTTTATTCAGACAATCCGGCGGAATTCGCGAAACGATGGCAGGAGCTTGGA
This sequence comes from Armatimonadota bacterium, assembly GCA_046483205.1. Taxonomy (GTDB): domain Bacteria; phylum Armatimonadota; class Zipacnadia; order Zipacnadales; family UBA11051; genus JBKHJK01. The sequence goes on along the minus strand of JAWODS010000225.1, from coordinate 2,628 downwards.
GCCACGATCCTGCACGTCGTTGACCTCGACGGCGCCATGTCGGGCCAGTCGCAGAACATCGAGGCGATTGAGCGGATCTGCCGGGCGGTGGATATTCCCGTCGAGCTGGGCGGTGGCCTGCGCACTCCCGAAGACGTCGGCCGGGTTCTGGATATCGGCGTCCGCTGGGCGATCATGGGGACCTCCGCGCTCAAAGACCGGGCTGCGGTGGAGGCCGCCATCAGTGACTATCCCGGAAGCGTCATCGTCGGCATTGATGCAAGGGACGGATATGTCGCCGTGGCGGGATGGGTCGAGGAAAGCCGCGTTGAGGCCGTCGAGTTGGCCCGTCAGCTTGATTCTGTCGGTGCCGCCAAGTTCATCTTCACCGACATCGCCACCGACGGCATGATGGAAGGCCCGAATATCGCCAGCACCAGGCAGTTTGCACAGGCCGTGAAAACACCGGTTATCGCCTCCGGGGGCATCAGCTCGCTGGATGATGTGAAGGCGGTGCGGGACCTGGAGCCACTGGGTGTCACCGGCATGATCATCGGCCGCGCGCTGTACGAGGGCACCATTAAGCTCGACGAGGCCATCGAAATCGCAGGCTGACCATTCGACAGATTGGAGAACAGACCATGGATCTCAGTGAACTTAAATTTAACGAAAAGGGCCTTATCCCGGCCATCGCATTTGATGTTGATGAACAGAAAATTGTGATGCTTGCGTATATGAACGAGGAGGCCGTTCGCAGGACGCTGGAGACCGGCGAGGTCACCTACTGGAGCCGGTCGCGACAGGACTTCTGGGTTAAGGGCCAGAGCTCCGGACATACCCAGCAGTTGCAGTGGATCCGCCTCGACTGCGACGGTGACGCTCTTCTGGTGGGCATAAAGCAAAATGTCGCTGCATGTCACCTGGGCTATTTTTCATGCTTCTTCCGCAAATACGAAGACGGTGAATGGAAAGTTGTCGAAGAGAAGGTTTTCGACCCCGACAAGGCCTACGGCGGGTGATGCGCTCTGCAGCCGATGAAGCGGCAGTGTGAGGCTTTGCGAATGCAATGGGCAATCCGGACGGTTGCGGCGGTCATCGTCGTGGTCGCTGTGTGCGCCCATCCGGTCCGGGCCCAGCTTCTCGACCGTGCCGAAGAGTTGCTTCAGGCCGGCAAATGCAGGCAGGCTGAAATCATCCTCTCAAATATCGTCCTGCAGAAGCCCACAAGCTTCAGAGCCCACCTTCTTCTCGGTGAAGCCCGCTACAGGCAGGGCGAGTTGGACGGGGCTGCCGAAGCACTCACAAAAGCGAACTCCCTGAAACCCGGTGACCCCTCCGTGGCGGCTCTTTTGGGCTACGTCCACTTTTCCCGGGAGAACTGGCACCAGGCGATTCAGCATCTGGAGAAGGCTACTGCCGGAGGAGTGTCGGCAGCGCAGGCGTGGTACCGCCTCGGGAAAGCCTATGAACAGACGGACCAGACGAACAAAGCCCGTGACACGTATTACACTGGTGCCATCCGCAATATGGATTATGCGCCGCTTCTGGTGGCGCTGGCGCGCAGCGAAAAGAAGCTCGGCAATATCCCCGAAGCCGCTTACTGGTACCGCCGTGCGACTGCTGCCAAACCCGACGACCGCGCCCTCTTTTTCGAGATGGTCAACGCCCTCGCCGACGCCGAAAGCTATCTCCAGGCAGAATCAGCCCTCACGAAGTACATTGACCGGCACCCAGAAGACCCAAAGGCCCTCCTGCTTTTGGCCGAGATTTACGGCAAACTGGGTCTGACGCTCGAACAGCGCGAGACCTTTCGGGCGCTCGAAGAGCTCGGGAAGCTCAGCACCGATCAGCGCGTCGAACTGCTGCAGGCATACATGGACTACGCGGCATGGGAGGATGCGCTGAAGCTGTATAAGAAGCTGCTCGAAGATGGTGTGGATCGCGCGGATGTCCATCGTGCGGCCGGCATCGCCCACGCAGCACTCGGAAACATGGACAGCGCCATAGAGGCACTGTCGGCGGCGGTCAGGCTCTCTCCCAAACCTGACACCATCGAGCTTCTGGCGGGCGCCTATTTCCAGGCGGGCAAACCAACGGAAGCCTTTGAGCAGTACCGCCGGCTGGTGCAGATGAATCCGACGCCCGAGATCCTGCAGGCCGCCGCAGACGCCGCCCTGCGAGCGAATCTTCCCGGCCGGGCGGTGCCGCTTCTGATGCGCCTGGCCGCCACCGATCCCGATGACCCCCACCTCCGTGTGCGAGTCGCAAAAGCCGCCGAAAAGTCCGGAGACATCAGGGAGGCGCTCTTGCAGTGGCAGATGGCGCTCCGTCTGGCCGACGGTGACTTTCCCACTGCCCGCATCGCCATCAGCCGGCTCGCCCTGACCTGCGGCTATAGACCGTGGGCGCTGCAGGAGTTTCGTCGCCTCCCATGGGGAGAAATGGGAGGCAGGGACCTGCTCGAGGCGTCGGAGTTGGCTGCCGGGATGGGCGACCGCGAAACCATGCTGCAGGCATTACGAAGCGCCTGGGAGGACACAGAGGCCTCTCCCGATCTCCGCCTGGAGGCGGCAGGGAGACTGCTGGATGAAAAAGAGCCAGTAAAGCTTTCAGAGGTCCACGAGGTCTGGCGCATCTCCACCCATCCCC
>JAWODS010000185.1:0-7258 GCA_046483205.1 Armatimonadota bacterium | reverse complement strand
AAAAAAGGGCCTCACACGGTGTGAGGCCCTTGATTGCGTCATTTAACCGGTTTTGTTAGAAACCGATCTGGATGGCTGCCTGCGCCATCTCAAGGTCTTCCCACTGGCTGAGTGCGGCATCCTGCCGGGCGTAGGTGAATGTAGCGTTTACACCGTCGGCAAGCTCCTGTGTCGTCGAGATCCCGTACAGTGTGTCATACGGAGGCTTCGTCCAGGAGTTGGTAGCAACACCCGGGAAATTCCCCTCGTAATAATACGGGTTCGAGTTCCACCAGCTGCCACGCCCGCCGGCTTCGCAGACTTCGCTTACCGCATCGAGGTCATAGTAGGACAGTGTGAAGGGCGTGGAGCCCAGCGTGATGTCCAGTGTGCCACCGAGGACTTCGAGGTTGGGCATGGCCAGCGGATTGCGCAGCCAGCGTTCCCACGGGATGCCTGCCACGTTGTCGTTGGGCCAGGCGCCTGCATTGGATGCATAGGTCTCGTAGTACGGGTTCACGACTGAGTAATACGGATTGTAGGTCGCGTCAGATCGTGAATAGTACCCGTTGAGAGCCCAGTTGCCGCCCTTGAAGAGTTCAAGGTTGGCCATATAGGCACCAGCGTCTTTGACAGCGCCACAGTCACCGCTCATATTATCCACACCGGTGGCCTGCTGCGTCAGTGTGGCGGCTTCGAGTGCCAGAGCGCGACCGAAGATCGAGCCAGTGTAATCAACACTGAAGCCCTTCTCCTCGTCGAACCCGGTGCCCAGATAGTTGACACCGAGGGCACCACGGCTGGTGTCATAGCTCAAGCGAGCTGCAACATAGCCGTCACTGTCGCCATCCTGTGTCCACGTCGGTGTCCAGTCGTAGTTGGCGCCACCGGCAAAGACATCAAAGTCGATGCTTGTGCCGAAGACGTCGTTTGTGGTCGTGCGCCAACCCTGGATGCTCTGCCGCTGGTTGTCAACGAGCAGACCCTGGCCGTACTTGACGAACTGCCGGCCGATGGTATGTGTGCCACGGGGGAAACTGTCACGGCTGAAGGTGATGAACGCTTCATCCAGCCAGATTTCCTCGGCTTCGTTACCATCGACGAGGGGTATGGACCCGGGTGCTGCACCGGGCAGATCAACCATTCCGTACGGGTCACAGCTATCGCGGACTTTCAGCGCGATGCGACCTGCGACCTCGTCGGTGATCTGACCTTCGATGCCGGCCAGAGCCGTCATGTTGTCAAAGTCACGGTCAAAGTCGAGTTCCCAGCCGACCATGCCGATACGATAGTCCATCCAACCGAACACCTTCGGGCCTTTCATGGCCTCTTCGATATAGGTGACGCGGTCGGACAGGTCGTACATGTCGTCCTGCAGGTAATCGACATCCTGCTGCAGGTCGGCAAGCTCGTCTTTGAACTCGTCAACCAGCTTGTTGACGATCGTGGCTACCTGGGCCTCATCGACATCAGCGGCCGGTCCGGCGGGGCCACGGGGGCCTTCAGGACCTGCGGGACCCTGCGGGCCTGCGGGGCCCTGAGGACCCTGCTCACCCTGCGGGCCCTGCTGGCCTTTGATGATCGTCTCGTCGCCATTGCTGATTTTGTCCAGCAGGCGAGAGATTGCGGCAGCGAACTCGTAGCGGGTCATCGCCCGGTCGCCCTTGAATGTACCATCGGGGTAACCAATGATAACACCGTTATCGACGAGTTCCTGGACCGCATCATACGCCCAGTGGTCAAATGGAACCGTCTGCGCCGGATTGCCCTGCGCGAGGCACGGGGCCACCAGCATTGCTACAACTACTACTACTAAGAGCTTCTTCATGGTTTTACCCTCCTTGGGGTATGTAACTTGTGCGGCTGCTCCAGCGTCTGATAATGCGCTTGGAGCGTTTTCCGCAGCAATTCACCCGTCGTCGGAGGAGCCTTTGTGTACAGAGTTTCCTTAGTTTCCTCTGTGCGTGGACTCCGGGACGACACGGCTTTTACTGCGGCCCTGACAGCGGCACTCCATAAACCTGGCAGGAGGTCCCTCCCTTCTTTGCCGGGATTGGGCTTATGGCACTGTCAAAGGAAATGAAGCGATACGTGATTTTTCAACTATTGACTGTAGCACTTTACCCGTGCGCAGTCAATAGAGTATGACACGCACGCGCATTGAAAGTTTCAAAAAAAATCGTCGGTTGCAGCGCTCTACTGCTCTTCAGGCGCCTGTCCCTCGGACGCTTCATCTGACGTTTCTTCATCCTCCTCAACATCCACCCACACTTTCCCGATGCCACCGCAATACGAGCAGCGGACCGTCGCCCACTGGTGAATACTTCGGCCCGCAGCCTTCAGGCAGGTCTTGCAACTTCGTCCGCCGCTGACCGTGCACGTCTTTGTGCCGTTGCAGTGCTCGCAGGTGACCAGCTTTTTCTTGGCCATACCCATCACTCCTTATCGTTATGGGCGTGAGTCGCTGTGTTCCGTTCTGTCTGTGAGCAACGTTAGCTCCGGCAGGAGGTTTTCGGCGCTGTTTGATCCAGCATGTGCCGCGGCGATCTGCTGCCAGATATCCGCCCGGCCGGCTGCTGGCTCCCACCTGGATGTCCCCTCTGTGTTTTCATGGGCCAGCACCGAGGCGAGACCGGGTATCGGTGGCTCGCTCAGCTCCGGGAATACTGATACCGCTCTTTTTGCGCGCCGAAGCAGGATGCCGGCCGCGATCTGCTCGGAGGTGCCGCTGGTTTGTATCTCCGCATTTCCCACGATCGTGCGTGCAGCCGCCAGTGCCTCGGCCTGGTTGTCCGAGGGTCCGGCCGCCTCGATAACCGCAGCCTGCCACGTCATGGTATCCCCTGTGCTGGCAGTGCCTGTCGCAGCCATGTAATGGTGGTGGCGCGGCCCCACGCTGGAGTCTCCCTGCAGGATCATCTGTACCCCCTCGGCGTCGGCGGAGGTGATGAGATCGCGTGCCAGGGTGCTGTCATGGGCTTCCACCACCTCGGGCGCCATGAGCGAGATCCTGCTTTTGCGGTTCCAATACCCTGCAATAAACTGTTCGGGGTCCGACCGTGACAGCAGCGTGTACGTCCCGCCGTCGGCCGCCTGGTACCGGTCGCCCTCGCTATATCCCAGCCCTATCAGAAGCTGTGAAAGGCCTTTGAACAGCGGCAGCACCGGCTGCATATAGGTGATGTAGCTGCGTGGTGAACTCGAGCTGACAGCCTCGATGCTGATGCTGTTGACCCCGCTGCCGGTGTCCAGGCTCCCCCGGATCTTCCAGCCCTCGGGGACGTGAAAGGTCACTTCAGGCACTCCCGGCAGCGACCATTCATACGTTTCGGGTGCATACCTCGGTTCCTTAAACGTGATCGCTTCGACCTGAACGCTGCTCAGCATTTCCGCAAGCATCGGCCAGTCGGTTGCGGAGCGGTCCGGGCTCACGTACATGGCCGTTACAAGTGCGTGATCGTCGTGAACCGTGCAATTTCCCAAAACCAACAGAGGACCGCCGGGACTGAGACCTGTCCCTGAAATGATCGCCTCCGACTGCCCGTTCGGACGCACATTCAGATCATACCCGGCCGTCAGCTCCCAGTGCTTCAGCGCTTTTCGAGCAATTTCTGACCCCGTCATATCTGACCGGAGGGCCTCCAGCGGCCAAACCAGGATCCCGAGCGTGTTCTTCTCCATACCCTCGGGATGAACCGTCCAGCGACCGTTGGAGGCCTCGATCGTCCACTCCGCCGGCCCGCGAAGCCGGATACCGTCAGCCGACATGTCGAAAAGATTCTCCGCCGAGGCATGCTCGGGCAGCGGTGATGCGGCAGTCGAGTCGTACATGGGGGTGATCGGTGACACCGTTTCCCCGACCGCCGGAGCTTCGCCGACGTCTGCCCCGGGGTCGCCGGCCTCCAACGCATCAGTGCCCTCCACCGGCGTGTCTGTTTCGAAAGCCTCCGGCAGGGGTTTTTCGTCCTCAGTCTCGTTCGGCTCATCGCGGGTTGAAGCGTTGTTTATCTGCAGTTGTGAGGCGACGGGCCGGAGATACCGCTCGGTGACCTGCTCCTCGTGCCCCGCCAGCGCGAACGTGCCCACGACGTAGTACCGCCCGGCGTGGGCGAAGACGCAGAAAACACTGGCCACCGCTTTTTCGTGTTCGACGGTGATTTCGCCCGTGACAAGCAGACCGGAGATGCCGCTGGAGGTGGCGAACTCGGCGAGATCAGTGCGGGCGTAGGGATGCTCTCGGCGAAGCATCGCCTCATGCGCATCGGCGGCGGCTTCGGGACTTTCTTCGGCTCCCTCCGGCGCGGGCCACACAGCCACTTCAACCGGCCAGGCACGCGGGTCCGGCGGCATCAAAACAGCGCCACTGTCGCCGTAGGTGCTTTCCACCCGCCAGCCGTCCGGCAGGGGTACCTCACAGCGGCCCTTCAGAAGCGAAACCGTCTCCGCCGCACTGCAACTGGCCAACAGCACCAGCAGCGTCATTATCAGGAGCCGCTGAAGCCGTATTTTGTTATGGATTCTGGCCCGTGATTCCCTGTGGCTCATAGCAGTCACCATTTCGTTTCCAAAGAAGCACTTTCCTTCACGGCCGCTGCAATGAAAACGGGGACCGTCGGATCACGGTCCCCATTTGTTCTCATGTGTGCGACCGGCGGCTCTGTCACTCGATACTCAGGCCGTCAACGTAATCGCGCAGCTCGCTGCGGACATCACGAAGCTGCTTTTCGAGGCCGTTGATTTCGCCCTGCAGCGTCTCGAACTCCTTCTCCTGGTCGGTGAGCTTCTTGACGTAGGTCTGGTACAGGTCGCTGTCGTGAGAAAGCTCCGCCATGTTCTGGCGGATCCTCTCCTGCTCACTGTTGATCTCTTCGAGCCGCTCTTTGCGGTCATCGATCTGGTCCTGCAAATCCGCGATCCTGCCCTGCAGTCCCTTGATCTTCTGCAGCGCGTCTTTCATTTTGTCGCTTATCTCAACGTCCGAGATCAGCATATCAATCTGGTCAACACTGGCCTGCACGAGCGCCACGGTGTCGCTGATCGGGCGCTCTTCGAGGACGGTGAACTTTGCCGTCTCCCCGGCTTTGACCTCGACATCAAACCGGTACAGGTCGGCGGTCTTCTCATCGGCCTCTTTCGGCTCCACCAGGTTCCAGCCGCTGCGGATATCATGTTCGATCACAACGGTCCGGGCTTCGGAGGCCGTGTTCTTAATCGTATAGATGCTTTCCTGGTGATACTTCTGCGAGGTGTGCATGACGCCGTTGACGATCTTCATGGCCACGCGCCTGCTGGCCGAACGGCTGTTGCTTTCGGGATCAACGCGCACGGCGAGGTCAACCGCATACGACACCAGGCGTTTGTCACCGGGCGGGAGGTCCTCGATCATGGCGTCACCGGCATACACGTTGTCCTCAAACACCGTGATCGGGCCACACATCAGGTGCAGCTTGGTCGAGTTTTTCAGCCGTAGACCGTTCAGCGGATGATCCCTGTTGACATCTGCGTTGTAGATGGAGACCTTGGTGCCCTCGATATCCTGGTTGACAATCGGGATCATCGCCGACCGCTGCCGGGGGATGGTCACGGGCTGGTCAATGGCGTATTGAAACAGCTCGCCGACCTTCTCGCCCTGGGCCTGTGCCTGTACACCTCCACCGCGGAAGGCCATGTCCATAGCGGGTGCAGGCTCCGCACCCTCGGAAGCCGCTTTCATCATTGCTCTTGGGGGAGGAGGCGCGCCTTTTGGTCCCTGAGGACCGCGCCCTGCTTCAGCTTCCCGGCTTACCGCCATGTCTTCTTCAGCCTCTTCCACCGCGCCGCCGTAAACCTGCGGCCCCATCTGCCGGGCTACCTGCGGTCTGATCACCGGCCGATCCACGTACAGCGGCTGGTAGAGGTCGGAGATGAAGCTGATGGGCTGGCCGGAAATCAGCGACAGACTTACGTCGTCCCAGTCGCTGTCGGTCGTGTTTTCGACAATCGCCCATCCCTGCAGGTAGCTTTTTTCGTCATCCACCAGAAGGCGGTAGGAGGTCTTCCACACCGGTGTGCCCAGGAGATAGCCCACACGTACCTCACGCTTTTTGTCACCGTGGAAGGCGATGGATACACCCTTCTTGTCTTTGTCACGGGCGTCGGCAATGGCCGACAGTGCCTTGTGCATATCGGCGGAAAGCGTTTCTTCGGCCAGTGAAATGGACTTCATGGAGGGGATGGGAAGCTGTGTGACGCCTCCATCGGTCAGGAGATTGAGGACCTGGACATCCACGACAACCTCGCCCTCGGCGGTCGGGCGGCTCTCGACGCCGACGATGGTGCCACTGTGAGTCTCACCGCCAATGCTCACCGTCACCTTCTCGCCGGTGAGGCTTGTCAGAAGCTCGGCCAGGGTGTCATTGTTGAGCACATCAACCGCGAACGACTGCAGCGTATGGCTCAGCGGGTCCCGGGGGGCGTAGGTGACTGCTCCGACGCTGCCGCCACCGAGGTCCTGGACGGTCATTGATTTCAGCATATCATTGATCTGGTCAATATTGAACGACAGCTCGACGGTCGTGTCCCCTTCGATCTCGCCACCCCGCTGGAAATAGCCCACACCCGAAGAGAATAGTACAACCCGGTTGACCGGCAAATCCGCGGCGGCCGTGGCCGAAACCACGAAGAGCACAAGCAGAAGCGCTACAAGTACACCCATTTTCATCTGATGACCCCCTCATATTCTATGCATCGGATAACCTGATACTGGCAGATTTACACATCTGACCCACACCGCCGCCGGAAAGTTCCCTATTTTCTCACGCGGCCGGCGCCCTTCGGGGCATTGATCATCGCAGTGACTCTCCGACGGCGACCGCACCGTCGGACCGACAAAGCGCCTGTCTCAGCCCCCCATAGCAGTCAAAAAGGGATTCGATGCCTTTTCTTCGGCCATGGTGCTTGCCGGACCGTGGCCCGGGAGTATCTCCGCTTCGTCGGGTATCTGCTCTATGAGCGTCTGCAGGGACCGTTCCATCGCCTGTGGGTCAGCGCCGGGCAGGTCGGTGCGTCCAATGCTGCCGGCAAAAAGTGTATCGCCGGTGAAGCACGAGCCCTCCATCGCAAAGCACACAGAGCCCGGTGAATGTCCGGGGGTGTGTATGACGGTAATCTGCAGGCCGGCGATCTGAAGGCCCTCTCCATCCGCAATCTCCCGGGTTGGCTCCGAGCCCTCACACCCGCCGACCATGGATGACCAGAAGGGGTCGGGAGAGCGCACAATATCACTGTCCGCCCCGTGAAT
>JAWODS010000151.1:0-17559 GCA_046483205.1 Armatimonadota bacterium | reverse complement strand
CCTTTGCGAGCTGTATCACCTCGACGAAGATCCCGCCGAGATGGATAACCTCTTTTACGATCCCGCATACCGGCAGGTGCGCGACCGAATGATGGAGACACTCCTCGAGGAGGCAAAACGCCTGGGTGACGGACAGATGCGGCTGTACAACCCCCAAATGGAAGAGGCCCTGGGCGACATCTTCTGAGAATCGCCACAGCGTTGTCCGCAACTTGTGAGAATGCTGCGAGAGTCCCTCTTCCCGTCGTGCCTGTGTCCCGTCACCGGCCTTTTTGCTCCGGTTTGTCCGGGCTTTTTCATTGTGCATATGTCTGGATTCTCAGCACGATCTCAGAGAGGCTTTGGGGTGGCACAGGTGCTTTAGTGGCAACGTCTGGAGTGTATAGAAGCGGTTTTGTGCAATACAGTTTTGCGGAGTGACGCCGCCCCGATAAAGGAATCAGCCGCCGCGACAGAGAATAATACATGTGTCACTATTTATCCATCTCTTCGCCGAGAAATCCGGGGGCGATCTGTCGTGTTAGCCCGGGAGATTGCTGAGTTCATCGGAGCACTCGTGCCAGACCGCAGTCCCGGCAGTGAAGAAATATTCCTGTGGGGCGATCCGGCCTCGGAAGTGACCGGCGTACTGGTGACGTGGATGGCGACTGTCGAGGCGATTGACCGGGCTGTCCAGGAAGGCTGCAGCCTCATCATCAGCCACGAGGCGCTGACATACCCGTATGCATTCCGCGGCGAGCTGGAGCAGTGTCTGCACTGGCGGAGCAACCAGGCCCGCCTGTCGCGGCTCGCCAAAAACGACATCACCGTCTTTCGCGCCCACGGGCTTTTGGACGCCTACACCATCCTCGATGACTTCGCCCGCGAGCTTGGCCTTCCCGAACCGACGTTTGAGGAGAACTTCGTGCGCCTGTACGAAATTGACCCAACGCCCGTGCGGTCTCTCGCCGAGCGTGCGGCAGAGATCGCAGGCGAGGCGGTCATCCGGGTGACGGGTGATATGGATCGCACGGCCGAACGTGTGGGACTCCCGTGGGGTGGTCTGGGCCTGAGTCTGAACGCGGCCTTTATCGAATCGGTGCTCGCCCTGGACCCGGACGTCCTCATCGGCGGCGAGAGCGACGAATACGCCATGTTCATGATGATGGATTGTGATGTGCCGTTTATCGAAGCCGGTCATGCCGGCAGTGAGAATATCGGACTGCGCGCGACGGCAGACGACATCGCAGCGGAGTTTCCGCAGATCAGGGTCATCTTTCACGAACTCAACCGCCCGTGGCGGCCGTTCTCTGCAGGATGATTGGGCATTTGACTGAGGAGTGTCTTTGAATGGCAGAAGCATGGTACGAACAGCAGCTTTGTTTGCGTCAGCAGATGGAGCGCTGGATTTATCGCGAGATGAACAACCAGGAAGACGAGCCGTGGCACGGTGGGCATGATGAGGGGACGTTTGCGGCGTCGTGGATCGAGTATTACCGCATGACCCACGATGAGGAGGTGCTCGATTTTCTTACCGACCTTCAGGACAGCTTCCTGGACTGGGCAGACGAAAACTTCGTTGACGGCTACTGGCCCGAGCAGGAAGCCCACCACGGCCCGGAAGCGTTTATGATCTTTCTGGCTCGAATGTGGCACCTGAATCCGGACAATGACCGCATTGTGGAGGCGTTCGAGGACGCCGCCGAACATATCGGCAACTGGGCCGACGACGTGCCTGACTGGTATGACTGGGAGAACCACCGGTTCGTAAGCTGGTCTCTGGGCACAGAGGTCGTCGGAGATGATGAGGCCGAAAACTACAATGTCGCCGATCACTTCAAGGTCAGCCAGCTTGCGCTGGTCACATACATCGCAACCGACAATGAGCGGTACCTGGAGGTCGTCCAGGACTTCGCCGACCGCTGGGTTGAGGACATCCTCGACGGTGACACCATTCCAGCGGCGTTTGTGCCGATTGATGACCGCGACGAGATCGAAGACACCTACAGTGAGGCCTTCGTTGAGAATCTCGACCTCAGCACCGAAGATGCGCTGGAACGCCACGCCGCAGCCGGAAGTATCGACACATTGATGGACCTATATGAGCTGACCGGTGAAGACCGGTACGCCGAGACGGTCGCTGTGATGCTCCAAGCGATGATGGGGCAGGTGGCGGACGCCTACGCGGACCCGGCCGCCCCCCTGTTCGGGCGGTACCGAATGGTCACCGGCGACAGCCAGTTCGATAAGGATCTGCAGAAGGCGCTGTCCGTGCCGAAGGTGTACGAAGATTATTTCATGATGTTTGATGACAAGCCATCCCCCCATCCGATGGGGCTGGGTCGCAGAAAGGATGCGCCGAAGTGGGGGCACTGGGGCTCTGAGGCGACACTTGAGCTGACCAACGGCCCCTCCCCGGCCGCGCTGATGCTGCTGTATCAGCTCACCGGGGATGAAACCGCAGCCACGCGCGCATTCCAGCTTGCGGCAACACGGCTGAAGCTGGCGCTGGACACCGGGCTCGAGTCGGGGCGCCATCATGGCTGTTCCGGCAACACCATCAATGCCATCGCCTTCGGTCACGGCCGCAGCGCAGGAGCCGGATATGCGATGACGACCCTGTATCCGGGCACCCTCGGAAATCGTCGGTTCGTAAATGGCGAAAAGCCGCTGCTCCAATACTGGAACGAGGATGAGGCCCCCGGGCTGCCCGAGGAGATCGAGGCGCTCTGCAGAAGGGTGTCGCTGGGTGAGGCATCCCTCACGCTCGCCAGTACCTCCTTTCAGCCGACGACCGTCATCGTCGGTCCCGCGCAGAAAGACCAGGAGCTTACCGTCAGCGCCGGTGGCAGAGAGCTTCAGCAGGATGAAGACGGCAGGACGCCAATCCAGCTTCCGCTGGGGCAGGAATACGGCGTTGACATCACCATCGAATGAGGCATTGAGATGCACCCACGGTTAAAGTCAGTCGCGGACAGCTCCGGCCTCGCTCCGGCAGCCGTCGTCCACGTTGGTGATACTCCCACCGGGGCGGGCTCTGTTACCGTCCACACCTACGGACCCGACCGGTACGAGTGCAGGTGTGATCCAGATTTTTCTGCAGAAATGGTGGCTGACAGCGAGACGGTCACGTGGGTGAGCGTCACCGGCGTGGATGATGTGCAGAAAGTCACCGCCATCGGAGAGCATTACGGCCTGCATCCACTCGTGATAGAAGACGTTGCAAACACGCGCCAGCGGCCCAAGGTGGAGGAGTATGACGACTATCTTTTCGTGGTCCTCAAAAGCCTCGGCTGGATAAAAAGCGAACAGAACATCCAGGTTCAGCAGGTGAGTATCGTACTGACGGGCGACACCGTCATCACCTTCGCCGAATATCCCCCGTCCGTGTTTGAGGACGTGGTTGAGCGCATCGACAATGGACGGGGAAAGATTCGCACCATGGGAGCTGACTACCTCGCCTACGCCATTCTCGATGCGGTCGTGGACGGCTACTTCGTAATTTTGCAGCAGCTCGGGGAGCGCATCGAGGATGTTGAATACGACCTTGTGGAAGACCCGGATAGTGAAATGCTGGCGGACATACACGATCTGAAGCAGCAGATGCTGGTGCTGCGAAAACTGTTGTGGCCGCTGCGTGAGGCGATCAGTGTACTGGAGCGCCGCGGTTCGCCCCTGATCCATGACGAGACCGCGACCTACATGCGTGACGTCTACGATCATGTCTTTCAGGTCATTGAAGCCACCGAAACCTACCGCGAAATGCTGTCTTCGATGCTCGAGATGTATATGTCCAGTGTCAGCAACCGGATGAATACGGTGATGAGCGTGCTGACAATCATCGCCACGATCTTCATCCCGTTGACCTTCATCGCCGGGATTTACGGCATGAACTTTGAGTACATGCCGGAGCTGAAGTGGCGCTACGGCTACCCCGTCGTGTTGGCGATCATGGGGATCATCGGCCTGGTCATGATTATCATGTTCAGGCGTCGAAAATGGCTGTAGTATGCAACAGGTTCATTTGAGCCGAAACGGCAGGTAGCATCAGGTGACGCTCATCTGCTGCAGCGTTGAATGACTGGTGTTGTGGACCGGATATGGCGTACGGATCCGGTCGTTTCTTTTCATAATACAGCCTCCCCTGTCGTTCGCCGGGGGACTGAGTGCGGACAGGAGCACTGGAGGCCTGTGACCGGCGGCACATTGTCGGCCCAGCCCGGAGAATGTGGTAGTCATGCTACGTTTCATCAAAGATAACTCGACAAAGAGGTGTCTATTCATGAACGACTCCCGGATACAACTCTCGGCAATCCTCGCAGCCATCTTTGTGGCAACGGCGGTCTTTGCGTATCCGACCGACTGCGTTGTCGCGCCCAATGCTCGCGTTCTGCCCCCAAATACGGCCGAGGTGCAATTTCAGTATCACGGGGTCCAGGTCTTTGAGGGCCGCGAATACGACGGGCGCCTGGGACTGCAGGTCGGGTTGGATGATGGCTGGGAGCTGGGATATGATCGCCGCTTCGGCCCTCCGGACACCCGGGGCATGGATGACGGGTACTTTTTCTGGGATATCCAGTATAACCCTGAAAAGGTGGGCTGGGAGCGTGACTGGTTCAATATCAAAAAGCAGCTCTGGCACGAAACCACCCACCGTCCCGCAGTTGCTGTGGGGATCGTCAATATCGGCGCAACGGTCAAGGACGGCCGCTACGTCTCCGTTGGCAAACGTTTTGGCGATTTTACGATCATGCTTGGATGGTCGGACGTCCTGGACGATGAGTATGTGCACGAGGGCATCTCGTACCAAATTAACGACAAATGGGACTTTCACGCTGAACACGTCGGTCGCGGCAGATGGTCCACCAACGCAGCATTTGAGGGCAGGGTCGGGCCGAAGACGTATCTTTCGGTGGGGTATATGCGGGCCAATAACAGCATCTATCCCGATTCGCTGTTTGCAAACATCAGCTACCGCTTCAATCTGAGGGATTTCTGATCGGCCGGACGAGGCGGTGCTCTGAAACAAAAGAAGGGGAGCTTCCAGGGCTCCCCTTCATTGTTTGCACCATATTGTCACATGCCGGACCTCGCCGACGGGTTCGCTAACCCGATCCTGAGTGTGGTTTGATGACCGGAAGTGCGTTGCGCAGCCGCTCCGTCCAGGTTTGTGCAAGAGCGCTGGCACTCTCCAGTCCAGCGAGCTCTGCATCTTTCGGTGTTGCCATGACAATGTGTTTGCCGTTAACCAACACAGCACAGCCACCGTCAATCTGCCGGACATCCACCTCGCTGCTGCCGGCTTCGACCAGGATGTCGGCAACATTCATCTCAACCTGGAGGCCCCGTGCCGTCAGCGTACCGAAGCCGTTGGTATCACGCAGGCGGAAAAGAAGCATTCCGCCGACGGACACCTCGTAGGTCTCCGGAGGAGCAACTGAAGCATAGGGCGCCACCTGCGGCAGAACGCGCCGCAGCGATGCCAGCCACTTCTCTGCAAGTTCCATCGAGCTGAGACCCGCTGCTGCGGCATCGCGCGGATACACCGTAATGAAGCGGTAGTCCCCCACGTACAGGGTCGGTTTCCCGCGGACCTTCCGGATTTTGAAAATGTCCGGCGTGATTCGCTGGCACGATATGATTTCAGTCAGTCGAATATACACAATCCGCTCGCGTTCGGCGATTGTGAAGCCGGCAGCGGGTGTGCGAATCGTGAGGATCGGATGTGTGCCCAGGGATATTTCGGCGCGATCCATCGTGGGGCCGCGGGTCGCGGGTTTGTTGTCCAGATCACCGCTGATGACGATGTCACCGGACGGTGATACGAAAACCAGGGACGCTGCATGAGCCTGCATCCCCGGGACCGCAATGGCTCCTGCTATCAATATCAGCGCCACGCCAATCTGTTGCCAAACTTTCACAATGGGTTCCTCCCGGTTCCGGCTATGTCACGCCCTACAGTGTTATTGTCCCTGCGACTGGCGTCCTCCAAACCTTCGATTTCGCTCGGAGAACTCCTTGATCGCTTCAAGCAGATACTCTGCGTCAAAGTCAGGCCACAGTGTCTCCAGTGATACGAATTCGCAGTACGCGCCCTGCCACAGCAGAAAATTACTGACTCGAAGCTCCCCGCTGGAGCGGATTATCAGGTCCAAGTCGGGAAGCTCTGGATTGTAAAGATAGCCGGAAAAAACGGTATCATCTATGTCATCAACGTCAAGCTTGCCACAAAGAACATCACGACACACGGCTCTCGCAGCGTCAACAATCTCCGCCCGACCGCCGTAATTGATGCACAGGTTCAGGTTCATGTCTGTATTCCCGGCGGTGAGGTCGATGGCCTCCTGGATGGTTTGCTGAAGCGACTCGGGGAGCTGGTCCAGACGCCCGGATGCGTACACCCGGATACCGGTCCGGTGGAGGTGGCTCAGCTCCTGCATCAGGGCTCCCTCGATGATATGCATGATCCCGGAGACCTCCTGGTCTGATCGTGACCAGTTCTCCGTAGAAAACGCGTACAGCGACAGGACGTCGATACCGAAATCCGAGGCCGCCTGGATAACACGGCGGGTTGCCCTGCGCCCCTCGGCATGTCCCTCAAGATGAGACAGGCCGTGCCTTTCAGCCCAGCGGCCGTTCCCATCCATGATGATACCGACATGCCCGGGCACCGTCAGCCCGGCCAGATGCTTTTTCATTTCCTCAGTAATGGCCAATACTGTATCTCCCGGCATTAACGTCAATCTGCAGTGTTCGCAAAAGCGCCCGTCCGTACCGCTGTAATCCGCCGGCTGGCCCGTCCGTTAGATCTCCGTGATTTCTTCGATCTTCTTTTCGAGCGCCTCGTCAATCTTTTCGATGTAGTCGTCGGTCAGATCCTGCACCGTCTCCTTCTCGCGCCTGATGATGTCCTCGGAGACGCCCTGGTTCTTCTCCATATCGTCGAGAGCCTGGTTGGCCTCTCTTCGGATGTTGCGGATGGCGATGCGCCCGTCCTCGGCTTTTTGCTGAACCTGCTTGCTGAGCTGCTCACGCCGTTCCTCGCTGAGCTGGGGGACGGGGAGACGGACGACCTGGCCATCACTGCTGGGGGTGAGATCGATGTCGGAGGTCATGACGGCCTTCTCGATGTTGGGTATGGTGGACTTGTCATATGGCTGGATCACGATAAGACGGCTTTCGGGGACGGAGACGTTCGCGAGCTGGTTCAGCGGCGTGGGGGTGCCATAGTAATCAACTTTCAACTGATCCAGTATGGCCGGATTTGCCCGGCCCGTGCGAACGGTGGAGAAATCTCTCCGCACCGCCGCAAGACTTTGCTCCATCTTGTCTCGTGTTTCCTTTAGCAATTCCCGCATTTCCATGTCAGGACCCTCCTGAACACCGGGCTGAGTGGGATACCATTTATGGGGTATTACTCACCAGAGTGCCAACACCTCTGTCAAAGAGTGCTTTTCGGAGATTGTTGGGCCGGGTGATGTCAAAAACAAGTATAGGCAAATCGTTATCCATGCTCAAAGAGATGGCAGTGGAGTCCATCACCTTCAGCCGCTTGCGGAGCACGACCTCGTATTCCAGATGGTCGTACCGCCGGGCATCGGGGTATTTCTCGGGGTCTTTATCATAAACGCCATCAACTTTCGTGCCCTTGACGATCGCCTGTGCGGCTATTTCAACGGCTCGAAGAACCGCCGCGGTGTCGGTGGTGAAGAAGGGGTTCCCGGTGCCGGCGGCAAAAATAACGACGCGCCCTTTTTCCATGTGTCGGATGGCGCGTCGTCGGATAAACGGTTCGGCGACTTCTCGCATGTCGATGGCTGTCTGCACGCGGGTTTCGAGGTTTTCACTTTCCAGGACGTCCTGCAGACACAGGGAGTTAATGACAGTGGCGACCATTCCCGCGTAATCAGCCGTGGCCCTGTCCATGCCATGCTCCGCGGCCTGCCAGCCTCTCCAGATATTGCCGCCACCGACGACGATTGCCAGCTCGATGCCGGCTTCGTAGATGTCGGCGACTTCGCGGCCGATGCGGTGAACGTTCTCCCAGTCAACTGTGCCCCCGGGGCCTCCAAGAAGCTCACCACTGAGCTTCAGCACAATTCGGTTCCAGCGTGGCTGGCCGGATAAGTCATCGCTCACTCCGTTTCCTCCCCCACCTGGTAGCGGGTGAAGCGGCGGATAACCATGCGCTCGCCGAGCTTACCCATAACCTCGTTAAGATATTCCTCGACGCTGATGCTGTCATCCCGAATGTAAGGCTGATTGAGCAGACAGTTGTTCTCGTAGAACTTCCGCATTCGTCCCTCGACCATTTTTTCGATGATGTGGTCGGGTTTGCCCTCCTCTTTGGCCTGCCGGGTGAGGACCTCGCGCTCTCGCTCCCTGGCGTTGTCGGGCACGTCTTCGGCTGACACCCAGCGAGGGGACATAGCGGCAATCTGCATGGCGATATCGCGGGCAAACTCTTCAAAATCTTCGCTGCGGGCGGCGAAGTCGGTCTCGCAGTTGATCTCGACAATCACGCCGATTTTCCCGCCACCGTGTATATACGCTTCAATAATGCCTTCGGCAGCCGTCTTGCTGTCGCGCTTCTGTGCCACCTCAATACCTTTTTGGCGCAGGTAGTCGATGGCGGCATCGAAATCTCCATCACATTCCATCAACGCGGCCTTGCAGTCCATGACGCCTGCCCCGGTTTTCTCTCGTAGCTTTTTGACGTCTTCGGCTGAAATGTCCATGAATTGCCTCCGTGAGGGTCTGATATGGGCGCAACATCACATATGGTAGCACACACAAACAATGCGGAGTGCGCTCTCCGCTTGGATATTTCATTCTTCTATGGACCGCTGTGCGCAGTGGCGTCAGTCGGCGTCTTCGTCGGCCACGGCCGCCTCTTCTGTCTCCAGGTCCTCGTCGAAAACTTCGATGAAGGCATCCTCAGGAGCGAGTTCGGGCTCGGCGGAAGGTTCCGGGGCCTGCTCTGTATCGACCGACGCCTGCTGCTTTGACGCGGCAGTCTGCTCGGCCGCAGCCGCCTTCTCCGTCAGCGCCTGCTGGTACATCTCCTGCCCCTCGACGATCGCATCAGCGACTTTGTTGGTCAACAGTCGAATGGCCCGGATCGCGTCATCATTGGAGGGGATAACGAAGTCGATGCCCGTGGGATCGACATTGGTATCAACCATTGCGACGATGGGAATACCGAGCTTCTGGGCTTCGGCGGCAGCAATCTGCTCACGGTTGAGATCCACGATGAACAGCGCGTCAGGGGGGCCATCCATCTCCCGGATGCCGCCGAGGTTGTGTTCGAGCTTGTCGCGCTCGCGGCTGAGAAGCAGCGCCTCCTTCTTCGGAAGCCGGTCCCACTCACCCGCCTCTTCCTGCCGGTCAAGCTCATCAAGATAGTCGATGCGCTTTTTGATCGTCTTGAAGTTCGTAAGCATTCCGCCCAGCCAGCGCTTGTTCACATACGGCATTCCGCACCGCTCAGCGGCCTCCTCGACGGATTCGGCACCCTGCCGCTTCGTGCATGCGAACAGCACCTCTCCGCCCTCAGCGGCCAGGTCCCGCAGGAATTCGTACGCTTCGTCCATCAAACGAAGGGTCTGGTGCAGGTCTATGATATATATACCATTCCGTTCGTGGTATATATAGCCTCTCATCTTCGGGTTCCATCGGCGGGTCTGGTGACCGAAGTGTACTCCGGCCTCCAGCAGTTCTTTCATCGTTACGACTGCCAAAAAAGCCACCTCCCGGGGCAAGCAACAGCGCCCCGTGCGTCGTCATTCTTTGGAATTTTACGTCACTCGGGAAGTAAAGCATATCATATATTCATCAGGCTAGTCAACTGGCTCTGCAACTGTTTTGACGAGTATGATAAAATGTAATTTACAGCCGCTGAGAGATTGCTCGTTTCAGATTGCTGCACCTGCAAACGCCGAGGAGCCCTGAAGGGATGCCCAGGTTCCCTCTTACTGTATTTGCCATTATACTTCATACAGCCATATCAATCACCCTCGCGTCCGCGACTCAGAACGGGGTCGTGGCCGGGAGTCCGCAAACGGTCTGGTACCGGTCGGATGTTGACGGCTCATTGCAGGGCTATGGGGTGTACGTCCCCCGCGTATCCCCCGGCGCCGACGGCTATCCCGCGGTATTACACACCCACGGCTACGGCTGGCGGGTCAGCACCAGCTTCTCTGAATGGCAGCGACAGTGGGCCCATACCCACGGGTGGGTCCTGATTAACCTCAACGCTCGCGGGCCGCAGTTTTACGAGGGTATCGGCGAGGTCGCGACGCTGGAGGTTGTCCGGGATGCCACCGCCCGCTTCGACCTGGACCCCGACCGGCTCTATATCACCGGCGCCTCCATGGGTGGCACCGGGGCATTTCGGCACGGTGTCAGACACCCCTACATCTTCGCCGCGGCGGTCGGTGTGGACGGCTGGACCGATTTCCGCCTCTGGCACCACCACTGGTACGCCCGCAAGGATGCTCGCGCTTCCATCGAGGAGTTTCGCAGGCCGCTTTTGGAATCGTGCTCCCCGCTCTACTGGGTCGAACGCGCACGCTGGGGGGCGGTGAAGGCGGTTGTCGATGGACGCGATACCACCGTCTGGCCCGACAACGGCCTGCAGCTTCATGCGGCATTGACGAACCTTTCGTACGACAGCCGCGGCAAGTACGATACGGACATCACACTCAATTACGAAAAGGGCCATGGAGGCGGCAGTGACCTCAAAGCCGCCTACCAGTTCTTCAAGGGCCGCCACCGCCTTCGACATCCTGAAAACTTCCACTGCCGCACCTACCTCCTGAAACACGGGCGCATGTATTACAGCCGCATCGAGGGCTTCAAACAGTTCGGCTTCCCGGCCTCGCTGATCGCCGATGCTGACGGCTCAACCATCACCATCCTCTCCGAGAATGTCAGCCGCTTCAGTCTTCACCTGCTCGGAACACCGGCAGCCGGCAGTGATGAGGTGGCGGTCTATGCGGACGGCATCAACATTTACAGCGGGCCGCCCGAGGGAGGCGATAACGGAACCATCATCGTAGAAGCCCTCCAGGACCACCATGGCGAGACGGTCGGCTGGGTTCCTGTGCCGGATGACAGCAGCTCTGTGTGCAAAACAGCCGATATCTCCGGCCCTATCGGGGAAGTTTTCACGCGTCCGTTCATGGTGGTTTACGGGACCGCGGGCTCACGGGAGATGACCGAGCTCCACCGCCGGGAGGCCCGTGATTTCGCTCATGGCTGGAACGACTTCATGATTCGTGAGGGTGCCACCCACGGAGAGACGGTCCGCGCGTATCCGGAAGATGTCATCTCCGATGCCGCCATCCGCAATCACGGGATTGTGCTGTTCGGTACCAAAGAGACCAGCCGGCTGCTCGCAAAGGCTTATCGCAAGGGCGATATTCCCGTCACGGTTGGCGAAGATTACGTCATGGTTGCCGACCACACCGGCTCCCGCACCTACCACGGCGACAACTTCGGGTGCTTTCTGTGCTATCCCAATCCCCTGGCAGATAACACGCAGTACCTGCTCGTGGCCCGGGGGCAATGGTACACGAAACCCGACGGCGAAAAACCTGTCGGACTTGAATACGACATGGAAAAGCTGCCGTGGGCGTATCCGGACTACGTGATATTCAACACCAACCAGGACCAGCTTCCGCATGTGCTGAATGTCAACAACAAGCCGGCGGTCACCTGCTATGAGGCGGCGTATTTTTGCGAGGCCGGGTTCTTTGACAGCCACTGGCGCCCATCTCCGGCGACCACCCTTGACCGGGCCTTACAGCAGCAGAATGATATCCGCTTTATCCATGTCCAGGAAATATCCGCCAGTGGTGATGCGGTGCGAGTGAAGATTGCCGACGCCGGGGCGAAACCCTTTGCCGAGGCACGGGTGAGCGTTAGCTGGGATGACGCCACGCTTTCAGGGCTCACGGGGGCGGATGGCTCCGTCACGTTTACAGCGCCTGATGGCTGCGTGGCGGAAAACGCCCATGTGGTGGGGGTCATGGGCACAGGAGCGGTGTACGACTTCCGGGCAGACCGCTCCCGCAGGGCCGACGCGCCCGCCGCCGATTTCTGGATTTCCGCACCGCAGGTCAACAGCACCGAGCAGGGGAACACGTACTTCGCCATCAATGCGTCCGTCACAAATCGCAGCCCGGCAACGCGGACTGTGCGGATTGCCCCGCGCACTCACAACACCGGCTCGTTGTGGACACCGGAGGCTGAAATCGTCCAGGTGGATCCGGGCCAGACACGGCAGGTGCGCTTCCGCTGGTATCCTCATGACATTCCTGCAGGCCGGTACCTGCTGGCTCTCCGTGCTGCTGTCGGTGGCTCTCACCAGCCGCCGGGCGCCGAGCGATACCTCGAACGAGCCGTTGCAGTCGAGGCCGGTGTCCCCCCTACCTCGTCCTTCACGATGGATGAAATTACTGCCGATGACATCACCACACAGGACGTTCCGCGTATCGCCGCCACGGTGATGAACCAGGGGCAGGCGCCCGGTGAGGCTGTTATGCACTGCAGCATCATCCCCGGCGGGAAGAACCGCGGGGACCTGGAGGGCCGCACGAGATATTTGGATCGGCAGAAGGTTCGCGTGGACGGGCTGGGAAATGCACAGTTGACGTGGAAGCCGCCTGCAGCGTTTGAGGCGCTTCCGGCCGGAGAGTACGAGGCTGTCGTGTATTCGCAGGAGTGCCCGAGACTGACGCGAAGAGCAAGCTTTATGGTGCGCAAGCCTGATATCCGGGCGATAAGGGGAGATTGACCGTGAGACGGTGCCTCATCATTGTCGCTGTCGCCGCTATGTGTATCACTGCCTATGCAGATCTTCAGCAGCCCGCTCCGGCCAGCTCCATGCAGGTTGTTTTAGAGCCTGGTGGCAAAACGACCGTCCTGGAGAGTCGCCGCATGCTGCCACGAGCTCCGGGAGAGACCGGGGCGAGATCCGTGGCCGTGACTTTCGGCGATGCTCGGATCGTCCCCGGCTCGCTGCAGCTCGTTTTACCTGACGGCGTCGAAATTGAGCGTCAATACATCCCTGCAGGCATGAAAAACGGCTTTATATGGGAGCTTTCCGGGCAGGCTCGAGACGATGAGTCGATAACCCTGGCGTACGAGCTCCAGGGCCTGGAGTGGACCCTGCATTACACCCTTGTGTACGACCGTGACGGCAAAGCGGCGGCTCTGCAGGCAAACATCGAGCTGACCAACAACAGCCACATGGATCTGCAAAACGCGGCGGTGACACTGGACCTCGGTGAAATCCCCGTCTCGGACGGCTCCGATGACCGGCTGGCCCGGTTCGATCTTCTTCCGCGGTCGCTGCAGCTTCGTGACGGGTGGACCAAGACCGTGCGACTCACACGCGGCGAAAGCACAACACTCCTGTCAGACCTGTGGGCCTCTATCATCCACCGATACGAACCCGACGGTTCGCGCAGGGGCGTACATCGGCTGCTTGTGCTCGATGTGGCCAGAGAGGCGCCGGAGCGGGCGCTTCTGGCCGCAATGCCCAAAGGGCCCATGTCGGTGTATCTGGTCAATGACGGGCATGGTGATGAGTTCCCGGCGGCGGTGACGGAGTGTGATTTCCCCACGGTCGCACAGACACAGGACCAGCAGCGGCTGAGCGTGGACCTCGGCGCCGACCGCGATGTGTATGTGCACAGAGAAAAGCTCACATACGAAAAGACCAACCTCGACTTCGACCGCATCGGCCGCGTGAGCGGCAGTGATGTCAAGGAGACGTGGAGGCTTGGAGTGCGAAACACCACCAGACATGACATCACCATCGAGATACTCCAGGAGATGCTGGACAACTGGGAGATAACCGCCAAACAGAGTCCTGAAATGATGGATGAATACACTGCCCTGTGGACCGCCGAGATGGCACCGGGCGAGGACCAGACCATCACCTACACCATCATCAAGCATGAGGGAACCCGCGCCGACTGAGAGGAAACCCATGAAAGCACTGATTGTTGGAGGAACCAGATTTCTCGGCCTGAACATCACCCACCGCCTCGCCGCCTCCGGTGATGACGTCTTTGTCGTAAACCGCGGGCGAACGGAGGCCGACCTGCCCGACGGGGTGACGCGGCTGCAGGCGGACATCAAAGAGCCCGGCCAGCTTGAAGCGGCCGTCGGCGATATGACCTTCGATGCGGCCATTCACATGATCGCAATGTCGGCTTCAACCGCAGAATGTGTACTCGATGTCATCGCCGACCGCATCGGACACTACATCCAGTGTGGCTCGGTGGGTGTCTATGCGCCACTGAAGTATATCCCCGCCGATGAGGAGCACCCGATTGATCCGCTGCCGAATGAAATGGGCGGTTTCGGGCATAAGCTGGCCGCCGATAACAGGGCAGCGGAAATATGCGCCGAACATAATCTCCCCCTGACCATTCTGAGGCCCTCGGCGATCATCGGCGCCGGAGCGGTCCCGATCGACCTGTGGGGTGGTCGCGAGCCGGGACTGTTTCAGCAGATGCTTGACGGCGAACCCGTTATCGTGCCCGACGACGGCCGGGCGCTCATCCAGTTCGGACACGTCGCCGATCTCGCCACTGCCTTCGTCGCGGCCGCTCACAAGCCGGAAGCAACGGGCGTCTTTAATATTTCCAGCCGCTATGCCATTACCCTGAATTATTACACAGACGTCCTCGCCGGCTGCATTGGGGTGGAGCCGAACGTGCAGCACATGCCCGCAGAGCAGATCATCGAAAAATACGGTGACAGCGGAATGCTCAACGCCCGGGGGCTGCGCTTTTTGTGCCACCACATGTGCTACAGAATTGACAAAGCCGTCCGGGAACTCGGTTTCGATCCAGACTATACCGCCGAGGCCGCCATCGAAGATTCCGTACAGTGGATGTTTGAAAAAGACATCATTAGCAGATAGGAGACGCAGAATGAACAAACGTGGCACGGGCGCGCTCCTTGCAGCCCTCATAATCATCGCAGCAGCAGTCGCCACACACGCACAGGAGGAGCCACATCCACTCGCACAGCAGCTACGCCTGACCCTCCCGCCGGACATCTACGCAGTGCCGGGCCACGAGGTCAATATCTACTTCGATAATATCGTTCTCTCCCCCGATATTGATGACCTCATCTTCGACGTTGACTGCAACCGGGGCCGGCAGGACGAAAAGCGGTGGCGATATACCCCCGACGGCAGCACCATCGGCCAGTTCAGTCTCACGGTGCGGGTGCTGGCGCCCGACATGGAGCTGATTGACGAGGCCTCGACCATGATCCACGTCTCCCCCGCCGACGCCGGAGCGGGCGAGGAGATTTCGCTGCTCATCGTGGGTGACAGTCTCACCAACGCCACGTACTATCCGCGCGAGGTCTATGAGCTGATGCAGGTCGAAGGGAACCCCGAGCTTACGATGATCGGGTCACACGCAGGCGGGGGAAAGAAGCCCACCGACGGCGTGGCTCATGAGGGCTATGGTGGCTGGCGATGGTCCACCTTCTGCACGCGCTGGGGCGATGATGACCCCTATGGCGGCAAAAGCAGATTCCTGCGCGAAATCGACGGCGAGCCGACGCTGGATTTCCAGCATTACCTGGACACGTACAGTGACGCCGAGGCCCCTGATTTCATCACCGTGCTGCTCGGCTGTAACGACACCTTCTCGGCGACCGAGGAAGAGATCGAGGAGCGTATTGACGACATGTTCGGGTGGGCCGATAAACTGCTGGCGGAGTTTCAGCAGGTGGCCCCCGATACGCAAATCGGCGTCCTGCTGCTTGTCCCACCCTCGGCCAGCCAGGACGCTTTCGGGAGCAACTACAAATGCCGACAGACCCGCTGGCAGTACCGCCGCAACCAGCACCGCGTCGTGGAGCGGCAGCTTGAGAAGTTCGCGGATTCTGAGGATGACAACATTTTCATCGTGCCTGCAAATGTCAACATCGACTGCGAGCACAACTACCCGACGCGACAGGAGCAGGTTAACGCCCGGAACGATACGGCTATCCAGCGGCCTTCAAATGGGGTTCATCCGGCGCCCGAGGGGTACTATCAGATCGCTGATTCCATCTATTACTGGCTGAAGTACCGGCTGTCGCGGTAACTACCACACGCCTGCGATTTTGTGGCCGCAGAACTTGCAGTGGCCGTTGGACTTGATGTTATTGGCCAGGACTCGAAAACCGCTGCGCTTGATCACAGTTTCACCACACTGCGGGCAGTGCGTCGAGGCGATGTCGGTGCCGGGGACGTTTCCGACATAGACGTAATTCAACCCCGCCTGCATCGCGGTGTAGCGGCACTCCCGGAGCGTATCCAGCGGTGTCGGTGGCAGGTTCTTCAGCTTGTAGGCCGGATAGAAGCGCGAGAAATGAAGCGGCAGGTCCTCCCCACCCACTCGCAGAAGCCACTCCGCCATTCGCCTGATTTCATCGAGATCATCATTCAGCGTCGGCACGACCAGGTACACAATCTCCAGCCATTTGCCCAGCGCAACGACCCGCTTGATGGTCTGCTTGACGGGCTCCAGCGATCCCGAGGTGTAGTTGCGATAAAAATCATCGGTGAAGCCCTTGAGGTCGATCTTGATGGCGTCCAGGTGCGGCGCCAGGGCCTTCATTGGCTCAGCGTTGATATTTCCCGCAGAAATCATCACAGACTTGACCCCGCGAGACTGTCCCAGCTTCGCCGTATCGTACATGTATTCATAAAACACAATCGGCTCATTGTAGGTGTAGGCGATGATGGGGATATTGTTTTGCCGCGCTTTGGATACCAGCGTCTGTGGCGAGGCGTCGTACCATGCCCCTTCGGCCTTCAACTGCTCCGGCGTGCGCTGGGAGAGCTGCCAGTTCTGGCAGTCCTTACAGCGCAGATTGCACCCGGCGGTCCCGACCGACAGCGCGTGCGTGCCGGGCTTGAAATGAAACAGGGGCTTCTTTTCAATGGGATCAACGTGCAGCGCCGAGGCCCTGCCGTGGACGAGAGTGTAATACGTGCCACCCCTGTTTTCCCTGACCCGGCAGATTCCGCGCTGCCCGGGTGAAGTCACGCATTTCCAAGGGCATAACGTGCATTGCACGCGCTTGTCGCCAAGCTTCCTGTAATACCTGGCCTCCTGAACGCCGGTGGAATCGGCGGTTGCGGTTTGTACACACCCGAACAGTCCGCTGGCCCCCAGCATCAGTCCGGCGCCACCGGCTGCGAGGCGTTTTAAGAATTCGCGCCTGCTGATTTTCTCCCCATGCTCGTCCTCAGGCATTTGCATCACCTGCAGTCGCGCGTGTCACTTTTCTTCATGAAAGACCTGGGCTGTAAACGCATAAAGACGTGTGTGTGGATCTTTGTAGGCCTCGGGGTCAAGCCCCGCCTTGTGGCCGCAGAGGTTCTGCAGCATCTCTTCGCGATTCCACCCCTGCTCCGGGGCCACCTGGGGCAAAAATACACCGGAGCGGCGTCCGCGCTGCACCAGGACACCATGTTTACCCACCTCGATGTTCCTGTAATCATCGACCGGCTGCATCGGTGACAACACACTAATCTCGATGTCTATGTCATCA
>JAWODS010000340.1:0-8159 GCA_046483205.1 Armatimonadota bacterium | reverse complement strand
AACTCCTTCTATTTGATATGCAGTACTGCAGTGTCGCCGCTGTTTTTCAGGATAATATAGACGCATGAGATGGAGCAAATGTGCGCTGGTTGGGTTGAATTATCCAAAGCGATTTTGAATCATACACAATTACAAGCAGCCACTGGCATGTAACGCGATTGGCTGTCCTGGATATTTCTATGGCTGCGCGGTGAACAGAGTGCCGACCGGCGGACGGAGGTATTTGCATCTGTCCATCGAAAATTACCATCAAGGCACCGTCATACGAATTTCCCACATTACAGTATAAATACTCGCGAAATTGATATGATAGACGCCGATGATGCTGCAAAACCGGTTGTCTGTAGATTGAATCGAGTCATTTCATAGGAGGCATATACATGGCGATACCTACATTGACACTCAATACCGGATACGACATGCCACAGCTCGGCCTGGGCACATGGCAGTTGAAGGGCCGCCAGGGAGTTGAGGCGATTACCACGGCCATCGAGATGGGCTACAATCACATCGACACGGCCGACATGTATGGCAACCACAGGCAGGTTGGCGAGGCTCTCCAGCAGTTCGACCGCTCCGAAATATTCGTCACCTCCAAGGTCTCCCCGGAGAACCTGCGTCACGACACGCTCATCGCCACCTGCGAGCGGAGCCTGCAGGAGCTGCAGCTCGATTACGTGGACCTGTACCTGGTGCACTGGCCGAACCCGGACATCCCCATGGCGGAGACTTTTGCAGCACTGGCCGAGCTTGTTGATCGGAAGCTCGTCCGCAGCATCGGTGTCAGCAACTTCGTCATCGACCGTCTCGACCGCGCGATGGAGATCTCCGATGTGCCCGTCTGCGTCAACCAGGTAGAGTTTCACCCGATGCTGTACCAGAAAGAACTGCTGGATTTCTGCAGCGACAACGATGTGCTTTTGACGGCGTACTGCCCACTGGCGCGCACGCAGGCACTGCAGCTCGATACAATCCAGAGTCTTACCGAAAAATACGATCGCACGCCCGCGCAGGTCTGCCTGCGGTGGCTGGTGCAGAAGGACATCATCGCCATCCCCAAGAGCAAATCACCAGAGCGGCTGAAAGAGAACATGCAGATCTTCGACTGGGAGCTTTCGGCCGAAGACGAGGCCGCCATTGATGCCATCGACGCCCACCAGCGCCTGGTGACGGCGCACTGGACCGATTTCCCTGACTGACATCCATAACGGGCTGTAAAAGAGAAAAGAGCGGCCGTTTCTGACCGCTCTTTTTCATCCCTGAAGGCATTTTTGTCAGGGGACCACGCGGATGGAGGAGAACTGCTCTATCGTAACGGCATCGCCCGGGCCGTAGTCGTAAATCACCAGCCGCTTGAGGTCGTCACCATCGTAATCGGTAAACTGCTTCATCAGCGTCTCTGCAGAAACCTCGCCCTCCGCCTCTGTATCAATGACGCAGTCATGGCCATTGTCGCAGGCACGCAGGCGGTAGTGCACGCTGTCGTCCTCTGTGGAGATGGTTTTTCCATCGTAATAGCCGTAGGGATACATCCGCAGATAGGTTTCACTGCGGACTGTATTGTCACTGCACTCGCCGACGAAGCCCTCGCCGATACGCGGATCGAGGTCGAAAGTGATCCGACAGCCGCTCTCCACGGGTTCGGCGGTTTTGATCTGGTAGGATGCGTGACTGCCGGCCGGGTTGCTGATGGTGATATGGCAGCCCTCGAGTGACTTCGCCGAGGGTGGCTGGGGCTCGATGGTGATGCTGCTGTTGGCCCAGTCACATTCGCGGATGGTGCCGCGGTATTCGTCGGTGTCGGCCACGAATTCAACCTCGCCGTCGGCGATTTGCGTTCCCCGCACGAGCACTGCGGTGTCAACCTCGTCGCCGCGTTCCCGCCACAGGGCAAACTCGCCGTCAAAGGTAAGGTCACCGGCCTGCAGGGTTGCGGCGGCGCCGGGCTGCAGAATGATGGTATCCACGAAGTTCTCGCCCGTCACCCGCAGCGCCAGGGGAGCAAATTCCGCGTCTTCATCTCCGCCCGTCACGTTAACTCGCTCGATATTGGTGATAAACCGCTGCTGGTTGTACGGCTCGATAACCTGCAGATACTGCCGGGTGAGGGGTGCCTCGCCGCGGTGCTGTGAAACCGCCCAGGTGATGTTATACCGCGAGCGGCCGGCGGGGGTTTTGCCCTTCCCGGTGCGCACGTCCCCGCCCTCGGGATACACGTTGGTCATCCGCATCCGCAGCCCGTCCTGTCCCCGCAGCTCATAATCCAATCCCCACACGCCTTCAGGTTCGGCGCGGGCCGGGTCGTACATCAGCGCCAGACACGCAAGCTCGGACTCTTTGGCCGCGTCAACGTCCCTGTAATCGATCCCCTCACCCAGAACCGTACCGTCGTACGGCTCGGGTTTGATGCCCACAGGTTGAACCTCTCCGTCCGGCCCATGGAAGCTCCAGGTCTGCTCTTCGCCGCCTTTGACACGCTCACAGGTGATGGCGTAAAACTCCGTCGGGGACACGTCAATAAGCGCGATCAGCCGCTGGCGCACCGCCTCACTATCTCCGTGGGGAGTGCGGCTTTCAGCAACGGCGACCTGTGCGGGCGTGCTGTCGGCGAAGGTCAAAAGCCTCCCCCGGTTGAAGTTCGTGGTGCGCAGGCCTGTAATCTTGGTGCCGTAATGCGTCCCCCAGTTTTTCTCCCAATAGCCGGAATATGTCCAGCCCTCGGGGTAGCCCAGCTCCGGGAGGAAGCTGCGTTTCATCCCCACCAGGCCGTAGGTGAGCATGTCGGAATGGGCGTGCTGCAGTGTCCGCCGGTAGCGCACCCACATGGCTCTCTGGTCAGGCCCCTCGCCTGAGCGCAGGATGGCGTGACCGTAGCCATCCACAATATTGGAGGGGATGTCCACCTGCCAGCCGAGCTTCTCCCCGGCTTCAATGGCGGCCTGCTTTAGCTGTGGATCGTCAAGCTTCGCCACGTTCTGGCCATCAGGCCCGTACAGACACTGGGCGAAGCGCTCGTCACCGGTCTGGCGGTAGGCGATTTTCCAGTCATTCAGATCACACGGATAACCCTGTCTCGGAGGCATCGGGTCTGGCGGACCTCCCTTGCCGCAGTCGCCCACAACCGGGAAGGTCCGCCCGATGAGCGTAAACTGCAGCGGGAAATCGTACTGCAGCCGGAACTTCGGGTCCTTGATAGGTGAAACGAAGCGTGGCGGCTGGTACAGGTCAGGATGGATCTGGCGCATGCCGTCCAGTGTTTTGAAAAGGTCGGCGATTTCCCGTATCTGGATGTGGTTATAGGACGGTGATTCGTGACCGGAGCCGTCTTTGAAATACTGGTTGCTCACTGCGAAGCGGATGCCGACATCATTGAGAAGATAATCAACGATGTCGAGGGCCTCCTCTGTGCCCAGCCCCAGCGCCATCGTCGCGCCCATCGACTCCTGTTGCGGATAGTTGCGAGACACGGACTTATCGATCGCCGCCTGGGCCGTTACCCGCATTACTCCCGCATCAATGAAGCGCCGGAAGTCCTCGATAGTCCTGATGTCGGGATGGTGGTGCTTCTGCGCAAATTCAACCAGCGCCTGGTCATCGTCAATCTGGTCGAAGATCAGGTCCCACGCCTTTGCACAGTTTTCCATCCGCGGGGTGTCCCAATTCGGCTGGATATACATGAAGCTGTGGCTGAGGCGGTCGATATTGCTCTTCAAGGGTGCCCCCACAGGCCACCGGTAGATGCCGTTGCGATTGGCCATCTTGCGGTGGTTGAGGTTCACCGACAGATCCAGCATGCTTTCGGCGTACCGAAACAGCCCGATGGCGCATTTGTGGGCGTACTGCTTATCACCGGTCGTCACAGATGCCTGCGCGGTTTCCAGGATGCCCGGTGTCAGCTCCTTCATATACGCCTGCCACTGGTGGTAATAGGCGATGAAGGGGAAGCGCCAGGCGCGACCGTTTTCGTCGGTCACCGGCTCCACCGGTTCGCACCCGAAGCCGTCATCCGGGAACGGCCCTGAATGCATATCACCGTTCTGCCAGTCGTTGGAGGGAAACCAGGTGCCGCAGTTGGGACACTGCACCTGCCAGGCGTGCTCGCCGTTCAGGTCGCCAAACTCCCAGGGGTAAAAGCCGCTGCGGCCCTCGTAGATGTCGGTGCCGCAGACGGGGCAGCCCTTGCCGATGCCCCCGCCCTCCTGTGAGCCCAGCACGATGAGGCACGTCCGGGGCACGCTGGGGCCGGGAATGATGTTGTAGATCTCCTCATCCGGCGTCTGTAGCCAGCGTTTTGCCCGCCCCGCCACCGACCCCTCCTGCAGCTCCGCCATATCGGCCTCTGAATGAAGCGTGCGCTGTGTCTTCATCCCCTGGTAGTCGGGCTTCTGTAGCGGCCATATCCTCGGGAGCTTGATGTTTTTGTGCTGGCGGGGAGCATAGACATCCGACCACGGAATAACCTGAAGCTCCATGGTCATCTGCCCGCCCTCGCCGGAGAACTGCAGTGTGGCATCACCGGGTTTCAGAGAACGGAAGTAGTACCGCTGGATGTCGTCCTGGTCCCAGGTGTCGAACATCTCCACGGTGTCGGGGTATTCACATCTCAGCTCACCTGAACCCTCCGGCTGGCGGAGGCACACGCGGAACTGCTGGCCGGGGAATATCCACATCGGCCTGTCGAGAACTTCAATGTCGGCGTGAGTGATGACAGCCTGAAGAATGAGAAGGGCTGCGACAGGCAGACACAATTCGAGGGCTTTCATCTGTATTGCTCCTCAGCGACTGGGTCAATGGATAGTCGCGCACACGAAGATTACATACACCAATTGAAAATCGGTAGGTCACTGACTCACTTCTGCAGGCACCACAACAACCCCTCCCTCAGGTGTTTGATGAAAGGGGTTGTTGTGGGAAGCCGTGGTGGCCTCGAACGGGTTTTAGTCCAGCCCGTACCCGGGGTTGAGACGCCAGTAGAGACTTCCGCCGCCGGTGGAGCGCTCCATATATTTACACAGCGCCTGGTCGGGGCGGTAGGCCTTGGCGTGTCCGTCCGCCAGGGCGATGTTGATCAGATCGTTGTGTATGCCGATCCAGTTGTCCAGGCTCCCGGAGCTGATGTAGAAAAGACGGAATACGAGCTGGTGGTTGAAATCGCCATACACCCGGCGGCCGTCGGCGATCATCGCAGTCTCGGCCGGGTGCGTCAGCTCGGCCTCATGCCGCCCATCGTAGATAGCCGAGCCGCTGCTGTTGGTGTGGTAGCCCAGGTAGATGTTCCAGCCATATCCGGTCCAGTACTGCGGCCGGCTGGGGCACGTGAAGATCGCTTCATTCTTGATATAGGGGTAAAGCATATCCTGCCAGAAAAGCTGGGTGGGCATATAAGTGCTGCCGGTCTTTCGTTCGTACCAGTTGTACTGCGTCTGGCCGGTCTCAATGTGGCAGAAAGGGAACACGCCGTCATAGTCGCTTACGTACATCTTCACTGCCAGGGCCATCTGCTTGACATTACTCAGACAGCTCGCCTGCCGGGCCTTCTCCCGCGCCCGGGCGAAAACAGGAAACAGGATCGCCGCCAGAATAGCGATGATCGCAATCACGACCAGGAGCTCAATCAACGTAAACCCTCTTGTGCGGTACATCAAACCACCACCGTTTCGTATGATTTATACACCACGTTCGGCTATACCACTGTGCTCGCGGGCCGCCGGGGCCTGCGCCCGGCGCGTTTCTGCCGGAAAGGTTCGGACTGCTGACCCCGCTGGCCCGCCGGATTCGTCGGCCACTGCCCTCAGAATGCTCGCACTCAACGGCAGCCTGATACGAATTCGTCACCGCGGTGGCGTTCTCCTGCTGCGGGAGGTCTATTTCTTTTCAGTGGCGAAATTTTTGCAGGACACCCTCGCCCGCCGGGGAGCATGTCGCGTCTGCAATCCGCAGACGAAAGGCCCTCAATAGATTTCAGGTCCGGCCACAGGACACGAACATCTCCTGGCGATACAGGGCCAGGACAGATCATGGCAATGATCGAACTCGTCAACGAACAGGGATGAGAGCAATGGCTGAGAGCACCCGCCCGAACATCATTTTCCTCATGGCCGACGATATGGGGTATGGGGACATCGGTTGCTACGGGGCGGAGAAGATTCCCACCCCGAACATGGACCGGCTTGCTTCACAGGGCGTCCGTTTTACTGATGCACACTCGCCTTCGGCGGTCTGCACGCCCACGCGATACGGCGTGCTGACGGGCCGGTACTGCTGGCGCACGCGGCTGACGGAGTGGGTGCAGTACGGCTTCGATCCTCTGCTCATTGAGCCCGACCGGATGACGGTCCCGGGTCTGTTGAAGCGGCACGGGTACGGCACCGCCGCCGTCGGCAAATGGCACCTTGGATTTGGGACCGAGGAAGAAGTGGACTTCTCGAAGCCTCTGCATCCCGGGCCTGTTGATCTGGGGTTCGATTACTTCTTCGGCATCTCCGCCTCGCTGGATATGCCTCCGTACTGCTTTATCGAAGACGACCATATTGTCGGCGAGCTGACAGTAGAGAAGGCCCCCCTCATCCAGTCGCAGCGGCCGGGACCGGCGGTGCCCGGATTTGATGAGGAGGAGGTAGGGCCAAAGTTCTGTGAAAAAGCAATTGACTTCATCCGCGACCACCATCAGAACAATCCGGATGACCCGTTTTTCCTGTACATGACGCCCTCGGCTCCTCATCGGCCGTGCACGCCACCGAACTTCCTGCGGGGAGCCAGTGATGCCGGGCTGCGCGGGGACATGGTCTGTGAAGTGGACTGGACGGTCGGGGAGCTGATGAAGACCCTCGATGAGCTGGAGATGGCCGATAATACTCTCTTCATTGTCACCAGCGACAACGGTGCGCGGGCCACGTGTTTTAATGGCAAGGATTATGGTCACAAATCAGCAGGCCCCCTGCGCGGGCAGAAGGCCGACATCTGGGACGGCGGTCACCGGGAGCCGTTTATCGCTCGCTGGCCGGAGCAGATTGATCCCGGGACGACCTCTGATGAAGTCATCTGCCTGACCGACCTGATGGCCACATCTGCGGCAATCTGCGGGGACGAGCTGCCCGATGACGCCGGTGAGGACAGCTACAACATCCTCCCGGCGCTGCTTGGCGAAAAGCGACAGGAGCCGATTCGCGAAGCCACTGTTCATCACTCCGGCGCCGGACATTTCTCCATCCGCCAGGGCCCGTGGAAGCTGTGCACGGAGCTGGGATCCGGCGGTTTTACAGAGCCCCGTGAAAAGGAGCCGGGACCGGGCGAGCCGGAGGGACAGCTTTATCACCTCGGCCGCGACCTCGCCGAAACGAAAAACCTCTATGACCGCCATCCGGAGATCGCGAAATACCTGGAAGACATATTGGAGCGCTACAAGAAAAGTGGCCGCAGCCGGCCGCCGTGGGACGAAACTGTGTAAAAATCTGGAGGCACAATCATGGTACCTGCACGACCGAATGTCATCGTCGTGATGTCCGACACCCTTCGCACCGCCTATCTGGGCTGCTACGGCAACGATGACGTCCACACTCCCAATATCGATGAATTCGCCGGGATGTCGGTGAAGTTCAACCGGGCATATCCAGAGGCATTGCCGACCGTCCCGGTGCGCCGGGCGATGTTCACCGGCAGGCGGGCATTCCCGTTTCATGATTACACGCCCGTGCCGTGGGATATTGTGACGCTGCCGGGCTGGGAGCCGATGGATCCGAAGAAGGACACCATTGCCGAGAACCTGGCGGCTGCGGGCTATCACACCGGCATGTGCGCCGATACGCTCCCGATGTTTGCTCCGGGCTTCAATTTCCAGCGCGGCTTCTGGCAGTGGGAGTATATCCGGGGGATGCAGCAGGACCGCTGGCGATCCGTCCACACCGTCACACAGAAGCATCTCGACGGATATCAGCATTATATCAGCCCCGAAGGCCGCAACATTCCCGAGCAGATGTATTCGCACGTCCCGTATCACATCGCAAACAAGCGGGGGCAGCTCCACGAGCAGGACACCACTACCGCCCAGACCTTCCAGTGGGCGATGGATTTTCTGGAGGACAACCGCGGAGCGGAGCCTTTTTATCTGTATGTCGATTCCTTCGCTCCCCACGAGCCGTGGGAGGCGCCGCCGATGTATC
>JAWODS010000063.1:0-6630 GCA_046483205.1 Armatimonadota bacterium | reverse complement strand
CGGACCGCTGGCGCACCATCAATCCAGTGGCCCGGCCTTGCCACGAGAAACTTTCGGAGACGTGTCGCCAGCTTTCATTCGGCGGCGTCGATGGACTGGCGGTGCAGTGCCTCGCCCTGACACAGCCCGCAGAATGGAGCCTGCAGCATACAGAAGACATCTGGGATTTCGGGATAACGTATGAGGGCCCGGAGCCGCAAAACCAGCGCGGCAGTGTCAGTCTCTGGGGCGTGACGACCGGCGGTGCAGTCGAGCAGCCACCTGCATTGCAGCCTGCCGCGGATGCTCCCGTCGTCCCCCGCGATCCCCACGAAGAGGCCGCGATCGTGGCGTGGGAGTGGCCGAACCGCACCTGGCATCTCCGCATAGACCCCCTCGCCCCAGATCCGCTTGTGGAACTGCAATGATGCTGTGGGGAAAATGCGCGGGCTGAAGTGTCACAAAAACGCCCGTGCCATGAGACACGGGCGTCTTGAATCATACGTATGATATGCGCGGCGATCAGGTGAAGCTGCGGAAGCTCTTTTCCACCTCGCCGGTCTCCAGAAAATCTGACACCGTATCGTTTTCGACGGCGTCGGCGATAATCGGCATGCACTCGTCCATCACCGAAATCGTCTCCTCGATCGCCTCATCGTCGTGCGAATAGGTGATGAACAGCAGACCGCCACGGCGCAGCAGCACTCCCCGCTTCGCCATTTCCTGCAAAAGCAGCGTCCATACGTCACTGACCAGGTCACTGTCGTCGTAGCCGAATGACATGCTGTGCTGTGGTGCGAGCCCGTGGCATTTGAAGGGGACACCGTTTTCATTGGCGATGCGCTCAAATGCTTCTGCCAGCCTGCTGCCCTGGCGGAACATGTGGTCGGTCACGGGCTCTTCGGCGTAGGTTTGCAGGCTGGCATTGGCCGCGGCCAGCGACAGGGCTTCGCCGCCGTAGGTGATGCTGATGACAAGGTCTTTCGACTGCTGCATGACGTCCTCGCGACCGCAGACCGCCGCGATCGGCATTCCGTTGGCCATGCCCTTGGCGAAGACAGCCAGGTCGGGCGTGACCCCGTAATATTCCTGTCCGCCGCCGGGCGCGAGGCGGAAGCCGGTGACGATTTCGTCGAACATCAACAGCGCGCCATACTCGTCGGCCAGCCGCCGGATCCCCTCCACGACCTCCCGGGGCGCCGCGGTACCGGAGGCAACGTCCAGGGCGATCATGGCAACATTGCCCTCATACTTCTTCAGCAGTGCCTCCAGTGCGTCGAGATCGTCTCTGGGAAATCCCTGGATGGTCTCTCCGAGGACTTCCGGGACGGCCGGGTTGCCGCTCTGTGCGGCCCACTGGTCGGCCCAGCCCCGGTAGCCGCTGTTGAGGATGATCTCTTTGCCGGTATATCCGCGGGCGATGCGGGCCGCCGCCTGGGTGCCTTCTGCGCCGCCCTTCATGAACCGGGCCATTTCGCAGCACGGCACGATCTCCCGCAGGCGCTCAACAACCTCGACCTCCAGCGGGCTCAACAGTCCGGCGATGATGCCCTTTTCGAGCTGGGCGGCCACGGCTTCATCAATCGCGTCGTAGCAGTATCCCAGCGTAATCGGGCCGAGGGCCAGCACGTAATCGATATACGTATTTCCGTCAACGTCGGTGATACGGCAGCCGTCGGCGTGGTCGAAATAGATTGGGTACGCTCCCGGCGCGTACGCCGTTGCACGCTTGCTGTTGGTTTGCGATCCGGCGGGGATGAGCCCGCAGGCGCGTTCGTACATCTCTACGGATTTGGTGACATTCAGCTTTTCGGCCACGGTCGATTCCTCCGATGTGTGTTACTCACAAATAATCCTGACACGTTATTGTGACTGCTGCGATTTCGGCCCACGGCGGAAATGATCCCATCCACCGGTGGGAATGTCAATCTGATTGCCGCTGTCATCGAGAACCCTGACGCCACCGTCTTCAGTCACCTGGCCGATTTCAGTGATCCGTGTGCCCGTGGTTTCTGTGGTTGCGAGAATGTTGCCTGCGGCGTCGGGATCGGCAGTGAGGAGCAGCTCGAAGTCTTCACCGCCGGAAGCCGCCCAGGTGAGAGCATCTGTATCAAGCTCTCTGGCGCAGGCCTGCAGCTCTGCGCTCATGGGAAGCCGTGATGCATGCAGCTCGATCCCGACGTCGCTGGCATCGGCGATATGTCCGGCGTCCTGCACCGGACCGTCACTGATATCAAGACACGAGGTTACAGCACCGGTTGCGGCCAGTGCGGGGACCTCTCGCAGGCGCGGCGTGGGGGACAGGAGAGCCTCGAAAAGTGCGGGAAAATCGTTCGCAGCGTCCGGTCCTGAATGGGCCAGAAGCGCCAGTGCCGCCGCTGGATCGCCCAGTGTGCCCGTCACGAAGACACGATCACCGGCGCGTGCTCCGTCTCTGCGCCACACGCTGTCGCGCTGCACTTCGCCGAGAGCAATGATGTCGATGAAAAGGCCCCTGTCAGTGGCCGAGGTGTCACCACCGGCGAGAGAAATATCGAATTGTGCGGCGGCGGCGTGAATACCGGAAACGAGCTCCTCGGCCTGTTCGGCGGTCCAGTCGTCACGGAAGCAGATGCTGGCGAAGATGGCGATGATGCGCCCGCCCATCGCGGCAATATCGCTCATACAGGCGGCCGCAGCGCGCGTGCCGACATCGTGGGGGGACATCCAGTCGAGGCGGAAATGACGACCTTCAACCATCGCATCGGTGCCGACGAGCAGCACCAGCGGACCGGGGATCTCAATAACGGCGGTGTCATCTCCGATGCCGGTCCGAACCCGGTCCGAAGCCGGTCCGGCGGCCTGCCGGATGCGGTCAATCAGTCCGAATTCTCCCAGCTCCCGCAGGTCCATTGCGTGTCAGACCTCATCGCTGCTGGTCGCTTGTTCGAATTCTTCAAGCGCTTCGGAGATGGTATCGATGAGGTGGCGTGATTTATCAACGAGCCGCTTCGCCTGGCGGTCGGGGCGCCTGTTGTAACAGGAGATGGTAATACCCGCTGCTAGGCCTGCGGCGAGGAGTGCGGCTCCGACGATACCCCAGGTTTTCCATGCCGTGGCGTCATTGTTTTCGTCCATACGTGCCACCTGCTGGATTCGTTTGATAATAACAGAGCGACTGCTGCGTGCAATCAGGTACCATGAATACAAATGCCCGGAATCTTAATTCCGGGCGCAAAGTGCAAAATCGTTCAGGCGGCACAGTCCTATACGTCCCACACCTGGCCGCCACCGGTTTCTCCGCCCTCTTCCATGCTCTGGAAAATACGCTCGACGAACACCAGCAACTCTTTGGGGTTAAACGGCTTCGTCAAATATGAACTGACGCCCGACTGCCAGCCCTTGAAAATATCGGCATCCTGGGCCTTGGCGGTCAGCATAATCACCGGAATATCTTTATGGTTGGGATCAGACTGCAGCTTCTTGAGCACGTCGAAGCCGTCCATGCGCGGCATCATCACGTCGAGAACGATCATATCAGGATCGTCTTCCTCGACCTTTTCCAGTGCTTCGACGCCGTCGTAGGCTGTTACCACATCATACCCGGCGCGCTCGAGGTTAACCTCCACGAGACGCACGATATGACGTTCGTCGTCAACGACCAGTATTGTCTTTGCCATGGTGGGCCAAGGCCTCCCTTACCATCTAAGCCCTTACAAAACAGACAGGCAGCGGCTGCCTTCAATTATCTCCGCCGACTTCTCCGGAAGTATAGCAAACGGTCTGTGTCGTGTCAACCAATCTACTCGCCCGGCACCACTGCCACCCATTGATGAGAATACACCATCATCGGTGTCAGTTTGGACCGTCGAAACGGTGCATCTACCTTCGTCCAGTGAGCCGGTTGAGCGGTGTGTGAGCATTGTCACAGTCCTGGCACAATGGCAGGCCGCTTAGATCGCCCGACAGCATTTTCTGCCGGAGGTTCTCCAGGCGCGAGCCCCTCCATATCTCCTGCAGGCTTTGCTCGGGGATGGACCCCAGCGACATCGAGCAATCCATGTCATAGCAGCATGGCGCAACGCGACCATCAGAGGCCACCACCAGCATCTCCCACAGCCACTGACACGGCGTGCGAAAATGCCACGGCGAGTGTGTCGCTTTGCCGTCGATCTGCCCCGCCCAGTCCTGGTACGGCTTCACCACCACCCGCACGTTCTCCATCCGCTGTACATACGGTTCCCATCGGGTGCGGAATGCCCCGATCTCCTCCTGCATCCCCGGTGCGTCGATAATCTGCAGGCCGATGGTGGGGAAGCTGCTGCTGTTTTCGGCGTTCGCCTCCAGGAGTCGTTCGACGTTACTGATGAGCAGATCCCACTTTTCCGCTCCGTGAATTCTGCGGTAGGTGGTCTCGGTGGTGGCGTCAATTGACACACCGAGCCAGGTGAGTTTGGAGTCCAGAAGCGGCTGCACCAACTCCTCCGACAGCAGCAGGGCGTTGGTGCTGAGCGAAAGGCCGCGCATGGGATCGCGCAGCCTGCCGAGCTTCCGAAGATTGGGCATGCGCGAGCCCAGCGTTTCGATGCGCTGGATGATATTCGGGTCCATCAGCGGATCGCCGAAAAAATGCAGCACCACCAGGTGCAGCGCGTTTTTTGCGTCCTGTTCGCCCAGTTCCTCGGCCACGGCGTCAAAGATCTGGGGCGGCATATCCCCGGGAGTGCGTTTCATGTGATCGCGCGGACAGATCGGGCACCGGAGGTTGCAGCGGCTGGTCGTTTCGATGGCCACCCAGCCCGGAAATTCGCCCGGCTTCAGCCCTTTGAGCCAGGCGTAGGCTCTCGCTGCCAGCGGGTTCAAAAGTCGGCATAGGAAATTCTGAGGTTGCCCACTTTCGGGCACATCAATCACTTTTTCGTGGGGCTGCAAAAAGCAGGCTCCGGGGCGGTCAATCCTGCATCTCAGTCAAAGATGAAAGCTGCGAGAAATCGTCTTTGAGCGATTGATACAGGTTCTGGTAGATGTCATAGTATCTCTGGTACGTCTGCACAGTTTCGGGCTGTGGCTGCAGGCGGCTGACGGTCTCAATGGCCGTTTCGCAGGCAGCCTGTACGTCGGGATACAGTCCGGCTCCGACGGCGGCGAGGAGAGCGGCTCCGTATGCGGCGCCCTGGTCCACGTTGATGGTCGTCACCTCGTGGTCCAGGATATCGGCCTGGATTTGCCGCCACAGCTCGCTACGTGCTCCACCGCCTGAAAGCCGCACATCACTGAATGCTACACCCAGGCCGCCTATCAAGTCGAATGAATCCCGCAAACCGAAGGCGACGCCCTCCATGACCGCCCGGATCATATCGCGCTTCTGGTTGGTAAGATTGAGACCAAAAAAGACCCCGCGGGCGTCCGGATCCGGGTAAGGGCATCGTTCACCGGTGAGATAGGGCAGAAAGATCAGGCCGTTTGCTGCCGGCGGCGACTGTGCGGCCTCCTGGGTCATCAGTTCATAAGGGTCAATCTCCGCCTGCCCGGCCGCGGCCACCTCGTCACTGCACAGCGTGTCGCGCATCCAGCGGAGTGAGCCACCGGCCGAGAGCATCACACCCATCGCATGCCATTTGCCGTCCACGGCGTGGCAGAAGGTATGCGTTCGCAGCTTATCGTCCATCACCGGCTCGTCGAGATAGGCGAAGACGACGCCGGACGTTCCGGTGGTGATGGAGATGGCGCCGGTGCGGACGATGCCGTTGCCCACAGCCCCGGCCGCCTGGTCGCCTCCGCCACCGACCACGGGTGTCCCCTCGGGCACGCCGGTGAGAGAGGCAGCTTCGGCAGTTATCTCGCCGGAAACGACGTGTGATTCGTACACCTCCGGCAGCATGGCCTGGTCGAGGCCGATGCCGTCCAGCATTGCCTGTGACCACTGCCGCGTTCGGACATTGAGCAGAGATGTGCCCGAGGCGTCCGAAACCTCGGTGGCAAACTCGCCGGTGAGCCGAAAGCGGATGTAGTCCTTGGGCAGAAGGATCATCTCGACGTGATCGTAGTTGTCGGGCTCGTTGTCGCGCAGCCAGACGATTTTGGGCGCCTGAAAGCCGGTCAGCACAGGATTCAGTGTTTCCTCATGCAGGGTGGTTTCGCCGACTTGCTCGGTGATCCAGTCACACTGCTTTTGGGTGCGCTGGTCGCACCAGAGTATGGCGGGGCGGATCACCTCACTGGCGCTGTCGAGAAACACCGACCCGTGCATCTGCCCGGAGAGCCCGACACCGGCGATCTGGCCCGGTTCGATGCCGCTGTCGGCGATGGCCGTCTGGATCGCCTCGGCGGAGGCATTCCACCAGTCCTGTGGATGCTGTTCGGCCCAGTTCGGCCTTGGTGTGAGCAGTGGGTACTCGCAGGTTGTTTCGGCGGCGAGAGCGCCCTGTTCATCCACCACAAGCGCCTTCGCGCCACTTGTGCCGACATCCAATCCCACAAGGTATTTCATGCCCGCGTGCCCTCCTCATTTTTCAGGCTTCGGTCACGGTTACCGTATCACCGTTGTTCACCGAGCTGAAAACAGTTGGGTCACCGTCAATTTTGCCGAACACGTTCACGGGACTTGCCGGTCGGATTTCGTCGCCAGAGCTCATGGGCGTGGGGCCGAAGAAGATGCAGAGCGCGCTGCCC
>JAWODS010000452.1:0-7986 GCA_046483205.1 Armatimonadota bacterium | reverse complement strand
ATTCGTGCTGTGTTATTCGGCGAGCAGGGCGTCGGCGTATTCGGCGGCCGAAAAGTCGTGCAGATCCTCAAGCTGCTCCCCAAGTCCGATGAGCTTGATCGGCACCTCCAGCTCCTGGACGAGAGCGACCGCCATTCCGCCTCTGGCAGAGCTGTCGAGCTTCGCCAGGATGATGCCCGTCAGGTCAACTGCCCGGTCAAATTCTCGTCCCTGCGTGAGGGTATTCTGGCCGGTGGTGGCATCCGCGACCAGCAGGCGCTCGTGGGCCGGTTCCCCGGTCTTACGCTCGATGACCCCGGCGATTTTCGAAAGCTCCGCCATGAGATTCTTCTCGGTGTGCAGCCGCCCCGCGGTGTCGATAAGGATAACGTCGGTGCCCCGCGCATCGGCG
Organism: Armatimonadota bacterium; assembly: GCA_046483205.1. Lineage (GTDB taxonomy): Bacteria > Armatimonadota > Zipacnadia > Zipacnadales > UBA11051 > JBKHJK01. The sequence goes on along the minus strand of JAWODS010000452.1, from coordinate 7,595 downwards.
GCTTCGAGGGCGTCGTAAACCACTGCCCCGGGGTCGGACCCCAGCTCCTGCCTGACAATATCACAGTTCACACGGTCGGCCCAGATCTGGAGCTGCTCGATGGCGGCGGCTCTGAAGGTGTCGGCGGCTACCATCATCACTGATTTGCCCTGCTGCTGAAACCGGTGGGCGAGCTTGGCGATTGTGGTGGTCTTGCCTGTGCCGTTGACGCCCACGATGAGGTAAATGGTGGGGGGCTCATCACTTTCCTTCAGCTCCACTTCGTAGGGGCTGAGAATGCGGCGGATGATATTGCGCATCACCTGCAGGAAATCTTCGGGATCCGTGGCGCGTTCTCTTTCGGCCCGTTCGCGAGCTTCCTCCACCAGCTCCACGGCCTGCTTTGCCGGCATATCCGCCTGGATGAGGGCTTCTTCGAGATCCTCCATCAGATCTTCATCAATTGTACCCCGTCCGCGGACGAGATTTCCGACTCGTCGGAATAATCCTTTCAGCACGATCGTTGCTCCTTCACTTTCTGCCCGGGCAGGTAGTCTGTGTAGTCTGTCGGGAGAGTAAAATCAAATCGGTGGCTGTATCACGCATCGGTGCGCACGGAATATGTCATTCTGCAGGGGCAGTCGTAACGGCCCGTTCCTGCTCGGCCTGGCGCTGGGCGTCTTCGAGCCGCACGCTGATAATCCTGGAGATGCCCGGCTGCTGCATGGTGACCCCATGCAGGCGATCGGCAACCTCCATGGTGCGGGGGTTGTGGGTGATGATAATGAACTGCGAATCTTCCGCAAGCTCCTCAAGCACGCTCGTAAAGCGAACGGTGTTGGCGTCATCGAGCGCCGCGTCGATTTCATCCAGCACGCAGAATGGCGAAGGGTTGACCTTCAGCATCGCAAAGAGCAATGCGATGGCCACCAGAGCCCGCTCGCCCCCGGACAGCGCCATCAGATTTTGCGCCTTTTTGCCTGGCACCTGGACGAAGATTTCAACGCCCGCCTCCAGCGGGTTCTCTTCATCAGTGAGCGAAAGCTGCGTCCCACCGCCATCGAAGAGCCGCTGGAACAGGGCGTCGAAGGCCTTGCAGACCTCGCCGAATGCCTCCATGAACGCTTCTTCCGCGGCGCCGTCGATTTCAGCGATGACCTGCAACAGCTCATCCCGGCTCTGGCGAAGGTCCTGCTGCTGCTCGCGAAGGAAGTCCTCGCGGGATTTGAGCCTCTCGTACTCGTTAATTGCGCTGAGATTTACATGCCCCAGCTTGCGGATTTGCGACCGCAGAAGCTTCGCCTGCCTGCGCCCTTCGACGGGATCGAAGTCTTCCTGGATATGCTCGGCGGCCTCCTCGGGCGTCATTTCGTAGTTGTCTTCCAGGCGTTCGACGATATTCTCCAGGCGACCTTCCTCGCGGGTGAGGGCGATCTGCGCGTTGTGCAGCCGCTCGCTTTGCTGCTGTGCGTTGTCGGAGAGCTTCCTGAGGCTGACGTCCACCGACCCGACCTGCTCGCGAATTTCCGCTGCCTGCTCTGTCCGTTCGGCAATCCTGCTTTGCAACTCGTCCAGCTTCTCTTTGAGCTGGCCGGTGCCGCTGTCGGCGGTCTGCAGCTTTTCCTGCAGTTGCTTCCGCTCAGATTGCAGGCGCTCTCGCTCTTTACACGCGCTCCCGTGCTGGTCTCTTGCCTGTTTGAGGTCGTCCCGGGTGCGCTGGAGGTTGCTTTTTTCAGAGTTCAGCCGCTCGCGAATCTCCGCCGCTTTCACCTGAAGCTCCGTCAGCTTTGAGCGCTCCTGTTCCAGGACATCTTCGGAGCCGGTTTGCTCTTTCTGCTGCTCGATCTTTTCTTTCAGCTCCGCGGTCTTCTCGCGTCCGGCCTTCCCCTTTTTCACAACATCATCGTGCCGCTCGGTTGTCTGCTGGAGCTGATCCTGCAGCCGCTTGATGTCCGCCTGGTTCTCATCGAGGGCGTTTTTGGCGGCCTGCAGCGTGCTCTGCAGATGGCCGGCCTCCTTTTCAGCTTCTGCGGAGGCTGTCCGGAGCTGTGAAGCCGCTTCATCGGCCTCCTGCATATCGCTGCTGAGGCGCCGGGCGACATTTTCGAGTTCCTCCTCGCGCTGCCACATATCGGTCAGGCAGGTCCCCAGCGTTCCCAGGCGCTTTTCAATGGTCTCCAGCTCGCGCTTCCTGCCGAAAGACTGCGCACCGGCGACGTCTTCCGGCCCGCTCCGCACGGCCCCGTTGCGCTCGACGACCTCACCAGTCATTGCCACGCAGCGGTAGCGTCCGGCAAAGCGCTGGTACCCGTCTCTGGCGGCGTCAAAGTCTTCAAAAACGAGCAGATCGCCCATGATGATTTCGAAGACACGATTGAACTCGCGCGGATAGCCGACCAGCTTGCAGGCGGCGCCCAGACAATCCCCTCCAACACCCGACAGGCGCGGGCCGCTGCTCTGGCTGCGTGTTGCGCTTTCGGGAAAGAATGTGACGGTGCCGAGGTTGTTTTCCCGCAGATAACGCACGGCCGCGACTGCATGGTCGATATCATCGGTGATGACCCAGCCGAGCCGGTCATCGAGACCCGCCTGCAGCGCCGTATCGAGCCGCTTCGGCACCTCCAGCAGATCACCGACCACGCCCTGTACGCCGTCGAGCTTTCCCTCGCGCGCCGCCCTGACGACCGCTCGCAAGCCCTCGGGATAGCCCTCGTAGGCGGCCTGCAGCTCCCGGAGCACATTCCGGCGCTCCTCGAGGCGGCTGATTGCGTCGGCAAGTATCTCCCGCTTGTGCCGGTGATCGGCGAGCGCCGATTGCAGACGCTCCGCCATTTGAGCCGTTTCCTGCCGCTTTTGCACCGCTTCCTGCAACTGCCGCTTGATGTCTTCAGAGCGCGTGGTGTGCTTCTCTTTTTCGCCCTTGAGTCTCTCAATACGTGTCTGGAGGTTTTCCTGCTGCTTTTCGAGCCGCTGTGCCCGCTCCCGCAGATCCTTCCTGAGATCTTCCAGTGCCGCGGCCTCGTTCTCCAGTGCCGCCACTTTCTGCAGCGTCTCGTTGCGCTCTTCCTGCAGTTCGGTGATCCGCCTGCTGCTTTCTCGCCGCCGGGTTTCCATCTCCGTGATGGCTTTCTGCTGGGTCTGGACGGTATCGCGGGCTTCGCGCAGCTCGGCTGCATGTTTTTCGACCGTTTTTTCGAGCTCTACGACCTGCCCGGACAGTTTTTCGGCCCGCTTACTGCTACTTTCAATGCTGTCAGATATGGCCTCGAGGCGCTCGTCAACGGCCCGCAGACGCTCCTGGTTCACTGCGTGCTGCTGCCGCTGGCTGGCGAGGGTTTCCTGGGCTTCGTTCTCCGCGTGGCGGAGCTTTTCGATCGTCTGCTCCTGCTTTTTCAACTCTTCGCGAAGTGCCGATTGCTGCTGTTCAAGCTCCTCAATACGAACTTTCGTTTTTGCATGATCCGCTTTGGCGACCGCCGCATCATTGGCCGCCTTTCCGCGTTTTTGGCTGTGTTCGGTATGATCGACGGCCAGAAGCTGCAGCTCAATCTCGCTGAGCTTTTCGTCAATCTTTTTGTACTCGCGAGCCTTTTCAGCTTCCTTCTGCAGCGGCTCGCGCTGGCTGGTGAGCTCATAGACGATATCCGAAACGCGGGTGAGGTTGTCTTCGGTGCGTTCGAGCTTTCGGTGGGCTTCATTGCGGCGCACGCGATACTTGCGTATTCCCGCGACCTCTTCCAGAAGCTCGCGGCGGTCTTCAGAGCGAATACTTAAGATCTGGTCCAGCTCGCCCTGCCCCACAACGGAATAGGCGTCAGAGCCGGCACCGGTGTCCAGAAAAAGCTCCCGGATATCGCGCAGCAGGCAGGCGGACTTGTTCATCAGGTATTCGCTTTCACCGCTGCGGAAGATGCGTCGAGCCACGGTGACTTCGGAATACTCCGTGGGAAGCCGGCCGTCGCTGTTGTCGAAGGTCAGCGACACCTCCGCCATGGAAAGGGGGCGGCGATCATCACTCCCGGCAAAGATGAGGTCCTGTGAGCTGGTGGAACGCAGGGTCTTGTAGCTCTGTTCGCCCATCGCCCATAGCACGGCGTCACTGATATTGCTCTTCCCCACGCCGTTGGGTCCGACCACAGCCGTGATGCCGGGGCCGAATTCGAGTTCGGTATTATCGGCGAAGCTTTTGAAACCGCGCATCTGAAGCTTTTTCAGGTACACACTGATGCCTCTTTATGCTGTGGTGGCTGCCATGATGATGGTGTTTCAAACGAGACTACGGCGCCCGCAAAATCCGCCCGCCACCGGCGCTTTGAACGATGTGCATGGCGGGATTTAAACCGGTCTCTCCCCGGTAGATTCCGGCGACTGCCGACACGGCCTGCGCCGGGGTATTCACGTCCATCAGCGCCAGCACACAGCCGCCGAAGCCGCCGCCGACCATCCGGGCGCCATAGCATTCGTCCATGCTGTTACACCCGGCGTGCATGGCCTCCAGTTCAAAGCAGCTTACCCGGTAGTCGTCACGCAGGCTGGCGTGAGACCGGTTCAAAAGCCGACCGCAGGTGACCGGATCGTCATCGGCCAGTGCAGCCGTGGCCTGTCGGACGCGCTGGTTCTCTGTCACCACGTGCCGGACGCGCTTAAACTGCCTGTCTGCCAGGAGCTCTTTGGCCCGCGGCAGGTCATCTTCTGCAAGCTCTGAAAGAAACCCGACGCCCATCGTCGTGGCCGCCGCCTCACATTCGTCGCGTATTTCGTTGTACGCAGATTCCATCATATCCCGCGGCCGGTTGGTGTCGCACACCATGAAGTACACTGACGCGGTGAGCTCAACCTCCCGGACGCTGTTGTCGGAAAAATCGATGCACGCCGCGTACCCCTCGCGGGCGATACATGCGGTAAGCTGGTCCATCAGCCCACAATGCATGCCCACAAACTCGTTTTCGGCACGCTGGCACAGCCGCGCGCGTACCTCCGGCTGCAGGCTGTAGCCCCCGGCGGCCTCCCACATCAGACACGCAGAGACCTCCAGTGCGGCCGACGATGACAGGCCACCACCCACCGGCACCGTGCTGTAGATGTAGGCGTCCATGCCGCAGACGGGATACTCACGATCGCGAAGCTCCCGGGCAACCCCGGCCACATAATCCGACCAGGCGTTTTGCCTCTGTATGTCCTCCAGCTGCACCCACGCCTCGTCGTCGAGGTTCTCGGTGTACAGCACGCACATGCGGTCAGAACGTGGATAGGCCGCGATGTAGGTTCCCAGATCAACTGCTATCGGCAAAACGAGGCCACCATTGTAATCTGTGTGGCCTCCGATAAGATTCACTCGTCCTGGTGCCTGTGTGAGGATTGGCGGTGGCTTACTGCGCTGAAAGTAATCGGACGCCCGTGCTGCGACGTCCTCTGATATGTCCTCCATGTATTCGGTGCTCTCACCTTTGGCTGCTCATTACAGCCACTCACAGGAACGTCTGAGAAGCTGTCTATACCAAAAAAGTATAGCAATCCGGGGCCGAAAGGTCAAACCTTCGGAACGCTGACGAACGGGCTTAAAAGCGGCGCTGGCGGGCTAATACTGCCCGTATGTGTCCACCAGCTCCATGACGTGCTGATACTGCTGGAAGCTCACATTGTCGGGGACCGAATGGTCGGAATGATAGATATACCCGCCGTTCTCTTTGGCGGTGGGAATCTTCGTGCGTATTTCCTCTTCAATGGCCGCAGGGTCCGGGTCGGCCATCGCCCGCACGTCGATGCCGCCCATGAAGGCGATGTCGTCTCCGTACATTTGCTTGAGCTCCACCACGTCCATACCGGCCTTCACCTCCAGCGGCTGGAGGCAGTCAACACCGGCCTCGATAATATCGGGCATAAGCTCCTTCACACACCCGCAGCTGTGCAGAATCACTTTGCCGCCGCGCTCGTGGAAAAAGTCACACACCATGGCGTGGGCATCTTTGAGCTGGCTCCGGTAAATTTCGGGAGAAAAAAGCAGCCCATTTCGATAGCCCATGTCGTCATAGATGAACGCGCCGTCGAACTCGAAGCCGCCGTCTATCATAATCCCGGCGGCCTCGCAGATCATCCGGGCGCTGGTCATGAACATCTCCCGGCACCAGTCCGGATCTGTCACCATTGCCATCAGGAGGTTCTCGCTGCCCACAATCCCCTGCGTCTTGTCATAGCCTAACGCCGAGCGGTATGGGCACCAGTATCCGGCCTGTCGGTCCTCATTAAACCGCTCCAGCATCTCCCAGTTGATCCGGTCTTCGGTGACTTCCAGGCGGTCTTTGTACTGGTCCCACGTCTGGCGGTCGGTGATGGTGAACTCAAGACATTCAGGCGTGGAGGTTGCGTGCTTCCAGTTCCTGCGGATGGCGCCCTGCTTGTTGCGCTCGATGACGTATTCATCGGTCTCTTCGAGGACCTCGACTTCGAAGCGGAAGGTCAGATCCGCTCCCGCACCGCGCATCTCGTAGCCGAAATACTCCGCGGGTGACACGCCCTCGGGCAACCCTTCCTCGTGCCAGCGTTCGACGGTCGTAGTCCAGGGGGCGTCCTGCCGGGCGATGCGGTCGGCCTCCCGGTGATCCAGCGCCAGGTTGATGCGTTCGCGTGATGTCATTATATCTCCTCAGCTTCAGCTTTTGCCCCGACCAGGACTCGGTAGCCGCCGGTGATCGTCTCGGTCCAGGCTTTGGCGAAAGTTTCTTCGAGGGTCTTGATATATCGTTTTGCACCCTTGCGTGTGTGGATGACGGTCCACAGCTCGCCGCCAGGATGCAGGCGCGTGCGAGAATCGCTGATCATCTCCAGCACGACCTGCCGTCCCCGACTGACGGGCGCATTGCACAAAATCCTGTCGAACCGCCGGTCCTGGAGCGCCTCCGGGGCCTCGCCAGCGATGACCGTGGCGTTTTCAATGCCGTTTTGCTCGATATTGCGCTCCGCCAGTTCCGCAGCCCGTCGGTTCATCTCCACCATCGTCACACGGCACGTCGGCTCCAAAAGTGCGGCGATGATCCCGATGGCGCCATAGCCTGCCCCCCAGTCCAGTACCTCCTCGCCGGGTTCAATCCGCATCGCTTTGATCAGCGCCTTCGTGCCTGTATCGACTCGTTCGTACGAAAAGACACCGGCATCAGTCCACAGCTTGATTTTGTGCCCCCGCAATTTCACCCGCAAAAGCTGCGGGTCGGAGGGCACGTCCGGTTCGGTTGTGAAGTAGTGCTGAAAATCGTCCTCCGACATCCGTGTCACCTATTTGCCGGTCGTGTATCCGCTGATGATGGCGTAACCCGGGTGGATGGAGATATTCTGGATGTACAGCCCCGTCCGCTCGCGCGTTTGCTTGGAGATATTGCGCTCAAGCTGCTTTTGCACTTCATTGTGCAGCTCCGCAGGCGCATTCATCGAGCCGACCTTCAGGTCCATGAGAGAGGCCTGCAGCCCCCCGTTGTGAGGCTGGAGACTGATAGCGGCCTGCAGATTCCAGTTGCGCCCACCGTATTCAGCCCGCCCTGTGACCACCACGCGCCCCTCGCCACAATACACATGGGGGTTGCTGACCCCCCGAATACTTCCCGCCTCATCGAGCAGGGCCCGGA
>JAWODS010000439.1:0-7934 GCA_046483205.1 Armatimonadota bacterium | reverse complement strand
AGCCGTGCGTCGGCGCGCGGGAGATGTCGGGACATGGTATGCCGCCTCTTGGAGCCCCGGATAGATGCCGCCAGACCATCACCGGTCTGCACCTGCCGTCTTTTGTGCGTACTTCTGGCTGCCTCTGTTGCGTGCGCTGTGGGCCATGCTGAGAATGCAGGTGCAGACAGCCTTTCGGGCTTCTTCGACGTGTCCGCGGTTATCCCCGGAACCCGGGAATACCGGCTGCAAAAGGCGTCTGAAGATCTCTCGACCCTCCTGGGCGATCTCGACGCCGTTGAGGATGCGCGGGTGGTTCTGAAAGGCAGCGGCGGCGAACGCATCAGGGCACTCATAACGCTTGGCCTTGCATCGCCCGATTCGTGGGACCGCGAGTTTTCGGGCGCACTCATCACCCTCGTTCGGGGCTGCGAGCCGTCGCTTGATTCGCGCTCACTGCAGATTGTTGACCGGGATGGGCGCGTCCTGTACACCGACGGCCATCCTGTCAGCGTCAACGCCCCGGTTGGTACAACACCACGTCCTGGACGCAATGTACCGGAAGGTGTGGTGGTCTTCACAGCAGTTGGAGTGATCGCCGGGCTGCTGGCCGCTGGTGTCTGGTGGTTCAGAGCAAAGCGTCGGAGTCGCCCGCCGGACAGGGATGCCACGCACAACCCCTGGCGGTTTCTGACAGAGGCCGACAGCGACACAATCGCCCGGGCCTTCTCGGATCTGCGAATGGAGATGGCCGGCGCCATCATTGCGGAGTTGGATGATGTCACCCGCGAGCACGTCCTTCGCAGCCTCCCTGCCGACGGCCGCCCGGCGGTCGAACCATCGGAGCAGATGCATCCGGATATCCAGACGGTGCTGCAACGGCTGCTGCACCGACGCTGCAAAATATAGGGTGCGGACATTTCCAGACCCAAAATGTGGCTGCGCGAGTATCCGGGATGCTGATATCCGGGATGAGCATTTTCCTGAAGGGGATCTGTTCAGAGCCTGTCGAGTGAATTTGAGGGAGGGGATAATCGTGCCTGACGTTTACAGGGCCGATGAGTTGAATGATGGCCGCACAGTCCGTCCGCTCGGCGGAGCGTTTGGACTGCTGCGTGACGAGAAGACCGAAGACCCCGACGCAGAGCTTCAGAGACTCTCCAGCGACACCCCGCGCAGCCCACGCCCGTCAGAAAAGAGTATTGAGCGCCTGCAGCGCCTGCTCTCTGAGGCCCTCACTGCCTTCAGCGGGCAGCGCCAGCGTCTTTTGGCCTCATTGAAGCCGGGGCTGGTGAAAATGGTGGTCGGAACCGCTGAGATGGTCATTGAAAAAGAGCTGTCGATCGACACCGGCGTCATCGTGAGAACAGTCGAAAGCGCGCTGTCTGAGCTCGGTCGCTCCGGGCGGATCATCGCTCGTGTGCACCCCGATGATGCCCGCATACTCCTCGACGCGATTGCCGACGGCACGTGGAAACCGCCCAATGTCGTCGAGCTCGATATCAGCGCCGACGGTCAAATCGGCCGGGGAGGGTGTGTGCTGCAAAGCGACCAGGGTCAGGTGGACGCCACCATTGAAACGCAGCTTGAGCAGTTCGAGCGCCACCTGCATGCCGCAGTATCGGGAGATGTCATCCTGTGACAGGTCAGCCTGCCGAAAGGCAATATAACGCCGAAAGGTCTCTCCAGCGCTGGGTGAACGAGACGTCTGAGGGCCTGGCCGAGATACCTCGCTTTCAGCGTCTCGGAACAGTTCAGGAGGTTGCAGGGTTGACCGTTGTTTCGAACGGCCCGCCCGCCCAGGTGGGAGAGTTGTGCCGGATAGAGCCGAGGGGCAACCGCCCGGCGGTAGAAGCGCAGGTTGTCGGTTTCCGCGATAACCGGGTGCTGCTGATGCCCCTGGGAGAGCTTCAGGGCGTCGAAGCCCACTGCCCGGTGATCGCAGCCGGAGAGCAGTTGAGTGTTCCGGTCGGGCCCTCGATGCAGGGGCGAATCGTGGACGCCTTCGGAGCGCCGGTTGATGGTGCCGGCTCCATTACGGCTCATGCACGCCGCCCGGTTCACGGCAACGCCCCCCGGCTCGTTCAGCGGCGGAGAATCACCACTTCCATGTCCGTGGGCGTGCGGGCGATCGATCTGCTGTTGACCTGCGGAAAGGGCCAGAGGCTGGGCGTTTTTGGTGGAAGTGGTGTGGGCAAAAGCGTTCTCATGGGCATGATCGCCCGCAACAGCAGCGCGGATGTCAACGTCATCGCCCTGGTCGGCGAACGCGGCCGGGAGGTGCTGGACTTCGTGGAAGAGAAGCTCGGCCCGGCCCTCGACCGATCCATCGTGGTCGTCGCCACCTCCGATCAACCACCCCTGGTTCGCCTCCAGGCGGGATTTGCAGCAACCACCATCGCCGAACACTTCCGCGACCGCGGCGCCGATGTACTGTTGATGATGGACTCGATCACCCGGCTGGCTCGTGCGCAGCGCGAGATTGGCCTCACGGTGGGGGAGATGCCCACAAACCGGGGATATCCTCCCTCCGTGTACGAGATGATCCCGCGGCTGGTGGAGCGCGTCGGCCCGGCTGTCGGCGGCACCATCACGGGGATATACACGGTTCTTGTGGAGGGGGACGACATGCTTGAACCGGTTGCCGACACGGTGCGGGCCACACTGGACGGACATATCATCCTCTCCAGGGAGCTTGCGCAGCGGGGCCACTATCCGGCGATTGAGGTAACCGCCAGCGTATCGCGGCTTATGGACAGGGTCATTGATGAATCGCACAGAGAGGATGCGTCTGTGTGCCGGCGCCTGCTGCAGGCTCACCGGGACATCGAGGACCTCCTGGCCGTCGGTGCGTACGAACCTGGCGCGGATTCGTGGGTGGACGCCGCGGTCCAGCTCAATGATGATCTCAACGCCCTGCTTCGACAGGATCTTGATGAAGAGCCCGACTTTTCAGAGGCACGGGTTCAACTGAGGCGCATCGTCCGGCGTGCCAGGGAGATGGCAGACGCGTGAAAGGGGATGTGAAACGACAACTGGATCGTCTGCGGCGCGTGCGGCGTCACTATGAAAGCCGCCGCAGGAAGCTTGAACAGACGGTGCACGCGCACCGGACGCGGCTCCGGGAGATCGACGTCCAGATGGCCGAGCTTGAAACACGTGCCATGCAGGAAAGACACTCCCCCCGCATGGACACCCACAGCGCCGGACGCTTGAAGCTTCACCACCGCCACCGGGAGTATTTGCGCGCACGGGCTGACCGGCTCAAACACGACCAGCAGCGGACCATGTCACGGTTCGTTATTGAGCGGGAGGCCATGGTGCAAATCGCCCGGCAGTCTCGGCTGCTGCAGAACAGAATCGACGATCTGGAGGCCTGTCGCAGGCGGAAGCAACAGCGCGTGGTGCAGGATACCATCGACGCGCACGCACGGATCCAGCGGCAGAAGGAGGCGACCGCGCATTGAGTGCCGATAACGTCACACCATTGCAGTATCCGTCCGTGGATGCTCCCGGCCTCCTCGACCACAGGCAACTGGAAGATCTCGCGCGACGCTGTGTGGTGGAATGCCGCTCCGGGCTTTCCAGCCGCCTGCCGGGCGGACTCCTGGGCATGAGCTGTTCGCATACCATCGTGACCGACCCTGATGAGTGCAACCAGCAGGCTGAGACCATCGATTTTGCTGTCCCTCTCGATGCAGGCAGGGCAGTATTAAGACTTCCGGCATCGCTGGCCCGGCGCATCGTGGCATCGTGCCTGGGATATGAAGAGGCCACGGATGAGCCGCTCAACAGCGCCGATTGCGAGGTGCTGCAGGCCGCTCTTTTGCCCCCAGTCACGTGGCTCGAACAGCTCCTGCAGCCGCGCGGCGGACTGACACTGCAGCGGCAGACTGATAAAGCTGCCTGGGAGCCGGAGGGTCGGGCGGTCCTGCTGGAGATCACCCTTGATCTGCACGGGGTGCGTGACACCATGTCTCTCGCGGTGCCGTGGCCCATCATCCGAAAGCCGCTTCGAGTTCAGGGTGAGCTTCGACGAAACAGGACGATCTCAATTGATGCGCTGAAACACGTGCGTTTCCGGGCTGACGCCGTGATTGACGGCGGCACCATGGAGCTGAAGGCGGGATGCAGGCTGCAGCCGGGCGATGTCGTGGCTGTTGATGAGCAGCCGGAAAGTGATCTGAAGCTCATGGTGGGCCAGACGCCTGTGGGCCGGGGGAAGCTGGGCAGCCGGCAGAGCTCATGGGCAATACGCATCACAGACGCAGCCGGGGTATCCGAGACGAATGAAAGGGGCGAACAGGCTGATGACTGAGGACGCGGGCGCTGGCGGCGCAGATCGACAGGACGCCGGTCTCTCACCGGTGTCGCTGGCTGCGCTTGGAGAGATACCACTTGCAGTGGAAGTGCGCGTCGGGAGCACGGAACTCACACTGGCACAACTGCTCGAATGTGGAGCGGGAACCGTCCTGGAGCTGGACGCCTCGGCCGACAGCATGGCCGATTTGCTCATCGGCGGACAGCCGGTCGCCCGGGGCGAGCTGGTGGCCGTGGACGGCAGGCTGGGCATCCGTATCGTGGAGGTTGTCAACAGCGATGAAGACGATGGGTAGGGGCATTGCGGTGGCAGTGACGGCTGCGCTCCCGGCGGCTGCGTGGTGCCAGGACGATTCCGCAATTCTCACGGGCGATCCCTGGTACCATCTCCTCCAGGCTCTGTTGTATCTGCTCGTTGTCATCGGTCTCATAGTGCTTACGTGGTATGTACTGAAGCGCGTATCGCTGCCCGGCCAGAATACACTGGAGGAGGGCCCCGTGGAGGTCCTCCAGGCGAAGTCACTTGGACAGGGAAGGACGCTGTATTTGATCACGGCTGGAAAGCGAGTGTTTCTTGTGGCCTGGTCGCAGGAAACCGCCACGCTCATCGGCGAGATTGAGAGAGCGGCCCTCGAGATCCCGGGGAGTGATGAATAGGAGCCCGCACGCCGATTGAGGCCCGTCACGACAGTCGTTTGAGAAGCCTCAATGCCGCCGGCGTAACAAATCGTGGCTCTGGCGAATTGGGCAATGAACCTATATACGACTCCATCAAAACTACAGCAGGCTGAAGCTGCCGGATAGTACAATGAACCACTCTACGATCAGCAAAACAATCATCGTTTTCGCGGCAACGTTTGGGCTGCCTGTGGCCGGGCTTGCACAGGGAGAAATGGTGGTGGATTTCGGCGGCGGTGAGCCGGGTGGATACATCAAACTGCTTTTGCTGTTTGCCTCACTCTCACTGGCACCGGCGGTGCTTGCAGTCACCACCTCGTTCGCCCGGATTGTTGTGGTCCTGTTTTTCCTCCGCGCGGGATTGGGCGCATCAGAAATCCCCCCGACGGTCGTGCTCATCGGGCTGGCGATCTTTCTGACCGTCTTTACGATGGCGCCGCAGCTCAATGGCATCTACGGGCAGGCGGTGACCCCGTACCTTGCCGGGGACATTGAAGCCGGTGATGCGATTTCCAACATCGAGGGGCCCCTGCGCGAGTACATGACGGCCCGGACGCGCCAGGCGGATATTGATGTTTTCACCGCCATCAGGCCGTCTGAAGCCGATCGCCCCGCGGTGACGACGCTTGTGCCCGCATTTGTTCTCAGCGAGCTGCGGGCCGCCTTTCTCATCGGCCTCATCATCTATCTGCCCTTTTTTGTCATTGATGTTGTTGTCGGCGCCACCATTGCGTCTGTCGGCCTTCTGGGACTGCCCGTGCCTGCGCTTTCACTGCCGTTCAAGGTCTTGCTGTTCGTGATGGTGGATGGATGGGCGCTGCTCGCCGGTTCGCTGCTGGGGAGTATGGCATAGAAAAAGGGCTGGCCGCAGTGGCCAGCCCCTGTAATCACAGTCTCTGCAGGGCAGCGTTACGGCTGAGGTGTCATTGACCTGGCCTCCACCTGAATGAAGAATTGGATCCACCGAGATCCAAGCTGCAGTTCGTAATCGAGCTCTTCACGCATCGGACCGATGCCGTCGGCCAGGTTCGTTTTGGCGATACCATTGAACGGACCCGTTTCACCGTTGAATTCAATTTCGGCGGCGAGCCGCTGCGAACATGTGACACGTGCTCGCGCCTCGCCGAAAATCATCTCGGGCAGTCGGTACTGGCTGTTGAAGACACACTGTGAACCGTTCAGTGTCGGATTATTGCTGTAAAACGGGATAGTCGTGACTGGATACGAATTATTCGATGCGTAGCCCGCCGGGAATGGTTTGAGGATATGTGGTTTGACCCCAGGAAGCTCAGCGTAATCACCGCCGACCGGGCCGGAAGCCAGCCGGACTATCCGGTCAATATCCCCGTCGTTGTCCTCATCAATCTCCTGGAAGTACGCTATCCAGTCTCTGAGCCCTCCCGTGTCCGAGAAGAGATAGTTGAGGTAACGCTGCATGGGATGGTCGGCGCCGATACCGAGATCAGGCGGAGCAAGGTCCGGAAAATCCTGCTGGACCGCGGTCACGGTGATTTCCTGCCCGTCGATCGTGATCTGCTGAGGACCGACAACCTGGCGCCTGGACGTCCCTTCCACAGTCCATTGTTCGACACCGAGGTACGTTGTGATGGCAAAATCGCTGGTAATCTGTGTCCCTGCTCTCAGCGGCATGACATCCTGCAGTGTTTCATAATCAATGTCGCTGCCGCTGCAGCCGGCCAGGAGAGCAACCGTGACCAGCAAACCGCTCACAATATAGCGCAGGCGCATGTGCGGACCTCCTTGATTACGATGCATCAAGACGGCTTCATTTTCTTAGCCAATTATGGCATACGCTGTAAACGCCGTCAACGAGAAACCGCGGAATATATGACCAAAGGTGTACCAGAGGGGAGGGGCTGTCACGACTGTTAACGAGCTCACTACCCTGATCGGCCACGTGATACTGATGACGATGTACGTGGCGACGCCCCCGGTCGCAGCGGCCCTGCTCGCGGGATTTGCCTTCGGGTGGCTTCAGAACTCCGTGGGGACCGGTGATCCCGCTGTGGGCACTGCTCCACGGCTTTTGGCGGTGGGTGTGGCTGTGTTGATTTTTGGCACGTGGATGGTGAGCCTCCTGGGCGGGTTCTGGTACGAATTGTGGAGCAGCATTCCGGAGCTGGTGGGCTGATCATGGACCCGGCTGCCGCAGTGGCAATCTGGGGGCTGGTTTTCGCGCGGACGGCAGGTGTGACCCTGCTTGTCCCACCTGCAGGACACCGAGAGGTGCCCCTGTCGCTGCGCGTGGGAGCCGCGGCGGTCGTGGCTGTTGCACTGGTGTATGTTGTGGATGCGCCGGGGACCGGGAGCATCCCGGTGGCGCAATATGCCGCCTGGGCCCTGGGGAATCTGGCTGTCGGACTGGTCATTGGCGCGGCGGTGGCGGCCGTGGTGTATGGCGCGTTGATGGCCGGGGCGTACATGGACAACGTCACGGGCTGGAGCGCTCAGCCGATCTATCAGCGACCGGCCGGACGAGTCTTCTACCTGCTTGCAGCGGGCCTGTTTTTGCTCATCGACGGACATCATGCGGTTGTCCGGACGCTTGCAGAATCTTTTGGCGTCTTTCCTGCCTCCGCCAGCGACATCTCGCATCTCGCGCAGGAGGCCGTGTTGCTGTGGCCGGCGGAGATGTTTCTCAGTTCACTGTTGATTGCCGCTCCTGCGCTGCTTGCCGTTTTGCTGGCGCGCGCTATGTTGGCCTCCGTGGAGCGCCTGTTTGAAGAACTTCGCCAGTCCGGCCTTTCGGCTGCA
The DNA here is from genome assembly GCA_046483205.1 of Armatimonadota bacterium. GTDB lineage: Bacteria > Armatimonadota > Zipacnadia > Zipacnadales > UBA11051 > JBKHJK01. The sequence continues at coordinate 182 of JAWODS010000439.1, read as the reverse complement.
GGCGGATCTCTGCTGGCACTGGCCGTCCTGGCGCTGACACTCCCCGCTGTGAGCTGGGGGGCGATTGCGTGTCTGCGGCGGGCGATGGAAAAGCTGGGAGCTCTTTTGGGCTGACAAAACCGGCGGGAGGACGACGATGCTGAAGCGATATGAACCGAGCGCGAGGAAGCTGCAGTGGCTGC
>JAWODS010000414.1:0-16759 GCA_046483205.1 Armatimonadota bacterium | reverse complement strand
TTTTCGCCAAGCAGCCTGATAATGGCCATGATGTCATTCTTTGTTAAAGTTTCCATGGTAATTATTCAACACCAACCCGGGGCAGGAATGGCGAATATGCAGGTGCATCCAGCAGTTGCTTAAGCTGATCGTCGAGCTTCAGCAGGCTGATGGACGCGCCCTTCATCTCCAGTGAGGTCGCGTATTCGCCGATGAAGTTGCGGTAGATTTCGATGCCGTTGTCCGCGAGAATCTTTTGGGCTTTGCGGTACATGATGAACAACTCTTCAGGTGGTGTGGCGCCGAGACTGTTGACGAGAACCGCCACCTCGTCACCTGATTCAAAGGGCAGGTCGGGGAGGATATTGTCCATCATGACCCCGACGATTTCATCGGCCGGTTTGATTTCAGACCTCTCCAGGCCGGGCTCGCCATGAATGCCCATCCCCAGTTCCATCTCGTCCTCGCCCAGTGTGAAGGTCGGCTCACCGGCGGCCGGAATGGTGCACGGCGACAGCGCGACTCCCATGCTGCGGGTGTTGAATATCGCAGCATCGGCGGCCGCTTTGACCTCCTCCAGATCTGCACCCTGTGCGGCCCGGGCACCGGCGATCTTATATGCGAAGAACAGCCCGGCCACCGCACGCCGGTTGTCCATCTCCTCCACCGGCGCCGATACCACGTCATCTTTCGCCAGCGAAGTCTGCACCTCGATGCCCTCCATATCGGCCATGTCGGCAGCCATGCCGAAGTTCATGACATCGCCGGAGTAGTTGCCGAAAAGATGCAGGACACCGGCGCCTGCGTGGGCGGCTTTGGTGGCGGCCAGCATATCATCGGGCGACGGCGAGGAAAACACGTTGCCGATGGAGACGGCATCCACCAGCCCCTCTCCGACATACCCGAGGAACACGGGGATATGGCCGGAGCCGCCGCCGGTGACGATGGCAACCTTCCCCTCCTCGGGCGCGCCGGCGTACATCAGCGCGCGGTCGCTTCCCTCACACCGCTTTAGATGATCGGGGTAAGCCAGCAGGATTCCCTCGATCGTCTCATCAACAAAGTCGTCAGGGTCGTTGATAATCTTTTTCACAAAAAGCCCTCCTCAAATAAATAAGCTGCTGCATATTTCCAGGTGTAAAACAGCCAGATGTCAGCCGGTTTCGGTACTGCAAATATAGATGGTATCACCGGGAGCGAAATCGTAGATACGGTAGCTTTCCCCGACCTCAAACAGGCCCGGGTCCGCATTCTCCGGTAGTGTCAGGATCTGTGTCGGCACATCATTTCCCATGTCGGTTCGCAGGGTCTTCAGGCGGATGATGGTGTCCGGGTGTGCCTCGGAGACTACGGGTTTTCCATCAAACAGGTGTTTGCATTCGCGCTGCTTGGCGATATTGTAAGGCGAGATGAGCTGGTGCTTCTCGGCCACGATTTCCGTGATGGCGTTGCTGGCGATGATCGGTTCCAGCGCCGTCTCAATCCACCAGCGGCCCTCCCCCGCCCGCTCGATGGAGGCGATGTCGAAGGCGGTGGCCCGAGCGTACGCCGGGTTCTGGATGTGCACGGTCTGTTCCGCTGCCTGCGAAAGGTCCTGGTCGCTCTGCACCATCATCCGGTTTTGCGCATAATCGACGCCCACGATCTCACCCCGAATGACCTCCGGCGATTCAGGCGGCCAGTTGACCTGTAGCGATCCCTCCGGCCCGGTGATAGTGATGCTCTGCGGCCCCACGTAGCGCTCGCCGTCCCATCGCCCCAGCACGCTCTGCAGCGCAAATTCCTCTCCATCTTCCGTCCTCACTCTGACACCAGCGGGCATCCGACCATCGTCGTGTCCATCCATTGCGATCCGCTCGACGCTCAGCCCGCGATCCTCCTGCTGAAACGGCTCGTGGACGGCGATGAATGTGCCTGCGAGGGGATCTCCGCCGGTGTGACGCACGATCATGTACGCATCCAGGGGGCTCTGACCTGCGGTGCCCTTATTTTCGCCACGCCCGGTGAACACAACGCGCCCGTCTGCGCCCGGCATGTAGATGATGTAGCCGCTGCCTTCGCCATCACCCACCCGCCACGTGGCATGAAACGCATCTTCGACGAGGCCGTGTTTGATGTCCTTTATATAGGTGTAGCCGTTCTCGGTCTTGCCCTGGTATTTCGCATCTTCGCCCGCCAGCGTTCCGGGGCGTTCGGCGAGGGAGTCCGCACAGGAGATCGCGAAGTTGGTGCCCTCATCACCGCTGAGCGAATGAAACGGAAGGTCGTGCTGTGTCCCGCCGATGACGCGGAAGATATCGATCACAAAATGGTGGTCATTGTCCACTTCAACCGCCGCGGCAGTCCGGTGATACAGGCGTGCGTCTGGATATGTGTCGTATGAATACGCCGACTGCATTTGCGCCCACTCGCATGAACCGGAAGCGTCTTCCGAAGCCGTCACGCCCCGCCGCTGCGGTGTCTCATCGATGAGTGCGACGGGGTGCGTGATGGAATTATTCGTCCAGTCGCGCCGCTTTTGAGAGCCCAGATTCGCCGGATAGCCGATGTCGGCGGTGAAATCATAGCCATATTTTGAAATCTTCAGCATCAGCTCATCCCGGTGGCCATGGCCGATGCCGCCGACAGGGTGATACAGCATTGCATGCAGCTTGGTGTCCGGGTTTTCGCCCATGCGCATGAAGGTGAGTCCGAGCTCGTGGGCAATCAGGGGAGACTCGCATTCCCCGGTCTCTTTGGGCGCCGCCCGCCAGTGGCCGTGACCGCCGTCACCGTACGCAATATACACCCCGTCACACGACGCGCGATCCACCCACGATTCGATCATCGAAAAACGGCTGCCAAACTCGTCGTACACGTCGAGGCCATTCGTGTAAATCTTGCGGCCCTTATACGCCGAAAGGAGTCGGGCTATTTTCATGTACGCGTTGTTCACGTTGCGGGAGTAGCTGCTGGAGTCCTCGTGGCTGCGGCCGCCGCGGTAGAATGAGCCGACGACGCCGTGCCGCACGCCGCACGGCCCCTCAATGAGCTCTTCGATGATGGCGTCATTCTGGAAGATGAGCGCCAGGTTCGCCATCCCCGCCATCTGAAACATCTTGGCATTGCTGGTTCCGCGGGTGTAGCTGCGCTTGAAAAACTCCCACATGTAGCCAAAGAGGTTGTGCTCGATGTTGTAGCGGAGGTCTTCAGTGTCGGTGGTGCCGTCGCCGTTGTAGTCGGCGACGCCGTGAGCGGAGAAGAACTCGACGACTTCATCAGCATCCTTGACTGCGGCAAACACGAGGTCATAAGCGGCGGCCATGGTTTCAATTTTGCCGGGTTCGAAAATACCGTCGGCAATATAGCCGCGATTGTTGAACTTCCGCCAGTCAACCTTGGTATCTACGCGCCCGTTGTACCACCGGTAGTTCTCGGCGAAGCGGTTAAGAATGAGCAAAGCACGGTTCGCGTATTCTTGCTCTCCCGTCGCCGCATACGCCCAGGCGAGTGCCTCCACGACCGGCCGGTGATCGTCGGGATCCGGGCCCTCGAACTCCACCGGGTCAACGTAGGGGCCGCTGATAAGCATCCGGATGAGAAAAAGCCGGTAGGCGGCTTTGAAGTAGAATTTCTGCCGCTGCGGGAAGCCCTCCGGAGGCTGCCAGCCATGCCCGTCATCAACGATCTGCACCATCTCGCCGGTTTCGGGATTCTCCACGGTCATGCCGGGCGCCCATTCCTCCCCGCCCTCGATACAGCGGAACGTATCAGGCTTGCCCCACACCGGCCGGAGGGTTCTGATATTGCCTTTATGCAGCGGGCATCCCTGGTTGTAGTTCGGCACCAGTGACCGGGGGTTCTCCGGCGAGATCATGTCATAGATGAACTCGTCATTTTTGTCCATCCAGTACTCGACCCACTCGGCTTCCGGGATCTGCCCATCGGCTTCGTAGGCCTGCCGGAGTTTTTCCACCCGATCTTTTACCCCCAGCCCCATGAAGGCTTCGGGTTTGGGATAGGCGTCGAACTCCTCCAGGGCCTCCCGAACGTCCTCTTCGGGCGGCCAGTAGCCGCGACCCTGCTGCGGCGGCTCCGCGATGCCTGCCAAACACAGCAGCATGGCGATAATGCATGTGATGTGCAGTATCATGCAATCAGCTCCAGTGGTTCATTCGAAAGAACCCTGCGAGGCGCCTCTGTTCTTACTGGATGCGACTTTTTTCGCCGGACTGCCAGTAATCGGCGTTTGATCCCAGCTTGTTCAACAGCGGCTCGGTGAGATCATCCAGCCGCTGCATTATTTCATCAGACATCTTCACCTCGGCGGCCCGGGCATTCATTTTGACCTGCTCGGCGTCGCGCGCTCCCACCAGCGAACAGGTGATGCCGGGCTTGTTGATACACCAGGCGATGGCGAGCTCAGCCATGGGCACACCCATCTCATCGGAAATCTCCCGCAGCTCGTCCACCACCCGGAAGACTTCATCCTCCGCACCCGGTTCACCGTGCCGCGTGAGGGGGTTGTCGGTGGAGAAATGCCGCGTCCGCCGGCGCACGGGCGGGATCTCTTCGATGTCGTGATACTTCCCCGCCAGGATGCCCTGCATGAGTGGCATGTAGCCGACCACGCCGATATTGTTCTCCATGCACATGGGCACGATTTCGACCTCGATGGCCCGTGAGAGCAGGCTGTAATTGAGCTGGTTGAGGTCGATCTGCGCGCCGGTGTCCAGGGCCTCCGAAAGCTGCGTGGGGCCGAAGTTGCTGACACAGATTGAGCGGATCTTGCCAGCCTGTTTCAGCTCTGTCAGCTCTTCGAAGGCCTCGTCAACCGGGTACTCGGTAATCGGCCAGTGGACGTAATAGATATCCACGTAATCTGTGTCGAGCCGCTGCAGGCTCGCCTCACAGTGCTCGGTGATGACACCCTGCTGGCAGTTTGACGGGGCAATCTTCGAGGCGACAACCACCTCGTCGCGGATTCCCTGGAGTGCCTTGCCCAGGGCCTCTTCGCTGCGACCGTTGTTGTAGGCCTCGGCGGTGTCGAAATGGTTGATGCCCATGTCCAGGGCTGTTTTGACGACCTCATTTGCTTTCTCCTGCTCCTGTTTCCCCCAGTAGTCGTCTTCCCCGCCACCGAACGACCAGCAGCCGATTCCGATGGCCGAGATTTCAATATCTGATTGTCCACATCTGCGCATTTCCATGAATCATTCGCTCCCTGTTAAATATGTGTCTGGTTGACATTGGTAGCATCAATGGTCACGACAGGTCCTGCTCTATCGGACGATCATAACCTTGAAGAAGTCCTCCTCGCCGGCCTCAATCATGGCAAACGCATCGGCGACCTCGTCCGCTTTATACCGCTGTTTGACCATGCCCTCAGTGCGGATATCGCCGCCCGAAAACAGCTCGATAGTGGTCTCATAGTCTGCGGGCGTGTACATGGTTGTGCCGATGATGCGCAGCTCGTGTTCGGAGACGTTGATGAGATTGTTGCTGTCGTAGTCTGCTGCAAGCACTCCCACGAGCAAAATGTCGGTCCCCCTGCGGGCGAGACCGAGAGCCGTGTCCAGCGGGCCTCCGCCGTGGCCGACGCAGTCAACCCACAGGTCGATTTCCCGGGCCCCACCGACTGCGCGGCCAAGGGCATCCTCTATGGATTCCTCGCCGACATTGATGGTCGCGTCAGCGCCGAGATTTCCAGCCAGCTCCAGCCGCGACTGATCGAGGTCGGAGATTATCACAGTGCCCGCGCCTGCAGTTTTCAGCGCCTGCATGGTGAAGTTCCCGATTGGGCCCGCGCCCATCACGCAGACGGTTTCGCCACCGTCGAGATCAGCGCGTCCTGCGGCATGCACCGCGACGGCCCCCGGCTCGACCATCGCAGCCTGCTCCATCGGCATGTCATCGGGAATTGGCAGGGCCATGTCGGCAGGAACGACCACGTATTGTGCAAACGCTCCCGGCGCCTGGCAGCCGATGACCTTCAGCTCATCACACCGGTTATACATCCCGGCCCGGCAGCCGTGGCAATCGCGGCACGGATCGTGGGGGATAACCGTCACTCGCGTGCCCGGTTGTGGCCCCTGTTCACCCGGCCCCTGACGGGCAACCGTCCCGGAAAACTCGTGACCCATTGTGATCGGGCACGTAATGTGGGGATGCTCGCCGTGGTAGGCCGCAATGTCCGATCCGCAAATACCGACGTGGGAGACCTCGATAAGCACCTGGCCATCATCGGGTTCGGGTATTTTCGTCTGCTCGCGCTCAAAGTGCTCGGGCTCCGTCAAAACCGTGTGCCACATTGTCTCCGGCATATCGTCGCCTCCGTTGACCGGTCGTGTTCACTTATCAGGGACGTCTAAACTCTTTATCAGATCGATATGAGCATGAGTCTATTTTCAGAAAATCCGCGGGATTACCTTCCTGCACTGTCAGCCGCGTGACGAGGTCTTCCTGAGGGCCAGCTCCACCAGTGCATCGGCCTCCTCGACGCTCCCTGCTCCAGTATTCAGAAACAGCCCTTCGGGGCGCAGGGTATCCAGGGCCTTTTCGACATCCTCCGCGGGAATGGTGATATGCAAAAGCTTCCCGGTATCCTGCACGCGCCCGAGGAGGTCGGTCCATTCCACGCACCCTGGCTGTCCCTCTCCCGGCACCCACTGAATACCCAGGATTTCCGGGATCTCCAGCAGCGTGTCGAGGTGATGTGTTGCGTCGGGGCCGTCGAGATGATAGATGCAGTTATCCAGCCACTGCGCCCGGCACTGCAGCTCCGGAATGACAAACTCGCGAAACATGTCCCGGCTGATCAGGCAGGAAAAGTCACACTGGATGGTGGTGGATTTTCCCGGCGACCACAGCGGCAGCCAGCCGGTTGTACCAAGCCTGTCTGCCTCCAGGAGCATCGACATCTCACCATAGGCGCGGAACCAGATACCTGTGAAGTAATCCACTGCCCGCCGGACATCCTCAGGCCGGTCATGCAGATCGACGCAAAGCCGCTGGTTGCCGCGCAGATTTGACAGGTTGTCGGTCGGATCCAGCACCGTGGGGTAGCTGACAAGCCATTTGTTTCGCCCCGCCTCCTGCAGGGCCGTTGTGCATCGCCGCACCGTCTTCCATGCGTCGCTTTGTGCATTCCACACCGGCAGATCCGTGCCGTACTCGTCAATCACCGGCTCCGACCAGATGGTGCGCTCGTGGAAGGTGACGGGCGTGCCCATGGCCGCATAGCCGACCAGCAGCGTGCGGGTGGGAATCGCCTCGGCGGCGAAATATGTGCGGGCGAACCCGGCCTCCCACAGCTCCACGAGGTATTCGGGATCGGCGTGCAGTCGGTAGGGATCTTCAGGCGGCTCCGGGACCGGGACATCGCGAACCGGCTTCTCCCTCGGTGCCTTCACCGACATGGCCACCCGGTCAATGATCTCCCCGTTCCACCACGCAAGGAACCGCTCCTGCGCCTGCTCCCAGTCCGGCTTGTACAGCATCGGCAATCACCACGGTATATTTCCCGGCAACGGCCGTCTGACCTGCCCCGGCGGCATCCCCGCCCTGACAGTTTGAAGGTCTGTCACCAGCGGGCGGGGAAAAGACGTCCGACAATACCAACGCCACCGCACGCGGCCTCACGCGGTTGCGGCAGGGAGAGGGAAATAATGGCAGAGATTCCAGCAACATGCAAAGCAGTCTTTTTCCAGGGAGACGGCACAGTCACAGTTGACGAAAGAGAGCTTCCGGAGCCGGATCCCAGAGAGATCGTCGTCAAAACCGCCGTCAGTCTCATCAGCGCCGGGACGGAGACCTCAGGCCTGGTGGGCAGGCGCAAGAACCCCAACCCGGACGCCGAACCCACCATGCCCGGATACTCCACCGCCGGGACCGTCGTGGCGGTCGGTGATGAGGTGACTGATTTTGAGGTGGGCCAGCGGGTCATCGGCATGGCCGGGGAATGTTACAAGCATTCGGAGTACAACATCGGTCACCCCATGGTTGCCGTACCGATCCCCGACGGCGTGAGCTTCGATGACGCGGTAATGATCTGTCTGGCAGGCACCTCGATGCAGGCGGTGCGGCGGCTGGACCCGAAGCTCGGAGAGTTTTACGCAGTCGTCGGGCAGGGGATGGTCGGACAGTTCGCCATGCAGCTCATTACGCTCTCCGGTGGGCGCGTCGCTGCGGTTGATCTCGACGATCGGCGTCTCGATATTGCGCTGCAGCACGGTGCGGAGATTGGCGTGAATCCGGCTGAAGAGGACCTCGCCGAAACCCTCATCGAATGGGCCGATGGCGAGGGCATTGACGGCTCGCTACTGGCGTACGGGGGCAGCGGCACCGAGGTGATGAAGCAGCTCGCACAGGCCGCACTGACTGCCCCGGACACCCACCAGGTGGGTAACATGGTGGTCGTCGGAGGGATCACCGCAGAGCTGACCATGCCGGTGACCTTTGGCAATATGGACATCAAGCCCTCGAGCCGCACCGGGCCGGGATATCACGATCCAGAGTATCACATGGGGCAGGATTATCCGCGAGCATACGTCCGCTGGACCACGCGCCGCAATTTCCAGGAGCTTCTCCGCCGCGTCGCCGACGGGTCATTCCCGGTCAATCATCTCATCAGCCACCACTTCGACTTCGAGCAGGCGGCCGGGGCGTATGACACCATCATCGACTCCGAAGAACACAGCCTCGGCGTGATTTTGACCTACCAGCAGTAGCGGCATACTCCGTTTGACGCTCGCCAGACGAACCGGTCTTCTCTTCAGGGCCGGTTCTTTTCGTGTGGGTGATGATCGAAAAAAACCTCCCCGGACGCGACCTGCCCGGGGAGATTGCGATGCGCTGACGGCCTATCGAATGCGCCATTTATGCGCTGCTGCGTGCTCTGAGGTTTCTGCGTCCGCCGCTTGCGTGCGCCGGTGAAAGCCTTGGACTTAATTCACCTTTATGGTTTTGCCGGTTTCAGATGCTTCATACACCGCTTCGATAATCCGGACGGTCTTTCGCCCTTCGTATCCGTCGCAGACCACCGGCGTCCCCTCGTTGATGGCCCTGACCATATCCTCCACTGCATTGGCCGGAAGGTCGTCGGGAGCGGCGAATTCACTGATGTCTCGCTCCATCTCTTCCGGTGTCGCGGCGTGCTCGGGGAATACGTAGTCCGGATCATCGCCGTCCCAGTCGCCACTGGCGCCGGCGACGGTGAAGCGCGTGATCTGCTGGTCTTCCCAGCTCAGCGTTCCGGCCGCGCCCGTGATCTCTATGCGCGTACCGAGGTTGGGGAAGCTGCAGGTGGTTGTAACCACTGATCCGATGGCCCCCGATTCGAAGTTGAGAATGGCGGTGGCGGTGTCCTCGGTTTGGATATTGTGGGCGAAGGTGCCCTTCTTGCCGGTGACGCTTTCGACGGAGCCCATCCACCACTGCAGCAAATCGAGGTAGTGCACGGCCTGGTTGGCCAGTGAGCCACCCTCGGTCTCGGTCCGGCTTCTCCACCCTTCGGGCATGCCGCCGTCGTAGTAGTCCTGCGCGCGGTACCACTTCATTCGCAGGTCGCCAATGACGGGCTTGCCGAGAGCGCCACTCTGCACGGCGTTGCGGATGCGGTGGTTGATTGGGTTGTAGCGGCTGCCGAAGCTCACCGCAAAGACGAGGTCTTCATCTTCCGCCGCCTGGATGACCCTGTCACAGGCCTCCACGCGGATATCCATCGGCTTGGTGCAGAAGGCGTGCTTGCCCGCACGCAGCGCCTGCTCGCACATCTGCCCGTGCATGCCGCTGGGGGTAAAAACTCCGATGACGTCTATGTCATCGCGCCCGAGCATTTCGTCGAAGTCACGTATCCATTCACAGCCGAGCTCTTCCACGGCGGTTTGAGCGCGCTCTTCCCAGATTTCGCAGACCGCGGCAAGCTCAGCCCCCTCCGCATCTGCGACGTTTCGAGCCTGTACCATCCCACGGCCAAGACCTGCAATGCCAAATCGTAGTGCATTCGCCATTTTCGACACCCACCATATTCGTACGAATTGTGTTGTCTGTTGCCTACCATCGTTCCGCACATCTCCTGCGGAAACCTTTGAACTTCAAAGAATATGAAACCGTCCTTCATGTAACGACATGTTAACAGAACGTAACGTCTCTTGATTTGTCTGCGTTCTCCTTGACGCTCATGCTTACGGAATGTATGATTGTGGTGATTTGCGTGGTGTGACGTTTATAGGTTTGAATTCGGTTTTGCAGGTAATAAATGAGATTATTGAGTTTATCCCTATCATTCATCTGAAGCTCGCCCGAACTGTTGGAGATTCACAAAATGAGCCGACAATTCATCAGAGTTTTATTTGCAGCGTGCGTCGTTACCGCCGCGTTGATTTCGTCCGCCAGTGCGCACGCCTATTTGCTGGATGAGCGTTTTGGCGTTTCACTGGCGCTGGATACCGACAGCGGCCACATCGACCAGTATCAAGACGAGACAACGTATCCCATTGACGCCAGTACCTTCGCCCCGACGAAGAATACGCGGACGGTGGATTGGACCTTCAATGACTGGCACGGTGACTGGTCCACTGACAACTTCGATTACTCCACTGATTCCGGGCAGTACCCGTCAGGAAGTGAGCCGTACGACGTCGAGGCGCTGTACTTCGATAATGACGATGACAACATCTATATCGCCGTTGTCACCTCCTTCCCTCCCCCGCCAGGCTACATTGAATCGCGGGTTGATCCCGACAGCCTGGTGACGAGCGGCGACCTGGCGATGGACTTTGGCCTGAACACCCCTTATTCTGACGGCTTCAGCTACGATTATGGCGTAGATATCAACCACGAGGTGCGGCCCGACAACGGCTGGGAAGATGCCACCAGCGGCGGCAGCACCATCGGCAACGAACTGTACCGCACCGCAAATAGTGACTGGTATGTGGGGACGCCGAGTGCCGCTGTTGATGCAAACGGGGAGCATACGAACTTCGACCCGAATTACTCCGGCTTCAGTGGCAACTACCTCGGGGATGCGACAGTCGAATACCGCTCCTATACCTTCCCGAGCGGCTACCAGGAAACACTGTTCGATACATATATTGTCGAGGCAACTATCCCTGTCTCGTACTTCTCTCATGCCATCGAGTACGGCGATCCGATAACGGTGGCGCTGATTGAGGGCTGCCGAAACGATGGCAATGAGGTTGATGGGAACCTGCGATTGTCAGGCGACTTCGACGACCCGGTACCCGAGCCAGCCACGACAGCTCTTTTCGGCCTTGGTCTGGCGGCTCTGGGATACCTGCGGCGCCGGTCGCAAAACACGAAGGAAGAGTAAGCCAGGCGTTCTACGCTGTTTAAAGCTTTCAGATAAAGGGATCGGTCAATGATCGATCCCTTTTTGCATGCCTGCCCCCGAGGCCTTTCACCAGCAGGCTATCCCCCGTATCACGCGCAAGTTTCATTCAGCCGGTTGCAGCACTTCCCCAAAAGCAATGGCGCATCTACCATACGCCTCTCTCTTCTAATATCATTACCTAAACTATAATTGACCGGAAAACACCGTTAAATCCGCTCTACGGGCAAAATTGCGGATGCGCTCAATATCGGCTAAACAAATCTTCAGAAAACCCTTGACAGCGCAAGGCAGTTTGATATACACTTGTCGTGAGCGTGGGAATTCCCCCATTCCTCGCTCGGCCAATTCCCCCCATGCGCGTCCGGATCGTCTGGTAAGAACCCTTTCAATAGACACCGTTCCGATCCGAATCCGCTTTTTCCCAGTCCTTTGGTTCGGTTCTCGCCAGCAGTGATGGTCATAGAAGCTAAACTGGAGTGCCCCATCATGAAAAAAGCTTTACTAATACTCGCCGCAGGGATTCTCGTTCTCAGTATTGTCGTCGGATGCGACCAGCCCGCAGAACTAAGCGCGGCAGATTCCGAGGGGATGCAGCGCTTTTTCCGCACGCCGCAGACATCACCGAAGATTATCATCGACATCAAGCCGTCCAGCAACCCCAACCCGATAAACATGAAGTCGGAGGGTGTCGTGGCTGTCGCCGTGTTGACCGAGCCGTACTTTGACGCCCACGACATCATTCCGCAGTCGATCAAGTTTGCAGGGGCATCGCCCATTCGCTGGACGTACGAAGATGTCGGCGTGTCACCTTCCACGCCGGACGGAAAGGCATATCCTCCCGACGGCGATCTGGACTTGCTGCTGCACTTCAACAAGCAGGATCTGAATTTGCAGAAGGGCCAGGAGACGGCATGCATCACGGGCGTCTATAAGCCGAACGGCCATTACGTGTCCTTCCAGGCCTGTGATACCGTGAAGGTCCTGGGTGTGAAATAGCCACAGCGCGAAGTTTTCGTTGAACCTGTCATATGTCGCCCGGCTCAGTGCCGGGCGTCTTTTTTTATGTAATGACTATCCAATGCCTCCAATTGGCCCCTTTGTGTTTTCAGCGGCCCTGCGTCGAGTATAATAAAACAGGTATGACAGAAACGTTTATCACGTGCCAGACGTCTATATGGACAGCATGAATACGAGAAACGCCTTCACCCTCATAGAGCTTCTTGTGGTTATCGCGATCATCGCGGTCCTGGCCGCGATTCTTTTCCCTGTGTTTGCACGGGCGCGGGAGAAGGCGCGGCAGACGAAGTGTCTGTCCAATATCAAGCAACTCGGGCTCGCCGCCACCATGTACATCCAGGACTATGACGAGCATATCCCCTATGATGACCTTGACTACAACGGCAGCGGTGACGACAGCTACGGGGACGGCACCTGGCGCTCGATGCTCATGCCGTACGTGGAGAATACCGACCTGTTCTTCTGCCCCAGCCGAACCGGAATCGCCCGACCGTTTGACGGCCGCTATGACGATTACGGAATGAATGCGGGCTACGCCATCAATTACGCCCACTACCGGGCCGGCAATCATACTCCCCCGTTCGGTCAGCACCTGGCGCGGGTACAATCACCCTCACAGTGCATCCTGCTGACTGAAAGCTACGGCATCCACGAGATGGCCAATCCCGGTGGTGTGGATGACGAGCCGTGGGTGCCCTCGACCGAGCAGGTCAAGGCCCACAACGGCGGTCACAACTACTGCTTCGTTGACGGCCACGCAAAATGGCTGAAGCCCGGTGCCGTCGATCCTGCCGATGGCGACTGGCTCAGCACCATCGAAATAGAGAACTGACGCGACCGCGCCAGACCGATATGAGTTTACGGATGGTGCGATCTTTCCGCAGGCTGATATACTCGCCTTCTGCAGTCGTTGCAATCCAGCCCCCTGCGCGGTCACAGGCGACCACACCAATATCCCCCAACGACGGTACCCGTCCTGCCTGCAGAATTATTCTCCCCGCATCATCCATCAGCCTCGGGCGCAGGCAGGATGAAGCAGAGGGCGTCGCGAAACATCCTGACGTTACCGAGTCTATCCTCTGAGAGAGTGATTCACCATGCCGCAGAATATCGTGTGGATTATGACCGACCAGCACCGGCGTGACTGTGTTGGCGCCTATTCCAATCTCCCCGTCGAAACGCCGAATCTTGACCGGCTGGCGGAGCAGTCTGTCGTCTTCGACCGCCATTACAGCACCTGTCCGCTGTGTGTGCCGGCACGTTCATCGCTGCACACCGGGCGCTACCCCCATTCCTGTGGTGCGATGATCAACGGCTTTGGCAAAGATGGTGACACCAATCCCGGCCAGCTCAATGCCGACGAGATAACGCTGCCGGAGCTTCTGGCAAATGCGGGATACCGCGTCGGGCAAGTCGGTGTGGATCACGTCCGCGCCCAGCCGCCGTTTCGCGAGACCGAATGGATGGAAACATTCATCAGCAAGCGGGAGCATAAAGAATATGCGGAGGCAAAGGGCCTGGAGTTTCCCGACATGACGCCCCACCGGCACCTGTGCCCCACGCGCTACGGCGATGACGACATCCGCGAGACGTACTATTCGGCGCCAAATCCGGGCACTCACCCCTTCGAACCCGAAGATTACTACGACTTCTTCCTCGCGCGTCATGCCGTGGATTTCATTCAGTCCGGCTCTGATGATCGGCCATATTACCTTGGGGCGTTTTTCTGGATGCCCCATCCTCCCTTTGTGATCCCGGAGCCGTACCGCTCCATGTATTCGCCCGAGGACATCGAGCTGCCGCCGAATGTCCCCGGTACGCAGAAGGGCAAGCCGGATATCCATATGAACCATCTTCCCGGCCAGGTTGGAGCCGACCGGACGGAGCGGGAATGGAAGGAGGCCTGGGCGGCCTATTACGGCTGCGTCACGCTGGTTGACGAGGCGATCGGGCAGGTGCTTGACGCCGTCTCCGCCAGTGCGGACGCCGATGATACGCTCATCATCTTTCACCCCGACCATGGAGAGATGCTCGGAGCCCACCAGTACTTCCAGAAGATGGTCTGCTATGAGGAGGCGGCGCACCTGCCGATGATGATCAACGCCCCGGGCATTGACGCAGGCCGGCGCGACTGTCTCACCAGCCATGTCGATATCGCGCCGACCGTGCTGGACTTCGCGGCCGTGGATCGCCCTGATGCCATGCAGGGGAGTTCGCTGATGCCCGTGCTGCGCGGGGAAGCTGAGGATGTACGCGACGCAGCCTTCACGGAATACAATGGCAACGCCGTTGTTGACCCGTATCTGTTCCAGCGGTCGATGGTGCAGGAGGATTACAAGTACATCTGGAATCTCGCCGGGCCCAACGAACTGTACAACCTCCGGCAGGACCCTTACGAGATGGAGAATCTGGCGACGGATTCGCAGTATGCTGAGGTCGTGGCCGCGATGGACGAGCGCATGCAGTCATGGCGCGAGGAGACCGGCGACATGTTCCCGGACTATTCGGTTGACGAGGCCTGAGGCATCAGCAATACGACTGCATTCAGGGAGCCTGCTTTAGACGGCGGGCTCCTTTTCTGTTTGCCGCCCCTCCGGCAAGAGGTCCCTTCGGCCTGCATCGGTGGCTGTCACGGCTCACAGGGCCTCAGACTGGAAGAGCCGAATACGCGACAGGATTAGTCAAGCACAAACCGCTCGGGTTTGCGGCCGGCGACCTCGCGAACCCATTCGTCCAGCTCATCGGCGACCGCTGGCTTCTGCTCACACACGTTCACCGTCTCGAAGGGATCGGTGCGGAGGTCATACAGCTCGCGTCGCGGGAGGGCGTTGAAGAACTCCACGCGATCTCTTGGAGTCTTCTCCGCATCCCCCCGCCACGGGGGCGCACCGAGCGAGGCGTACACCCGGGGCGGGTGTCCCTCCTCATAGGCAACTGCGCCGCGCAGGAGATACTTGTATTGTGCCGTCCGGACGCCGATTTCCGGGCACACCCACAGTCCCTCCTGTTTGGTAATGCCACCGGTGAGAAACTGCCTCGGCGCAGTCGGAGCGTCGGTGTGCAGCAGGCGGGCCCAGGATTGGCCGTCCATATTCTCCGGTTCCTCCACACCCGCCATCTCCAGCACCGAGGGCATCAGGTCGATTTGTCCGACGAGACTGGACACCCGCCGCCCGGGCTCAAACTCGACGCCCCCGGCAGGCCTCACAATCAGCGGCACTCCAACGGTGGTTTCATACGGCTCGCGGTGCTCGAATGGCGAGTTGTGTTCTTCCATGTCCTCGCCATGGTCGGCGGTGACGATGACGGTCGTGTCCTCATAGCTTCTGGCCTCGCGCAGTACATCCAGCAGATCCCCGATAGCCCTGTCCACGAAGGTGAGCTCGCCGTTGTACAGATCAATCTTCTCACGCGCTTTTTCATCAAGACGGTCCTCCCACCCCCAGTGGGGAAGGTAACCCCGACCCTCCACCTCCATGTGTTCGGGTTCCGGGCCGCCGGAATGGATGGTGCGGTACGGCTCAGGCTGGTTGTAGGGCTGGTGGGGGTCCCAGTAATGCACAAACAGAAACCACGGAGCCTGCTGCGCATTTGCCGCCAGCCATGGGAGCAGCCGCTCGTTGATTTCATCGGCCCGGACCTGGCAGGGATGTCCGCCCCGGGGCGCCCAGGTGTTGACATACCAGTGATAGCCGCGGGCAAACCACGCCGGATAGCAGCCGAAGTCGTGCAGGTTGTCGAATGCTGCGGTCAGATAGCCGCCATCACGCATCATCTCCGGTAGCACCGGGGTGGTGTCATCGAGCCGCTGGCCCGGCTCATTCGGGTGGGCGTACAGCGTGGAGACGATCCCGTGTGTCTGCGGGCCCTGCCCGGTGATCATGGTGGTGAATGTCGGCATGGTGTGAGCGGTGTTGGTCACACAATTCTCGAAGACCACGCCCTCCTCCGCAAGGGCATCAAGAGTGGGGCTGGTATCTCGCGGATATCCGTAACAGCCGAGATGGTCCCGTCTCTGAGTGTCCAGGGCGATGATCAGAAAGTTCATGAGGTCTCCTCTTCCAGCAGGTGCCTGTCATATATGCGTGTCAATTTCCGGTGCAGCACGGCGCATTCCTGCCTGCATGAAGGATTTTGGACCTTTACGACAAAACATAGGGATGGGCGTCGGGATTCATACATCTGATATTCTGGAGCGATACAAATGCGTGGTTTTCATTCCGCCTTTGCGTGTCTTGTGGCTGCAATTGTTCTCACGGCATATCTCGCCTCTGCGGAGGTGTCTGAAAACCTCCTGCAGAATCCCTCGTTCGAGGGGGAGGTTGCCGAAAACGGTATTCCCTCGGGCTGGTCGCTGTATGGCGACAGGGACGACCTGCTGCGCCTGAGCATTATTGATGAGGCCAGTGACGGCGAAAAGGCGGTCTTTAT
>JAWODS010000403.1:0-2889 GCA_046483205.1 Armatimonadota bacterium | reverse complement strand
CCCGATGTCGCCTTCGATCTCAAAATCGGTGACGAAGGTGTTGACATGGCCGGGGGTGCCGGTGACACCGAGGCGCTTTCCGGCGGCCTGGTCGTGGGCGATGTACTGCCAGCGGTCGAGGATGACGACATTCTCCCCGGCGGTCTCAAAGCTCCAGCGGTCGCCGAGGTCAATCTCATCCAGAAGCTCTGGAGCCACCGCGTCATCGCTGGAAAGCTGCTGTAAATTAGAGGCCGGATCGACGACGAAGAGGCGGGCTTCCCCGGGGTCCAGCGTGCAGTGAAACAGCGTCCCGTCAGCGCTTTGTTCATATTTAGTTGCCCCCGGACGCCCACTTTCGAGGTCCCACTCCTCGACGGTGCCCTCGGCACAGACGGTCACCTCTGCCTGCTGCGGCTCTTCACCGCGGTTGAACAGAAGGTACAGGTGCATATCGCCGTCGGCCCGGTGGGTGCAGACGATGTCGCGGTGCTCGTCGGGATCCCCGGCCATCGTCACATCAGCGTCAATGGCCTCCGCCAGCGTCTCTTCGAGCCACTCCTGTGTGACGGCATCTTCAGGCGCGAAGACACCGACACCTCCGGCATCGTTGCGCACCTCGCAGGGGCCCTCGGCCGCCTCCGGGAAGATTTCGTTCATCTGCTTCACGACATCGTCATCAGCGCCCCGCTGCGTTCCTTCGGAGGGCATTTCGCCGAGGATGATGACCGTGCCACCGTTTTTGTAAAAGTCCGCGAGCTTGCGTGCGGAGTCGCTGCTGAGGACGCGGCATCCGGGCAGCACCACCGCGGAGTATTCCTCGGCACTCAGCGGAAAGGTGATACTGGCGTTCTTCAGCATCGCCGTGGCGAGGTGCTCATCGCCCACATAATCATAATCGTGATGGGCCGAAAGCAGGCCATCGGAGACGACATCCAGCAGCCGCGCGCACATCGGCTCGGAGACGTATTCACCCTGATCCCACGCATCCACGGCCATGGTCTCCGTCGGGAGCATCACCAGCGCGTCACACACGTGGTGTCCGGCCGACTGGATGAGGCACATCCGAGCGGCGTAATCGGCAAATCCTTTGTACCATTGCCAGTAGCCGTTGTGGTAAAACTCCGTCGGCGGCCAGTCGCTTTTGCGCAGGCCCTCGAAGGAGTAGTAAAACGCGTGGGGGATGACCATGTTGCAGCCCAGTGCGCACATGAAGTTGAGATTCACGCGCTGGTGTTCGAGCGTTGTGTCATGGCCGCCTCCACCGAACGCCTCGCACATCACCCGGCGCTTCCCGTGGATGTGGGCGGCCGAGGATGCGCACTTGGCGGCGAGGATCCGCCCCGGATTGACTGAATCACCGAGGTAATCAAAGCCGGGCCGATGCATTTTCGACAGCGCCTGAAGCTGGTCGCCCTGGGTGCGCACCTGCTTGTGGAAGGGGTCTTCCAGCGTGTGCCCGATCAGCTCGATGTCGCGCTTTTCGCACCATCCCGCAAGCTGTCCGTGAAAGTTTTCAGCATACCACGTGGAGATCGCCCGCTGATAATCCAACCGTACCTTCGAGCTGTCGTCGCCGGTGTCAAACACAAGGTCCAGCATATGCTCCCGCAGGTCGTATCCGTGCATAGTCTCGAAGTGCTCGAACATATCGCGGGTCCACGCCAGGGTCACTCCGGGCAGCGTCCGGTCGGGTTCCTCTACGGTCCCGGCCTTTGCCTCCACACCAACGTACGCGTCATGAATCATCAGCCCGGGCTCGTCGGTGAAAACGCCCTTCACGGTTTCGCCGAAATCGTCGCTGAACCGGTCATAGGGGTCGTAAGCGCGCCGCCGGAACTCTTCAACGGCCTCCCGGTTCATGGTGTCCAGATACGAACCGTCGAAAAATGTCGTTTTATCAGGTACCGGATGAGACCAGAAAATCGCGGCGAACCAGTTTCCGGGTGGGGCTTCCCAGCGTAGCCGGCCTTCCCTGCAGCGGTCGGTCAGGTCGCGGATTGTGCCGGTGAAATGCGGGCCGCCCGGCTCATTGATTGTGTCTGGAGCCAGCTTCCCCGCCCGGATCGCCACCAGCTCATCACCGTTTCTCGGCAGGCTCCGCTGGAAGGTCGCGCCGCCGTTAATCTGCAGCGTCTGCACCCGCAAATACCGCATCCGGTACTGTGGATGGTCCCTGGTCAGCCGCCCGCCGTCGGTGCCGGAGGGCCAGTTGTCCTCATCGTACAGCCACGCCTCCATGCCCCGGGAGGACAGCTCGTCAATGCACGCGCCGATGGCCGCCATCCACTCCTCGCTCATATATGGCGTTAAAAGACCGTGCCGGGCGTGAAGCACCGCTCCTCCGAGGCCCTTTTCGTCCATCTCTTTGATCTGCCGGCGGAGCTCTTCCTCCTGCAGATCGTGGTTCAAAAACCAGAAGGGGTGCATCCGATACGAATTATCGGGATCGCGAAACTGGCCGCGAAGATCTGGCATCGATGTTTCCTTTCCTGCTGATTACAGTTTTCCATTCGCCGCCCGGGGCCTGCCTGCGCACGCCCACGCCGCGGTGTGTCATTGATTTGCCCAGAAATATTTCTTAAGGACGGAGCGACCCTGAGCGGTTGCCGGGCCACGGGAGCATTTTTGTTGCACCAACTGTGGATCCTCAACAGACCTGCTGTGAGCATTCGTTACCCGGTCAGAGACCCTGACCTCAGCTCATCTTTGCGATCTCGGAGCCGAGGGCGTCGA
This sequence comes from Armatimonadota bacterium, assembly GCA_046483205.1. GTDB lineage: Bacteria > Armatimonadota > Zipacnadia > Zipacnadales > UBA11051 > JBKHJK01. The sequence goes on along the minus strand of JAWODS010000403.1, from coordinate 174 downwards.
TTTCGTCATTATCAGCCAGTACACCGACTTCGAGGCTGTATTCGGCGCTTTCACCCGGCTCCAGTGTCACCAGCCGGCCCTCCTCGCGGTCTTTCGTGCGGCCCTCGACGAGACAGTTGGCAGGTTCAAGACCGGTCACGTAGGTCCCCTCCGCCGGCATCTTCCACTGGATGA
>JAWODS010000358.1:0-2988 GCA_046483205.1 Armatimonadota bacterium | reverse complement strand
ATTACGGACCTGGTCAAAGACGGATGCAACGAGCTGGAAATCAGTATCGAAACCCGTGCGGATGATGAGGGGCTGCTGGAAGCCGTGTGGCTGACAGGGGACTTCGGGGTTGCAGGGGAACCCGGGAGTATCCGGCAGCTCGTTTCCCCGCCACAGAGCGTCTGGCCATTGGACCTTCCGTCCTCCGGCCTGCCATATTTCGCGGGGACGCTGGCACTGGAGCGGCAGATTATGCTGCCTCCGAGAGCCACCCATCTGGCAGTCGATGCGGGGAAGGGCGGCTTTTTCGACTGTGCGGAGGTGTTCCTTAAAGAACACAGCCTCGGGGTTCGGTGTTGGCCGCCATACCGCTGGAGACTGCCGGAAGAACCGGCCGCCGATGGCAATGTGACCATCCGGCTGGAGATCACGACATCGGCCGGTCCCGCGATCGAAGGACGGATCTTCGACACGAACGCGGGCCGTTACTTTGAGCTTTAACCTCAATACTGTTCACTTAATTATTGTGATGCATGTTTTGAAGTTGACGTCAGGCAGCTTTTTGCACCGGTGGCGGACCGGGAATTTGGCGGCTGCACGTTTGATAGCTCGGGGATTGCAGCGGCCCCGGCGGCATCCGATTTGATGGTCAACCGGCTCCCTGAGTGTGGCCTGGTGAAGCAGTTTTTGGTTCTCAGGGTAACAAGGCGTTGAACATTGGCAACTTTCACCTTATAACCCTGTAGCACAGATACGGCTGCATCTGGAGTTTTCACGCGATCAAAAACTCCATCCCCGCGGGGGTGAAGGAGAACTCATCCGGGTCCTTTTTATGCTTCAGGGTTGGTTCGTGCATCAGCCCGCGGATGGCGAAATGTGCCAGGATCAGCCCGTAAAACTCCTGCCGTACCAGGTCCGGCTTTTTGCTGCGCAAGACCCTCCGTGAGCCCTTCAGGTGAGTCTCAAGCTCATCGAAGGCATTCTCAATCTGCCGGCGTTACTGGTACACAGCCGCCAGGGCGACCGCATAATAGACCATCACATGTGCGGGTAAGAGCCGCTCCCGCTCGCTCATCCGGCGGTCTTGTCCAACACCTCATCCACGGTCTGAGGGGGGAAGCGCTTGCGATCGCTCCCAGGCTGATGCAGTCGGTGATACGGGCCCCTTGCATCGTCCCGAAAATCTCGTCGGGGTCGGGGTTCCAGCCGCCGGCGGCATAGGCGGCTTCGTAAACGTGCCGCAGCTTCCAACCGACCGCCGGCGGCAATGCGTACTCGACAACTATACGCCCCATACGGCCAAACAGGCGCCAGAGTTCATCGCTGTGCATAACCGGCAAGCCCAGGTTGCAATCGTTCTCTCAGGGTTGCATCCAGGCGGGTGTGAGTCCTTGTTGTCGGAGGGGTGTTCCCCTCTCGTCGCATGAGCAGCGTTGTTTCCCCTGCAGGCACATATTTCGCATGGCGGTCGCGATAGCCACACCCGGTGTGTTTGTCTGCTCAGAGTTTCAGGTAAGACGTGCGATTTATAGCCGGGCGTTCGAGTGAGTCCTGGAGAAAGGCGAGAGCTTTGAGCGTTCGTGGCTGCGGGTTATAGACGTAAGTTGGGTGGATGACAGGAGTGAAAACGGTTTTTGCTTGACATGGCTTCAAAAGTATTTTAGCATATAAGCGATTAATAAAATGATAAAACCTGACGACGTGGAGAATCTGGCTGAGCTGTTCGGTGCGCTGGGCTCGGAGACGCGCATTAACATCCTGCGGGAGTTGCAGGAGCGGGCACTGTGTGTGGGGGCTCTGGCCATGCTACTGGATATGACACAGAGCGCGATCTCGCAGCACCTGAAGGTTTTGCGCAATGCAGGGCTGGTTGAGTCCGATAAGCGTGGCAGCTACGTACACTACAGCCTTGCCGAAAACGCCCGGGATCGCTGCAGGAAAGCGCTTGTGGACATTCTGCCTGAATCACAGAACGAAGAGGGAAACACCAAATGAAGCCTGGCGTCATCATCACTCAGACCGATCCGGAGCACCATGAAGGAGGGTGCCACAATGTGTGATTGCAAAGGCTGTCAACATCCCGAAAAACTTGAGGGGAAGCCCGGCGATTGCTCGCCGGAACAAATCCGCAAGTGTCACGGTGATGTCGAGCGACACCCGTGCGTGGAAGAAAGCGACAATGAGTAAGCACGGAGACAATGCCGAATCTACAAATGACAAAAGGGAGCGATCCGCATCCGGGTCGCTCCCGGACTACTACCCCGCCGTAGCCTCCGACATTCTGCGTCTGTGCCGCCCAACCGGTGATGGCCTCTGGGTGGATCTCGGCTCAGGCGAAGGTCCGGTTGCCCTGGGCTTAGCGGAGTGCTGTAGCGCCTGCATTGTGCTTGTGGATCCCAATGGCGAAGCCCTCGCTGCGGCCCGGGAGAAAGCAGTTGCCGCTGGGCACGTCGGCCGGATTGAGACACTGCAGGGCCGGGCCGAGATGCTCCCGTTGTGTGACCGGTCTGTGGACGTGGTGGTCAGCCGCGGTTCAATCTATTTCTGGGATGATCAAGCCAGAGGACTTGCGGAAGTGTACCGTATATTGCGGCCGGGCGGACAGGCAATGATCGGGGGTGGACTCGGCAGTGAGTATCCACTCTGGGCCCGCCAGGAGTTCATCCGACGCCGCCACGAAAATGTGCGAAAGAGGGGGCCGGAAGCGTACGAGCGCTTTCTGCGACTGCGGTGCCCCGAGACCTTCATGAAGTGGGCACATGACGCCGGTTTGCATGACTTTGAGGTCATCGGCGAGGGCGGGCGACCACCGGAAGATCCGAAGGCCGGCCTCGGGATCTGGCTGCGATTTGAACGACAGGAGTGACCTTATGAGTGCAGTAATAGAGGCACAGAATTTGACCAAACGCTACGGTGACCATCTGGCGGTCGATGAGGTAAGTTTTGGTGTGCACGAAGGCGAGATCTTCGGCTTCCTGGGGCCAAACGGGGCCGGGAAGACCACCACCC
>JAWODS010000310.1:0-2809 GCA_046483205.1 Armatimonadota bacterium | reverse complement strand
TATCCGCCGGAGGCCCGTTCTCCGCCATGAAGCAGCGTGGCCCCGTATTCGTAGTAGGAGCCGAGTACCAGAGGATAGGCAACCACACAGCCGATGACGAAGGCCACGATCATCACCGGGGGCACAATCCTCTCGCGCAGCTTCACACGCCTGGCGAGTTCCTCGTTTTCGGCGTGATAGGCGCTCATGGACCCCAGGTAGGCGCGGGCGATGAAGTTATAGGTGTGCAGCACCGCGATCCCGCCCCAGTGCTTTCCGGAAACGAGTGTCTTCGTCCCAAGCAATTGCTGCACGTGTTCGGTAAACTTCGGCGCAGGTCCCCACATGGTGGGCACTCCGGCCTCGGTGCGAATCCGGGCGAATACGAAGCTTGATACGAACATGAAGAAGAAATACAGCAGGCTGTAGCTCCACGGAAGGCCCATGCGGTTGGACCAGATCACCAGCGCGGCGAAGCCACCGATGGCTCCAAAAAGTGTCCAGCGGTACGGCATTGGCTCTTCGGAATCATCAATACCGGGATCGCCCGTAAAGGCCTTGCGGGCGATCTTGGCCAGTTCGTCGCGACCGACCCAGAACAGTACAACCGCCAGGCCTGCATACGCTCCTGCAGATTGCGCGAAGTTGAAGGGAAAGCCAGGCGCTGCCGTCACGCCAAAGACCTCCGCGAAAAACCGCATGAAGAAGATCAGCAGGTAGAAAAACCAGCCGGAAAAAAGTATGTCCAGGGGCACAAAATACGCCAGCCCGATGACCTGCGGACGGTGAAAAAAGCCAATATTACGGAAGACAGTCCACGGGTGCTCGGTGAAGATACTCTGGAAGAAGTATGACCGGTCGTTAAGGGCAATGATGGAAGGGTCGTAGGCGTGGGCAATGTTCAGCAGGTGGTGCAGGACCACAAGCCCGGCCCCCAGCCATACGAGGCGGTTCTGGAAAAACGGAACGTGACTGCCCGGAGCCTCCCGCTCTATCACACTCAGGGGAATGAACAAAAGCGGATAGCGCAGCCGTTCATTCTCCGACCACTGCTTTCGAAACAGTGTCACTATACACATGCTTGTGAAGAACACGAGGAGCAAAAACAGTGTCCAGATGGCCAGCGGGTAGATCCACGCATCCCACGGCACACCGCCACTGACACTTCCCTCATACATTGTGCGCAGCACTTCAGGATCCTGCGGATGCATCCACTCCGGCATGGCATCAGAGAGCATCGCCATGTTGTTGGTGGGTTGATTGAAGTACCCCGGGGCGGTGGAAAACGAAAGCATAAGCTCCGTAATCCCGAAAGTCACCGGAGGGATGGCGATGACCAGCACGATAAAGATGAAGACGAGCTCTTTTTTGCTGAGAGCGGCTCCCCAAAGGCGCTTGAACAGCGGCGCCAGTGCCACGAGAAGGATCAGGCAGAAGATTGCGGGGACAGGAGGTACGGAGAGCAGGTAAACCGGTGCGTAGATAATTCCCGGCGCCTGGACAAGACTCGCCTGATGCATCCAGAAAATCGCCGGGATCGCCAGAACCACTGAAAGTATGCCAGAACGCAGTGTCACGGGTTTACAGGACCTTTCGTCAGCAAGATTGCGGGCCTGATAACAGCGCCCTGAAGTATGAACAAAATTTGGAGCTTTCAGTCGCCCCAAACCGCGTATATTAAACTGGTTACCAGCCAACCGTCATACACGATTCTCTGCGCGAGGTGTGAAATCCTCCTTCCGATATGATCTGTGTGCTCGTGAGGACTATCACACAGGTTCACAGCGCTCCTGCGGGGAATGGAGAATACAGAATTATCATTATAAGGCAGGAGATCCTGCATGCGAGATGTCATAGAGATGTGGCGCAACACGCGAATGGTGGTGCTTGTGGCTTTGAGTGCCGCGATCTATGCCGCCATTCTCATCCCCTTCAAAGCCATTCCCATTATTCCCGGAATCACTGAAATTCGTCCGGCCAATGCCGTGCCGGTCGTCTGTGCGTTCCTTTTTGGACCTGCGGCGGCGTGGGGCTGCGCGATGGGCAACCTCATCGGTGATTTCTTCGGCACCATCGGTCCGGGCAGCCTCTTCGGTCTTATCGGAAACTTCCTGCTGGCGTATCTGCCGTACCGCGTGTGGGTGGTCATCAAAGGGACACGGGAGCCGACCGCAAAGGGCCGCGATCTGCCGGTGATGATCCTCGGACTGGTCATCGGCAGTGCAGCGTGCGCCATCGTCATCGGCTTCGGGGTCGATCTACTGGGCATCGCTCCGTACATGATAGTCACGACGATCATCACCTTCAATAATCTGCTTATCGGGGTCGTTCTTGGACTGCCCCTGGTCGCACTTTTGTATCCCAGAGCGAGGCGCTGGCGGCTGACGTACGGGCAGATCATGAACGAAAGAGACTACCGCGCGCCGGCTTTTTCGTCCGTGGCTGCTGTGGTACTGCTGCTGGTGTCTCTGGCGGGGGCGCTGGCGGCGATCGACCAGCGGGGGGTATTCGCCACCATCGGCCAGCAGATCGGTCTTATTTCCGTCTCTGTTGAGCCCGGCCCGCTTTTCGTCCCTGCCGAGATGTCACTGCGGGAGTTCGGCGGCTGGTGTGCTGCCGCCATTGTGTTTGCCTCGGTATTCATGGCCCGCCTGTGGTGGGGACGCAAACGGCTGGAGGCGGAGGCAGACAGGATGGGCGGTGTCGAAGCGGCCCCGGATGTTGTGTTTGATAATCTGACCTTCCAGTATCCGGACACGGCATCTCCGGCACTGTACGGAATTACCTCCCTGCAGAAGGCCGGAACCACCCGGTATCTGATGGGGCGGAC
>JAWODS010000289.1:0-28026 GCA_046483205.1 Armatimonadota bacterium | reverse complement strand
CCTCATCATCGACCCCGACCTCAGCGAGCCGTCGCTGGAGACGGGCCTGGAGGCCTTCCAGGTCGTTGACAGGCGCATCAGCCCGGGCGCGGCCGGAACGGTTGTGTCGAATCTCCACGCCCTCGGCGTCGGCGCCATTCACGCGATCGGACTAACAGGACGTGACGGAGAAGGTTTCGAGCTGCGGCAGGGCCTGTCGGCGTGGGATGTTGACATGCAGCATTTGCTTGAGCATCCCAGCGGGTTCACCCCCACCTACACCAAGCCGATGATCAAGCAGCCCGGCGGGGGCGAGAAGGAAAGCAATCGCATTGATATCGTCAACCGCGATCCCCTGCCGGGGGAGGTTCAGCGCGCCATCATCGAGGCGGCAGAAGAATGTCTGGCCGGGGTTGATGCGGTGATTATCGCCGACCAGGTGGAGGACGCCGCACTGGGCGTCATTACTCCACAGGTGCGAGCGGCCCTGTGCGAGATGGCGCAGGCGCATCGGGGCTGTGTCTTCTTCGCCGATTCCCGCGCACACATCGGAGATTTCCGCCACATGTTCATCAAGCCCAACGAGCGGGAGGGCGCCCATGCCGCCGGTGTTACAAGCAATGCCGGTGATGAAGAGATCGCCGCGGGGCTGTACGAACGGACAAACCGGCCTGTGTTTTTGACACTCGGCGAGGAGGGGATGCTCGTCTGCAACGGGGATGATTTTGCCCGTGTACCGGCATATCCGGTGTCCGGGCCGACCGATATTGTTGGAGCGGGCGACAGTGCCACGGCCGCCATCGTCCCAGCGATCTGCTCCGGTGCCTCACCCGCCGAGGCAGCGGTATTCGGCAATATCGCCGCCTCCATCACCGTCCAGCAGATCGGTACCACCGGCACGGCCTCGCCGCAGCAGATGCGCGAGCGCTTCGCAGAATACACCGCGGGCCCCGGGGGCAAGAGCTGATGCGTGCGCCCCGGATAGTCGTTCGCTATGCCCGCGAAGACCGCGGCGAGGAGCCGATGGAGATAACGCTGTGCCCTCCGCCGGGAGATGAATACACCGCAAAGCAGGTTGCCGGATGGTGGGCGGACAACCGTGTGCGCCTGTACATGGGCCGCCTCTATCCCATCAGTGAAAAGCAGCAGCGACAGTGGCTGCAGGAGCAGGCGGGTGCAGAGGACGGCATGCACTGGGGGATTTACATCGGGCAGGCGCTCATCGGCATGGTCGGTTTATCGGACATTGACGAGGAGCACCGCCGCGCGCAGTTTGGTATTATCATCGGAGAAAAGCAGTACTGGGGCCGGGGGATCGCACCGGCTGCAGGCACGGCTGTGCTGGAGCATGCCTTCAACAATATCTCGGCGGATGGCCTGCATAAGGTGACCGCCGGGGTTATGGCGAGCAACGAACGAAGCTGCCACGCCCTGCGGAAGATGGGATTCAGGGAGTTCGGTCTGGCCCGGAGGCATTTTTGGTTTCAGGGTCGCTGGCTTGACAGCCGGTATAGTGAGGTGCTCAACGCAGAGTGGAACGAGCGGCGGACGGATATACTTCGCGCTACCGGTATCAAAGACATCCGCTACGAGTCGGATGATGACATACAATTTCCTGCCCTGTTGAAGGTCCAGAGAACGGCTGAAAAAGATTGAACGCACCCCGAAAATTCGTTGAGCCTCATGCCAGGAGGTGAAGAGACAATGTTTGGGCCACACATAACCGTCAATTTCGAGCGTCGTGACCGCGGGGAGGGGCCTATAGCGATCGAACTCGGGCCGCCCGCCGACGAGCAGAAAACCGTGACGCTTTTCTCTGAATGGTTCTGCAACAACCGAACCCGCCTGTACATGGGGCGGGCGTGTCCGATGTGCGAGAATACGGAGCGCGAGTGGCTGGAAAACCAGGCATGTGATGAACACAGTATGCTCTGGTGCATTTTCGCCGATGATCTGCTCATCGGCAGCGTGGGCCTCGGTGAGATTGACTACAGGCACATCCGCGGGCGGTATGGCTGCATGATCGGCCGCCGGGAGTATTGGGACCGCGGGATCGGCACCGCCGCCGGGATAGCTGTCATCGAGTGGGCTTTCAACAACATCGTCGCCGGCGGATTGAATAAGATTCACACAGAGGTTCTCACCGAAAACGTCCGGAACATGCGGGCGAGCCAGAAAGTGGGCTTCCGCGAAATCGGCATCACCCGCCAGCAGTACTGGTTTCAGGGCCGATGGTTTGACGCCTGGTTCGGCGAGGTCCTCAGCAACTACTGGCAGCAGGAACGCGTACAGATATTTCAAAAGGCAGGGATCACCGAGCTCAACCTCTACCCGCAGACCGAGGTTGAAGGCTTCGAACCGATCCGACTGCAGCATCAAGAGGAGGACTCTTCATGATCATTGACGCACACGCACACCTGTCTCGCTGGGAGGATATTGGCTATCCCGGCGATGCCGAAAGCGCCCTTCGCATCATGGACCGCTACAACGTGGACATCGCCTGTGTTTCCAATTCCCGCTCGCTGCGGGAGGACTTTGTCCGCGGCAACCGGGTGGTGGCCGAGGCTCTGCAGAAATGGCCCGATCGCTTCTGCGGATACGCTGTGGCTCATCCGCAGCATATCCAGAAGTCGCTGGCGGAGATTGACACATGTATCAACGAACTGGGATTTTCGGGCGTCAAGCTGCACACCAGCCACACAAAGGTCGCCTATCACGATGAGCGGTATGACCCGATTTTCGAAAAGATTCGGGAGCTTGATGTCCCCGTCCTTTTGCACTGCTTCGATGGCGGTGACTCCATCGGCCCCGTCGCCAGCCGCCATCCGGAGGTGATCTTCCTGTGCGGGCACATGGGCGGGTACCGCTGGGACGAAGGAGCGCTGGAGTGTGCAAAACACCCGAACGTGTATCTTGAGCTATGCTGCTCGTGCCCGGAGCGCGGTATCGCTGAATTCGCCGTCGAGGCCGCCGGGGCCGATCGCGTGCTCTATGGATCCGACCTGCCAATGCTCAGTCCCGCCACCACGCTGTACAAGGTCTATGACGCCGATCTGAGCGACGAGACGAAGGAAAAAATACTATACGGAAACATCGCCCGCATCCTCGGCCTGGAGGGATCCAAATGACCATCGACGCCAACGCACTTTTCGGCATGTGGTCGATCCGCACACCCGGCATTGATGACCCCGACGAGTTCGTCCGTCACATGGACGGATACGGCATTGACAAGAGCATCATCGTGGCGCTGTCGGGGATGGTCTTTGACACGATTATCGGCAATGGAGACACCATTGAGGCCTGCGAGGCACACCCCGACCGCCTCATGGGGCTGTGTGTGGTGAATCCGAAAACGGATATGACCGATCCACTGCAGCAGATGGATCGCTGCCGGGAGGCCGGGCTTGTGGGATTGCGCCTGACACCCCAGCACGGGTATTCGTACTCCGATGTTGAGCTGCTTTCGCCGGTCATCGAGCGAGCGGCGCAATACGACTGGCCCGTATGGGTCTCACTTGTAGTGGTACAAAATACGCCGTTCGGCAGCCAGCCTGTCACCGCCGTGGGGCCGCTGCTTGACGCATATCCCGATGTTCCCTTTATCGTCACCGGCACCGGCTACGGCGGCCGCCTGGAGGCCATGCGCGTGCTGCGGGACCGTCCGAACGCGTGGATGGACATCGGCACCATGCAGTGCGCCTTCGGCGTGGACCGCCTGTGTGAGGACCTCGGGGCCCAAAAAGTTATCCTTGGCACCGGCTTTGCCATCAATCACTACGGCATCACCATGGCGAAGCTGGAGACGGCCGATATTTCCGACGAGCAAAAAGACATGATCCGCAGCGGCAATATCACGCGCATTTTGCAGATGTGACGGCACATTCCGCTGTTGCACAATCTCATCTAAAAAACCCACCGGCGGCGTGATAGTCGCCGGTGGGCGCTATGTGTGGCGGGTACGATGACCGTCACCACAGTTCGACGGCCATGAGCTCCTGTCCGAAGATGATGGTGCCGTCATAGGCGGCACCGATGTCGGCAATGCCCTTTTCCATCGAGCCGGGCTTACACAGCTCTGCACCTGTGTGCGTCAATATCAGCTTTTCGGCTCCGGCCTCGGAGGCCATTTTCGCCGCGTCCAGTGTGCCCGTCTGAGCGGGACCCTCGCCATCCACATCCATGATCTCCTGGTGGTTCCAGCAGTTGGCGACGAAGACGTCACTGCCGGGTGAAAGCTGCGCAATTTCCTCACACGGCTCGGTATCGCCCGCGAAGAATATCGTCCCCTCGTCTGTTTCCACACGGAACGCCAGGGATTTCAGCCACGGGCCGACATGCTCGGCGTGCCCTGCAGTGACTTTGAAACTGTCTTCCTCGACGACATCTCCGGGCTGAAGATCGCTCACATTCCATTCCGGCGCCGGGCGGGGCATCTCGCCACCACGGTTTACATACACCGCGTGACTTGTGGGATGATTGACGCGCGCGGTCCAGTCATCAACGAACGCTCCGTCGTCGCCGAAAAGCTTCTCGGTGATCTCGGCGGTCGGTTCCGGACCGTAGATGTCCAGGATCTGTTCTTCCCCGATGCTCTGGTCCCAGCGGCTGAGAAAGAAGGCCGGGAAGCCCGCATTATGGTCGAAATGGTGGTGGGTGAAAAACAGGTAGTCAATGTCGGTCGGCCACAGCCCCGCCCGGACCATCTTATACGTGGTTGCAGGCCCGCAGTCGATCAGAATCTGGGTGTTATCCAGCGCCAACACATAGGCCGTGCCAAAGCGTTCTCTGGCGGGTGTGGGGACGCCTGTGCCAAGAAGATGTAATTTCGCCATATCTCTATCCCTCCATGATGGTCTGCATGTCCGGCTCTGTGTTTCCTTCGCCACGGGAGTCTTTTTCCCCTTGCCACACGACAGGTTGGGGTACCCACCCCTGCGGCGCGCTTCTGTCACATGGATGTTACACTGCTGACCTCATGTATTTGGGTTCGAGAGCCGATATTACGGATATACTGTATATACATACTGCTTTCTTTACTGCAGCACCGGAGATGAGCCTTATGGCTACAGCATTCATCAAAATAAGCCATCGGTCTCCTGTTCCCCGCAACTACTCATGTGAAGACGCAGGCTGGGAGGACGCCCGGCGGATCGTGAAAAACCCCGAACAGAATGAGGCTGAGGACAGAGGTGTGGGCGATCGTTGTGAATCTGCCGACTTCCATGGCGCGGAGGAAGACAGCGTTTCACTATCGGCGTAGGAGGGCCGGACACATCAGCGGACACTACGGCGTGGAGACGGGCGGCTCCTGTATCTGCGCGGCGGGGTGCCAGGCGGGAACTGAGCGGGTGACCGTCAGGAAAAACACGCGGGCAGCGCCTGCGGCTTGGACGGCCCGTGAGGCGTCGGTTGCGGTGGCGCCGGTTGTATAGACGTCATCAATCAGGAGCACGGATTTGCCTGAAACTTCGCCGGGGCGCTGAACCGAAAAGGCATTTTTGAGGTTATCACGACGCTGCTGCGGAGAAAGACCAATCTGCGGCAGCGTCGGTTTTGTACGTTCGAGGTTGTCTTCGGCCAGCGGCATATCGAGCTTCGGAGCAAGCTCGCGGGCGATGAGCACCGCCTGGTCGAAGCCCCGCCACCGCAGGCGATCTGGATGCAGCGGCACCGGCATCACCACATCCGCATCCTCCAGCGGCAGCGGCCAGTCGCGCTCCGCCTCCGTCTCGACCACATTTACCAGCAGGTCGGCAAGGTATGGCGCCAGGCGCGTTCGCCCCTGAAACTTGTAGGTGATGATAACCCTCCGCAGCGGCCCGGTGTGCAGTGCCAGCGCCCGGGCTCCGTCAAACGGAGACAGGTCCGACCGGCATTCGATGCAAATCTGCGGAGGCCGCCGCGTGTTGGGATCAAACGGCTTCCCGCAGTGCGAGCAGTAGGGCGGCTCCACCCGAATAATCTCCTGCCCGCACATCGCGCACAGTCCCACCTCACCGACCCTCCCGCAGGCCACACACGCCGGTGGGAACACCAGGTCCAGCATTTCGCGCACCATCTTATGGATATCCATGCCGGTATATCTTTTGCCGGATCTGAAACATAATCCTCCTCCAACCGTCCGCAATATTGTCATCTTTCGCGCCAGCATCTATTATTGAGGTGCCTTTACCCATATATCGCTGGAGGGACCATCTCATGTCCGGTCAACGAAACTCTGCTCCTGTTTTTGCATGCCTGGTGCTCATTTTCGTCCTTATCGCCTGCGCCCACGCCGCCCGGGTTGAGGTCCTCGACAACGGTCTGACCATTGCCGTTGACGAAAATCACAGCGCGCCGGTGGCGAGCGTGCGCTTTTATGTGAAGGTCGGCAGCGTGTATGAGGGCGAGTATCTGGGCGCCGGCATCAGCCACTTCGTCGAACATTGCGTGAGTGAGGGTACTCCCACCCGGACGAAAGAGCAGATTGACGAAGCCATCGAGGCTCTCGGCAACGACTCCAATGCCTACACCACATCCGGTCATACCTGCTACTACATGAACACGGCCGCCCAATATGTGAAGGACGCCGCAGAGCTCATTGGTGACTACGTTTTCCACGCCGACTTTCCGATCGAGGCCGTCAAAACCCAGCGGGGCATCATTGAGCGCGAAATTGCCCGGGGGGACGACGAGCCACACCGCCGCAGCCATTATCTCTTCCAGGGCACCGTTTTTCAGCAGCATCCCGCCCGGCACCGCGTCATCGGCTACGAGGAGCAGTTCAACACCCTCGTCCGCGCTGATTTGCTGAAGTTTCACAGGCAACACTATGTGCCCGAGAATGTCATCTGTGTGGTGGTGGGCGATTTTGACGGCGAGGACATCATGGCATATCTGAAGCACCTTTTCGGCGACGAGCCACACCGCGCCGTCAGGCGCTCCGCCCTGGTAGCCGAGCCCCAACAGACCACGCCTCGCAGGAACGTTGTTGAAGACGAGGGCGTCAACCGTGCGTACATGGTGATGGGCTGGCCGACGGTTGATATATTCAGCCCGGACCTGTACGCCCTCGATGTGGCCGCCTATATCCTGGGAAACGGCAACAGCTCGCGGCTGGTCCGGACGCTGCGGGATGAAAAGGGACTGGTTGACAGCATCAGCGTCTATTCGGATACGCCCCGTTACGACGCAGGCACCTTCGCTATCCCCGCAGTCCTTGCGCCTGAGAACATCCAGCAGGCGGAAGAGGCGATCGAAGCGGAGGTCCAGCGGCTCGCCACGGGGGATATTGACGAAACTGAGCTCCAGAAGGCCAAAACTCAGAAGGCCGCGGAGGTTATTTACCGCCAGGAGACGATCAAGGGGCGTGCGGAGCTGCTTGGCATAGACCTGCTTGTCGCCGGTGACCAGCATTTCACGGCCCAATACATTGACGCGATCAAAAAGGTTACGGCGGACGATATCCAGAGAGTGGCGCAAAAGTATTTTGTTGACAGCCACTTGAACACATCTATTCTGCGCCCACCCGCTGAGCAAACAGAGGCTGCGGCCGCGCCTGCGGATACCTCGACCGCCCAAAAGAGCATCACCACCCGACACCTCGACAACGGGATGTTCGTTGTCGTCCAGGAGGCACACCACAGCCCCGTAGTATCGATGCTTGCGGGCTTCAAGGGCGGAGTGCGCTATGAGCCGCCCGGGCAAAACGGCCTGAGCAACCTGACCGCACAGATGCTCGTCCGGGGCACAGAAAGCCGGTCGTACGAGGATATTTCGAACGCTGTGGATGGTATGGCGTCATCACTCTCAGCGTTTTCGGGGCGAAACACCTTCGGGCTGCAGGCACAGTGCACGCGCTCCAACTTCGACGAGACCTTTGATATTTTCGCCGACTGCATCGCCAACCCGGCCTTTGGGGACGAGGAGCTCGCCCGACAAAAGCAGCTCACCGTGGCCTCCATCGCAGCCCGCAGGGATAACGTGGACGCAACCGCCCACGATCTTCTGTCAGAGCATTTCTACAGGGAGCATCCGTACCAGCGGCCGGTGCTGGGGTCTGAAGAGACGGTGAAAAATCTTGCCCGGCAGGATGTTGTTAAATTCCACAGCCGTTATGTTCGACCGAATGGAATGGTGCTGGCGATTATTGGCGATATTGCCCCGGAGACAACTTTTACGGCGGTGGAGGAGAGATTTGCGGATTTTGAAATCGGCGAAATCACCCCGCCGCCGATCTCCGAAGAGCCGGAGCACGCAAAAAAGACCAAGCACACGGTGCACCGCGACCAAAAGCAGGCCGTGGTGATGTACGCATTTCCGGGGCCGACGCTCGGTTCGGATGACAGGTATGCCCGCGATGTGATGACGGCAGCATTCGCAGGCATGGGGATGCCCGGAGGCCGGCTGCACCGCACGCTCCGCGGCGCCGAACTGGTCTATGCCACATGGGCGTATGCGATGCCGGGTATTGAAACCGGGCACTACGCCATCTACGCGGCAACTGCGCCGGAAAAGGTTGATCTGGTCACAGAGGCGCTCGAGGGGCTCATCGAAAAGTTCGTGACCGAGGGCCCGACGGATGCAGAGCTTGAGCGGGGCAAGAAAATGGCCAATGCATCAACACAGCTCAATTTACAGGGCAATCTCGCACGCGCGCAAAAGATTGTTTTGGATGAACTTTACGACCTCGGATTTGACAACTATCTTCACTACGCGGACAATATTGAGAACGTAACCGCCGGGGAAGTCCAGAACGTTGCCCGCCGTCTTCTGGATCTTTCCCAATCGACGGTGGTTATAATCACACCGGAAACATCCGAATAAGCGAGGGAATTTGACGTGAACGGACAGAATGCAAGAACACCCCGGCTGCAGTCGGTAATACCGGGACAAATTGCATCGGTGACGAACCGGGTAAAAATGCCCCAGCTCGAGGCACTGGTTGACGCGATCCTGCAGGCAGACACCGTTTTCACCGCGGGGGCGGGACGCAGTCTTTTGATACTCAAGGCGTTCACCATGCGACTGGTGCATCTGGGGCTGAAGGCATACGCGGTGGGGGAGACTTCCACCCCGGCTATCAGCGCTGACGACCTTCTCATCGCCGGCAGCGGATCCGGCGTCACTCGTACGACGCTGGCAATCGTCGAAGCCGCAAAAGAGCGGGGAGCCAGAGTTGTAACCATCACGGCCAACCCCCGAGGCCCGATTCCCGAAGCCAGTGACATGATCGTGGAGATCCCGTGGCCCGTAACAAAGGTTGATACCATCCACGAAGCGCCGCAGCCTCCGGGATCGCTGTTTGAGCAGTGTATGTTCGTGGTATGTGAGGACATGATTATGCAGCTCATGCGGAAGCTGGGCACCTCCGCCCGCGAAATGCGGGAAAGACATACAAAGCTCGAATAGCGACGACCCTTTTTTGGGAAGCGAGAGATCCCGGATGCTTTTTAATAAGATCTGGCAGGATATTCAGGCAGCGCAGGAACGAGACCCGGCGGCACGCAGTATCGTCGAAATTCTGCTGTGCTATTCGGGTCTTCATGCGATAATCGGCCACCGCATCAATCACCGCCTGTGGGTTGGGGGCCTGCGTCTTTTGGCCCGCTTCAACTCACAGGTTATGAAGTTTTTGACCGGGATTGAGATCCACCCCGGCGCCACCATCGGTGACGGATTCTTCATCGACCACGGAGCCGGCATCGTCATTGGTGAAACCGCCGAGATCGGCGACGGCTGCACCCTTTTTCAGGGCGTCACCCTTGGCGGAACGGGCAAAGAAAGCGGCAAACGCCACCCGACCCTGTGCGATGATGTCACTGTCGGTGCTCACGCCCAGGTGCTGGGCTCCATTCGTGTGGGCAAAGGTGCCGTTATCGGTGCCGGTGCGGTGGTCCTCGATCCCGTCCCCGACTATGCAACCGTCGTCGGGCATAAGGCCTACGTGCTCAGGCGCAACGGTGAGCGAGTCTATGATTTTCATCACGAAAACCTTCCCCGCATCGGCGCGGCGACCGAGAAGCTGATAAAACGGGTTCAACGGCTTGAGGAAGAGCTCAACCTGCCGCCCCTCGAACCTGAACAACCGCACTGCGATACCGGTGATGACACCGCAGAGCAGCCACAGGACATTTCACAGCATACTGATGATAGTGACAGCGTATAGTAAGAGGCACAGGTGGAGAAATGGATGCAGCAAAAAAGCAGCGAATAATTAAGTGGGCTCTTGTGGCCCTGGCGGCGCTTGTGGTGGTGGCAATTGCAGGAGGTATTACGCTCGTTATTGCCGCCAGGAACTTCGTCCAGGGAGATGAGATTGCCACGAACGTTTCTATCGCAGGGGTGGATGTCGGCGGTATGACACAGGCTGATGCGCTGGAGACCCTGCATACACAGTGGGTTCCGTCTTTGCCGTCAGAAGTCACCCTGCAGTATCCCGGCGGAGACACTCGTATAAGCCCCGAAGAGCTTGGAGTGCGCCTGAGGCTCAAGCAGGCGGTGGCAGCAGCCTACCGGGTGGGGCGCGAAGGCGACCTGTACAGGCAAGTGCGCGCCTACATCAGCATGCACAACCACGGAGTTGACATCCCCGTCGAATGCGAGGTGGATGAAACGTCGCTTCGGAAGGTGCTCGTGGAGTTGAGCGAGACGGTCAATCGCTCCCCCAAAGACGCTGATGTGGAGATTGAGGGTGACAATGTGACGGTCACACCGGGGGTGGTCGGGCGGACGCTGGAGGTTGATGAGAGCCAGGCGATGCTGCGTGAAAAGCTTCGGGACCCGCGCTGCAAAACAGCCGACCTGATCGTCCGCACCGAACAGCCGGCGATCACCGAAGAGGAGCTTTCTCACTTCGAGACCGTCCTCGCCAAATACCACACTCCCTTCAATATCAATCGCAGGGACCGGACACACAACCTGCGCCTGGCGATGAGTATTGTCAACGAAACGGTTCTGAAGCCCGGTGAAGAGTTCTCACTCAACGAGTATGTGGGGCCGCGGCTGACTGAAAAGGGATACCGGGCGGCCCCCATCTTTCTGCGCGGAGAAGTTGTTCCCTCCACCGGCGGGGGCGTCTGCCAGGTCGCGTCCACACTCTACAACGTTGCTCTTTTGGCCAATCTGAAAGTAACCGAGCGCCACCATCATTCGCGCCCTGTTGACTACACACCGTCCGGCAGGGACGCAACCGTGTATTACGGCCAGCTCGACCTGAAGTTCAAAAACACCCTCAAGCACCCAATACTTATAGTCGGGTATATCGACGGCTCCAACCTGCACGCCAGGATTATCGGGGCCAAAGAAGATGACTACGACGTGGAACTGGTTCGCAGCGGTCTTTCGAAAATCGGCTACGGGACGAAGGAAAAGGAAGATCCCGAATTGGAGGAAGGCAAGCGCGAGGTGGAAACAAACGGACGCTCCGGACACACGGCGACTCTCACCCGCATCGTGAAAAAAGATGGAGAAGTTATAAAGAAGGAAGTGCTGCACCGGGATGTCTATGGGGCCCAGACGGAGATTGTACGGGTGGGCACGAAGAAACCTGAGGAACCTGATGAAAAGCCCGAAGAGACGGAGACGGGCGGTCTTTCGACGACCCAGCCTTCTTCCGATAAACCCGGCGAGACCGACACAACCGACGAGGGTGACCCTGAATGAAAGCAGCCGTCATGCATGCGCCCAATAAGATGATCGTCGAAGACGTCGAAACCCCGACCCCAGATCCCGACCAGGTGCTGATGGCCGTCAAAGCCGTCGCAATCTGTGCCTCCGATCTGCACATCTTCGAAGAGGGCCACAGCTCCGGCACCTACCCGTCGGGCCCGCTGATTCTGGGGCATGAATTCTCGGGCGAAGTCGCGGAGGTCGGCTCTGAGGTGACCGCTTTTGCGCCCGGAGACCGCGTGGCCTGTGAGCCGAGCTGGCATTGCGGAGAATGTGAGATGTGCCAGCGGGGCCTGACCAACCTCTGCCGCAATGTCATCTTCCCGAGCTTTCCCGACCGCGACGGGGCGATGGCACAATACATCACCGTTCCGGACTTCTCACTGGCGAAGCTGCCGGAAAACGTGAGCTTCATCGAAGGGGCGCTTGTCGAACCACTCGGTGTCGGGCTGCACGCGGTGCGACTTGCGGACCTGGTCGAAGGTCAGGATATCGCCATCCTGGGCGCCGGGACGATTGGCATCGCGACCCTGGATATCGCCCTGGCCTTCGGTGCCGGCCAGGCGTATGTGGCCGAGCCGCGAGAGGGACGCCAGGCGTATCCGGCATCTCTCGGCGCGGTGGTAAGAGATTCGGCGGAGGATCTCGAAAAGCTCTTCGAAAAACAAGACAGCTTCCCGCCGGTGGTGTTCGAGGCATCCGGCGGGGCCACCGCATTTGCCGAAAGCCTGCAGATCACCGAGGCCGGCGGGAAAGCCGTCATCATCGGTATTCCCGAGCCCGATGAGCAGGTGTTTTCGGCGCGGGTACCCCGGCGCAAGGAGCTCACCGTCCAGTTCTGCCGACGATCGCGAAACACCCTTGAAGACTGCCTGCAGATGGTTGCCGACGGCACGGTTCACGCTTCAGAGTATCCGGTGCAAACGTTCTCTCTGGATGAGGCTTCGGAGGCGTTTGCGGCGGCCGCTGCCCGTGAGGGAGATATGATCCGCGCCGTCGTCGAGCCGTAGCAATACCACGTAGTGATACGGAGGCAGCGCATCACCGGGCTGCCTCTATTGCTTCTTCGTCGCTCCATCCCCGCGCAGGGCCAGTGCAAGCTCCACCGTTTCGCTCGCAAGCTCCCTGATGCTGTTGACCGTGTATCCGTCCAGGGCGCTGTGCAGGGTATCGTTCAGAGGAGCAACCCACTTTTCAGGAATGCCACCCGCTCCGATAAGCGCTCCCATCACCGACCCGGCCGTGGCTCCGGTGCAGTCGGTGTCCCAGCCACCCATGACCGTGGTGCAGATCGCCTCTTCGAAGTCACCGCCCGCATGCAAAAGCCCCATGATGACCAGGGCGGCGTTATTGATGGTATGAACCGGATGGTATCGGCCATACTCATCGCTGATGCGCTCCCACGTTTTCTCCCACCGCTGATCCTGTCCGCACCATGCAACCACACTCCGCACCATTTCCGAGAAACGCGATTGCGGCGGCACGAATGAAAGCGACCTGTGAATAAGAGCCTCCATATTCTCCGCATCTGCCACCAGCGCATTGGCGATGAGTGCGGCGAAGAACATCTCGCCGTAGATTCCGTTCATCCGGTGAGACAGAGCCGCATCCTGAAAGGCCACCCGCGCGGCCTCACAGGGCGATCCGGGATGGCAGTAGCCGAATGCATCGGCGCGGATCTGGGCTCCGATCCATTCGCGGTAGGGATTGAGCACGTCCGCGGTCCGCTCTGGCGGAATCTCGAAAACCAGGTTCCTGTAGGCGGCTCTTTCGGCGGTGTATGTCTTCATGTACGGCAGGCGCTGCAGCCATTCGGTCCCGACATCCGCCGACGTCAGTTCCCCGCCATACGTCTTCATCAAGTGCAGGCCCAGGAGCGTGTAATCGGTGTCATCATCCCGGACGGAATGGGTGATATTGGGCCGCAGGGTGGGATCATCGGGGTCGCGATATGGGACGTCTCCGGGATTCTCAATGGCGGGGAAGTAATCCTGAAGCGGGTATTCGTCGGCCGCCTCCAACAGCGCCCGGATCTGCGCCCGGCTGCGTCCCTCAATGGGCTTTCCCAGCATGCACCCCACACACCGCCCCAGCCACGCCCCGTATATACGGTCGTGCAGAATCTCCTCATCGGGCAGTGGGGCTCCGGAGGTATCCATGGTGCAGACGTCTTGAATCGCCTCCCACGCATCCGGCTCCTCGTAGGGGAAATCGTCGCGCTCCGGCGCCTCCCGCGCCAGCTCCCAGAACCTCGCGAGGCCCTCTCGTTCGTCCCTGTCGCCGCACTCGGCAGCATCAATAATGCCCTGAAGCTCCGTCGTCTCGCGTCCTTCCTCACCGAGCTGTGTGATCTCATCTCTGGCGAGTGCCATCAGCGTTTCGTTTGTCAGATTCAGCATGTGGCTACTCCCTTTCAGGACCTGGGGTGGGAGTCTTCATAAACTTCTTTCTTGCGCTGGTTTGACACGTGTGTGTAGGTTTCGGTCACCGCGAGGCTGGAATGGCCCAGCATCTCCTGGATCGCTCTCAGATCGGCTCCGCCGTGTAGAAGGTGGGTTGCAAAGGAGTGGCGGAGAGTGTGTGGGGAGGTATCTTTGGGCAGCCCGGCCTTCACAACATAGTGCTTCAGGCGCTGCCAGAACCCCTCGCGTGTGTAGCAGTGTCCCTGCCGGGAGAGGAAGATGCCGTCTTCGTCAGCGTATTTGTCAAACTCGGCGCGGGCGGTCCTGAGGTACTTCTGGACGAGCTTCAGGGCGGCGTCGGCCACCGGGACCAGCCGCTCCTTGCCGCCCTTCCCCTTCACACGCACGATGCCTTCTTCGATGTTCAGGTCGTGGATGCCCAGGTTCACCAACTCGGAGACACGCAGCCCCGTCGCGTACAGAAGTGTCAGCATCGCCGCATCGCGAAGACCTTCGGGTGTGCTCTGGTCCGGAGCTGCCAGAAGCCGCGCGCACTGCTTTTCGGAGATGACATCGGGCAGCGATTGCTTCTGTTTGGGGCTGTCTATGTTTGCCGTGGGATCGCTGTCAACGAGGTCCTCGCGCACAAGAAACTTATGAAGCTGGCGCAGGGCCGTCAGCTTTCGGGCAACGGTGCTGCGTTTGAGCTTTCGTTCGCGGCGCAGATAGCCGAGATAATCGATCACCTGCTGGCGGGTGACGGTGCGGAAGCTCGGAGGCTGTGTGATGTCGTCGGGTTCGGATCCGCGCAGGAAGGCGGCGTAATCCTCCAGATCCCGCCGGTAGGCCGCAACGGTGTTGTCCGACAGGCCCGCTTCAGCGACGAGATAGGTGACAAATGCTTCGAGGTCGTCGTCCATCGACGCCGTCATTGATTATCATCCCCGGGTCTGCAGCGCCTGCTGTAAGGAATTCTCTTCATGCTCCAGAAGGTCGGTGCGGGCTTTGCCCCCGACGATTCCGCGGATGAACAGGCGGGTCTTTTCAAGGTCTGTCTGGGAGGTGAGGATAAAGCCGTGTCTGCGGGCGTCAAGCATCGTCAGAGAAAAGCTCAGCTCCCCGCCGACCTGTTCGGAGCTGTTGAAGCGGCACAGACCGATCTTCTGCACCGCCGTGTCGAGACGCCTGTTCGTCTGGTCGGTGGTGGTGTCGAGGCTTTCAACGTGTTTCTGCAGGGCCGCTATGTCTCTGCGCATCGCCTCAATGACTTCCGGCTCTGATTTTTCGTGCACCATCTGTTCCAGCTCGTTCAGTCGCTCCGGAGAGGCGAGGCGTTTGGCCTGCCATGCCACGACCAGCGCCGCCACCGCGACAACGAAGCCGGCCCCGGCCAGCCCGATGGTGAGATATTGCATCTCACTCGTCCCCCTCCTGCCTGTTGCGAACGGCCCTGCGGTCGAGCGTGATCACGACATCTTCGGCGATCTTCAGCCGCACCGTGTCCTGCCGCACCTGTGTAACCGTGCCGAAAATGCCGCCGACAGTCTCCACCTTGTCGCCGGTTTCGACCGTGTCGATGATCTCCTGGTGCTCGGCGTGTCGCTTGCGGCTGGGCCGGATGATGAGATACCACCAGATCACCAGCATCGCAACGGCGAAGATAATGACTGGTAAGATTTCCTGAAAATTGATCTCTCCCACAATATATCACCCTGGCGGCGTAATCGTTTGTATGTGGGTCATTTTAACACAGATGTTTCTTCATTTACACACAGCGTCGCGCCTGGTGCGGATAGGCGGGAGAACTTTCATCGGCTACGACCGCCCCGGAACACGCAAAAACTCGCCCGGTGTGGACGAGTTTTACGACGAAAGAGATCCGGAACGACTGGTGATTCAGCGCCGGCCGTGCACCAGGTCCCAGACCTTCTTGCCGGTATCAATCATGGTGTGCATATTCGGTCTTTTCGCGTTTACAGGGACGGGCCCGCCGCTGTTGAGTACCATGCCGTGAGTCGCCATCATGCGCACCTGCCGGTCTGTCTCCCCGGCGACCTGCGAGGCGGACGACTGGGTCAAAAGCCCCACCGGATCGATGTTGCCCATCAGGCATATATGCTCCCCGATCTCACTGTTTGCGTCAGCAAGGTCGAGGTTGGGTGACATGCCCAGCGCGCTCGGCTCCGTCAGTGCCTGCAGATGCAGCCCGACCAGCCGTTCCTCGTCGCAGTTGAGGAAGGCGAAGGCGCCGGTCTCCTTTACATGCTCGATTACCGTACGGCAGGGGTCTAGCGCCCACTCTCTGTAAACGGGAGCCGTGATCCGCTGTGTGGCGGCGTGGTCGTCGGCGATCCACAGCGCGTGGGCGCCCGCATCAATCTGTGCGTCACCCCACGAAATCGCCAGCTCGGTGGTGAAATCCAGCGCGTCGCGTATCACGCCGGACTTTTTTTGCATGCCCGCAACAGTTGCCTCCAGGCCGAAGATCTGAGTGACCGCGGTGAAAGGGGCAATGATGCGCCCGGTGACACACCGCTCGTCTCCCACCATCTCTCTCAGTCCCGAAATCGCATCAAGCACCACCGGCATGCGGGTTGACGTCTGCGGGTTGGGAATCTTTAAATCTGAAATCGTCCCGGAGCTGCACTCCAGATACTCACAGGGGATCGGGGGGGCATTTTCGACAGATTCCACACCGACTCCAAGGGCCTCGAACTCCATGACATCATCCAAATGCACCCACGCCCAGTCCCAGCCGAACTTTTCAATGACTTCGAGCTGCACCTGTATGATCTTTTCAGGCATCGTGAGATATTCTTCATACGGTATCTCGCAGTAATGTGCATCGAACTGCTCGCTCAAACAAAAGACCGGCAGCTCGTCCGGCATCTGTCGGTTGACACACTTTCTGATTTCTTCCAGAACGTCCATTCAAAATATCCTTCCTGCTTAACCTGCGTGCGTAAAAGGATGTTTCACCATCGGGGCCAAGAATCCTCCCTGCGGTTTGACAGTTCGGGTGGTTGGACGGGGCGGATCCGAATTTGGGCTTCACGGACTCTGCCGCAAATGGGGGGATGAAGTAAAGTGGCAGAGGCCGCCGGTGTCTGTCATTAACTCAAGGCCGGCCTGTCGCGGGGAGATATTCAGGCGCTATTTTCGGCACAATGCACTGCCGAGGATTTCCAGCACCAGGTCCCTGTAAGAAATACCGGCGGCTTTCGCTTCATGCGGCACATCTGATGTATCGGTCAACCCCGGCATACTGTTGATCTCATGAACCCACACATTGCCCTGGGTATCTACGTGCATGTCGCAGCGGCTGATGCCGTGGCAGCCCGTGACACGGTGAGCTTCGAGGGCGACCCTTTGAGCATCCTGCGACTGCCTTTCAGAGATGCGGGCGGGGCAGATGAGGTCCGTCATGCCTGCAGTGTACTTGGCCTCGTAATCGTAAAACTGCTTTTTCGGCACGATCTCCAAAACCGGCAGCGGCCGTGTTCGCTCGCCCCAGCCGAGGATCCCGACGGTTATTTCGGTGCCGTCAATATATTTTTCGCAAATGATTTTTGAATACTCCGTCACAAGCGACTGCACCGCGACGCAGGCGTCCTTTTGCGTCCGGCATATTTCGACACCGAGGCTTGAGCCCTCGCTGCTGGGCTTGACCACCAGCGGCAGACCTATGGTGTCAATAGCCGTGTCAATCGCGTCATCATCACTGTCGTCAAACAGCACCACCGAGGCCGGAGTGGGAAGGCCGCTGTCACGTAAAACGGCCTTCGTCAGCACCTTGTCCATCGTCAACGCGCTGGCCAGGACCCCGCAGCCCGTGTAGGGGATTGCGGCCATTTCCAGCACGCCCTGCACCTGCCCGTTTTCGCCCGCGCCACCATGGAGTGCGTTGAACACAACATCTGCACCCACCTCCCGCAACTGGGACGCCAGATCGGGACGGGGATCAACCATCACGCTATCGACACCAGCCTCCTGCAGAACCTCCAGGACCCCTTCACCGGAACGGAAGGACACCTCCCGCTCGCCGGATTGACCGCCGGCAAGCACGGCCACTCGCTTTCCGTCAACTTTTTTGAGTATCTGCTCGATCATCGCGGACCCTTCTGTACGCGGGGTGGTGTTACCGGTCAACCTGCCGGGGGACAAACTCCAAAAAGAGCGTGCCGATGGTCCGGGCGGTTGCGATGTTGTTTTTGATCATCGCATCCCGGCTCACCGGACCGCTGGCGAGCTGCAGGTGTCCCGCGCCCCGGGTGTAAAGCTTCCAGGACGGGTCCATCTGCACCCATTCGCCCACATATACCTCGTTCCAGGCATGATAGGCGTAACCGGAATCCATGTAAACCAGTCCCAGGACAAGGCGGGTGGGGATGCCGATTGACTGGGCGAGAGCCGAATACAGGATGGCGTATTCGGAGCAATCGCCCTGTCCCTGCTGGAGTATCTCCAAAGCCGAGACGGGACGTGGTTCGCTTTCAACCTGCCGCAGGTTTCGGTGTACCCAGTTCAAAAGCATCTTCGCACAGGCCCATGCGTCCGTTTCGTCGCCGACGATCTCCCGGGCCAGTGAGCGTATCTGTTCATCCTCACACTGGGCGATCTCGTTGGCTTGCAGATACTCCGAGAAAGCTTCATCCGTTACCGGTATGGATACTGTCTGCACTGGCGCATCCTGAGGCCGGACAGTCACACGGGCGCCATCTTCGGTCTCTTCAACATCCTGCAGGGCGGTGTCGGGAATAATATCGGCGACCGATCCGGCCACGGTGGATACGCGCAACTGCACATCATCGGCCTGGTGCGGATTCTCCGGGGGCTCACCCGCAGGGATCGTGTTCTGAAAGCTTGCTCCGGTGATTTCGGCGAGCGCTTCGTCTCTGGTGCTTCGGACGAACTCGGCCCCTAGAAGTGCCGGCATCTTCTGGCGGAAAATCATCCCGTCAGGGCCCAGCCATACGTGTGAGGTGACGTTGAGCTCCTCCGTGACAAACTCCAGGTGTGTCAGCTGGCCACAGTCCGCCTCTTCAGTCCCCACATAACTGGCTTCAAAGGTATCGAGGTGATTGACAAAGGGGTCGAAGGTGGTGAATGTGCGCGTCCAGTTCTTATCAATATTTTCTTCGAGCGCATCCCGGAATACCATCAATTCCGATCCGAGGGTGTCCGGGCGTGCGATTGTCTCGGTGTGCGTGCCGCTGGGATCACGGGTGGTGACCCGCAGGTCTGTATCGGTGATGTCAACAGTGGTTTCGGTAACCCGCCCCATCTGGTTCTGAAAAAATTCAATCCTGGTGGGCTGCAGGTTCTCGTCGTAAAAGGCGGTCTGTGTGCTCTGCAGCTGCAGGTGACGGGAATTGACGCTGAAAGAAATTCGGACATGTTCCCGGATCTCCAGCCGCTGTCCTTCGGGGGTGTCACGAAGGTGTGAACTCCATTTGAGATACCCGGTCTGCTGGCCGCGGAGCGACACAATAAACCAGTGGGGGCCGCCAAGTCGAGCGGCGAAATCAGGGATGTCAACCGGCGCAGAAGCAGCGGCAAGGGTGCAAAGAAAAATCAGCAGGGTGCAAATAAGCGGCCATCGCGCCTTAATCATTCTTCTCTTCGGCCGGGTTCTCCGACGCCTCTCCAGCAGGCTCTTCACCATTCACCGCTTCATCCAGCTCTTTCTGTAGATGTTCGGCGTCAATTTCGTCGCTCTGCCCGACGATGATTTTGTGAAATTTGCCGACGATCTCGGGGTCGAACTCCGTGCCGGCCTTGGCCACGATCTCTGAAATGGCCTGCCGCGTGCTCATTGCCTGCTCCATGCTGGCGGTAGGATGCTTCAGACGGTCATAGGCATCCACAACTGCAACAATGCGGGCAAAAAGCGGTATCTCATCGCCGGAAAGCCCCTCCGGGAAACCGCTGCCGTCCCAGCGTTCGTGGTGGTATTTGACGGCGGGCAGGACTGAATGCAAAAACCCGATTGGCCGCAGGATGGAGGCACCGATGAGAGGATGCATCCGGTAAAACACCTGCTCGGTCATTTCGCTGTCTTCCGCGCGGGCGTCAAGAGCGCCCTCCTCGACACCGATTTTCCCGATGTCGTGCAGGATCCCCCCGAAACGCAGCATCTCTCGCTCCTCGGTGCTCATGCCCATGGCTTTGGCGACTTTATCCGCCAGTTCGGTCACGCGCTGGGAATGGTTATATGTCGCGGAATCACGCGCTTCCACGGCGGTAGTGAGAGCCTTGACGGTCTCGTAGTAGTTGCGCCTGATGTTCTCATAGAGGCGAGCGTTTTCTATGGCGACGGCCGCCTGGTCGGCAAACGCGCCCAGAAGCTCCTCCTCACGCGCCGAGAACCTCCGTTTGCGCCGTGCGTAAACCCGGATGACGCCACAGGTCTTCTCCTTTTCGCGAAGCGGCACGGTGAGAACCGAGGTAATCCCCTCGGCTCTTGCCTCCTCGGGGTACTGAAAGCTGCCGTTTTCGGTGACATCCATGATCTGGACGCTCTCGCCCTGGAGCGCTTTTCGATCCACCGGGCTCTCTTCGGGTGAGACGGAGCCCTTTTGCCAGTAGTCTTCACTGAGGCCGGACATCGCCGCCGGGACGAGCTCTCCGCTTTCCTCGTCAAGCAGGCGTATCGAGCAGGCCTTGGCTCCCATGACATCCACCGCACTGTCGGTGATGAGGTCAAGAACCTCGTTGAGCCGCAGTGATCCCGTGATGCTGTGAGCCACTTCGTACAGGTGCTGGGCTTCGGAGGCGCGGCGTTTCAGCTCCAGCGCAGTCTTTGAAGCCGCCAGGCCGACGACGTAAAACATGCACATCCGCACGAGGATAGTACCGGCCTCCTGGCGCACAAATTCGCCCTGAGCGGTGTAGCGCGCAGGCATGAAAGGCCCGCACAAAAAGGTTGCGATCAGGGAGGCCAGAATCGCCCCGTAGTCGCCGAAATAGTAGCCTGCGTAGATAATCGGCAGGTAGTATAAGTGCACTGCGATGCTGTCAGTCCCGGACAGTCGCACCAGCAGCGTTATCCCAAACATGGCAGCCGCCAGCGCAGCAATGCGCCAGATGAGACTCGATGTTTTCGGACGCTTCACGTGTCTGCTCCTATCCTGCTCTTGCGGCACAGGGGTGGGCACGGAGTATTTGAACTTACCGTACCTTTTCCCCCACCGGCACCTCTCTGTCCGCAGTAATGATGGCCAGGGGCTCGTCTTCCCCGGCCGCCAGGATCATTCCATTCGACTCTGTCCCGCGAATTTCAGCCGGTTCGAGATTCGCCACCAGCACAACGGTCTTATCTATAAGTTCCCGGGGGTTGAACTGCTCCGCCAGGCCCGCTACAACCTGTCGCGGCTCATCTTCACCAATATCAACCTTCAGCACCAGCAGCTTATCCGCATTCGGTACCCGGTTCGCCTCCAGGACTTTCCCCATCCTGAGGTCCAGGCGAGTGAAATCATCGAACGAAATCTTTTCCTCCATTATATCTCCACTTTCGGGTTCTTCTCCGGCTTCCTGCGGCTGCAGTCTGTCTGCGAGACGTTCGAGATCGACACGCGGGAAAATCGGGTCTCCTTTTTGAATGATCGTCCCCTCGGGGACGCGCCCGCCGTACAGGTCTTCCCACTTCATCTCCACACCGGCGCCCACAAGCCCGATCTGCTTCCATATCTCTCCAGAGACCGAGGGCATGAATGGAGCGATCATGATGGCGACGGAGCGCAGGCAACCGATCACGTCTGTCAAAACCGCATTGAGCTCGACATATTTGCCCTCTTTATGCAGCGTCCAGGGCTCGCGTTCATCCAGGAACTTGTTCCCGCGCTTGGTTAAATCCCAGATCGTCTCCAGCGCCTCACGGAAGTTGATGTCGGACATGAGCCGCTCAACCTTTTTCGCTATCTGTTCGGTTTCTTCATCCAGCGCTCCGGCTCCGGGCCCGGGGTCAGGCATTTTGCCGTCAACGTATCGCTCCACCAGCGGCAGTGTCCGGTTCAAAAGATTCCCCAGGTCGTTGGCAAGATCGGCGTTAAAACGTGAAAAGAGCGCCATGTGAGAGAAGTTGCCGTCCAGCCCGAATGGGACCTCCCGCAGCAGATAATACCTCAGCGTATCGACGGCAAACGACGTCCGCACACCGGAATGATCCACGATATCGTCAATGACGGCAAAGGGATCGACGACGTTGCCCCGGGACTTGCTCATTTTCTGCCCTTCAGCATCGTTCCACCAGCCGTGGGCGAACAGGCAACGGGGCAGCTCCAGGTCAAGCGCCATGAGCATCGCCGGCCAGAAGGTGGCGTGAAAACGGGTGAGAATATCTTTGCCCATAAGCTGCACGTCGGGCGGCCACATGCGGTCGAACGTCTCGTCATCAATCGTGTAACCGGCCACCGTCAGATAGTTGATCAGTGCATCGAACCACACGTATATTGACTGCTCCGGAACGCCGGGAACCGGGATGTCCCATTCGCTGCGGCCCCTGGTGATGCAGGTATCTCGAAGACCCGTGCGGATGAAGGCGAGAACCTCGTTGCGCCTGCTTTCAGGCTGGATGAAATCCTCGTTCTCTTCGATATACTCCACCAGGTCGTCGGCGTATTTTGAGGTCCGGAAAAAGAAGGTCTCTTCGGACACCTGCTCGACTTCACGGTGACAGTCCGGACAGCAGCCGTCCACCAGCTCGTTCTCCTGGAAATACGTCTCACAGGGCACGCAGTACCAGCCGCTGTATTCGGATTCGTAAATGTCATCCTGCTCGCGCAGCCTCTCAAATACCGACTGGACAACGGTGACGTGCTCTGCTTCGGTCGTCCGGATAAAGCGGTCGTAATCGACTTCGAGCCTTTCCCACGCCCGTTTGTAAATATCCACCAACTCATCAGTAAACGCCTGGGGGTCTTTGCCCGCCTCGGTGGCGTTGTTGAGCACCTTCTGGCCGTGTTCGTCGGTACCGGTTGCGAAGACGACCTCCTCGCCACGCAGGCGGTGGTAGCGAGCCACGACATCGGCAGCAATGGTGGTGTAGGAGCTGCCGATATGCGGGTCGCCACTGACATAATAAATGGGCGTGGTGATATAGAATGCTGAACTGTCGTCACGTTCCGCCATCTTTTGGGCTCACTTTCGTATGCACGCGTGTAGTCGATAAATGTCGCATTAACCGTACATGATGTAAAAAAGTATGGCAACCGGGACACCAGGCGGCAGGCTGTGCAAGGACCTATGAGCCGCTATCTTCGTTACCCTCATTATTCCTGTTGCTTTGTGCCGGGTGGATTTCGTCCCGTCCCACGATAACCTTTTTGTCGGGTCCGAGCTGCACGACGACTTCCTGCCGCAGAACATTGACATCCACGACTTCTCCAGACCCGTGTGGTGTGTTTACCTTTTTTCCGACGTCAGGCAGGCCCCGGCGGCATTTGACATACTGTTCGTGTTCGAATCGCAGACAGCACATGAGACGGTCGCAGACACCACTGATCTTCGTCGGGTTCAGCGACAGCCCCTGGTCTTTGGCGATTCGGATACCCACGGGCTCGAAATCCCGCAAAAAGGTCTGGCAACACAGCGGGCGACCACACGGACCCAGGCCACCAACCATCTTTGCCTCATCACGCACGCCGATCTGCCGCAGCTCGATGCGCGTTTTGAAAATGCTGGCAAGATCGCGAACCAGGTCGCGGAAGTCCACACGGCCATCGGCACTGAAGAAAAAGACCAGGCAGTTTTTGTCGAGCGTGTAGTCGGCGTCGATCAGCTTCATCGGCAGGCCGTGGTCGGCGATTTTTTCTTCACAGATTTGCAGTGCCTGCTCTTCTTCTTCCCGGAGCGCCTTCTCTCGTGCAAGGTCCTCTGATGTGGCCTTCCGGATGACGGGCTTCATCGGCTCCTCGCCACCAAAATCCGGTTCATCCCACTCGATCGACACGACCTTGCCGAGATCCGTACCGCGTTCTGTTTCGACGATAATATGATCCCCGGGCTCCAGCCTGCGCCGGCCGGGACGGAAATAGTAGATCTTGCCGCTCGGCCGGAAGGCTACCCCGATGGCAGCCGGTCTGCCGGACCGTGTTTTTGACCGCAATTGCTGCTGGTCGTCGTCTTCGGATTCTTTGTTTTCCATTATAGAAGGCGGCTATCTGGCGGCCGATGATCTTTCGGTTTGCACGTTCTCCCACTTATTCGGTGTCTCACGCCTGTCTATCAACCGCTGCAGCAGGTCGTTAAGTGCTGGAATAATGAGCTGTGGATCGCGCCTGGAGTACCCAAAGGTGATCTGCTGCCGGCGGAACACGGCGCGGGGCAGTGGTGATTTGGCGCCCTTGCGTGCCTGTCGCCGTGACGGTACATAAACGCCTTCGAGAAGACGTAACTCCTCTCGCGACAGGCGATATTTGTCCGCCAGCCGGACAGTTACCTCTTTCCTGGTACTCATGATATCAGTTACACCGGCATGTTTACACTTTAACTTAATTCTGGCGATTGTGACAAGGTTTCTGACCGGCCGCGGCGGTTTACCGTACCGGTCATTCATCTCAGCCACGATCTCTTTGAGTTCATCCGTGTCGGCGACATTGGCGAGTCTGCGGTACAGATCGATGCGCTGTCGCTCACCCGGAACGTAGGCTGCCGGCACCACCGCTTCCAGCGGCAGATCGACGGATACGCTTTTGGACGATTCGCCGTTCTCACCCTTGAGGGTCGAGACAGCGTCCGCCAGCATCTGGCAGTACAAATCCAGCCCGACGGCCGACATGTGCCCGCTCTGCTCTTTGCCCAGGATATCGCCTGCCCCACGGATTTCCAGGTCTCGCAGCGCGATCTTGAAGCCGCTGCCGAGCTCGCTGAACTCCTCGATCGCCTTCAGGCGCTCCTCGGCATCCTCCGTCATCCGCTCCGGATATTTGTACAGAAGATACGCGTACGCCTGCCTGGTTGAACGACCCACGCGACCACGGAGCTGATAAAGCTGTGAGAGGCCCATCTTATCCGCGTCGTCAACGATCAGAGTATTGGCGGTGGCGACATCGAGGCCGTTTTCGATGATGGTTGTACACACCAGGACATCAAATTCCTCGGCGTAGAAGGCCATCATCACCTCTTCGAGGTCCTCTTCATCCATCTGCCCGTGAGCGACCGCGACTTTCGCCTCGGGCACCAGTCGCTGCACGCCGGCGGCGATGTGAGAGATCGATTGCACACGGTTGTGGACGAAATAGACCTGCCCGCCGCGCTCGATTTCACGCCGGATCGCCTCGGCAATCAGGGCGTCGTCACGCTCGCGCACGAACGTCCGGATCGCTCTGCGGCCTGGAGGCGGATCGTTGATCAGCGATATTTCCCGGATTCCCGACAGCGCCATATTGAGCGTTCGCGGAATCGGCGTTGCGGTGAGGGTAATGACATCAACGGAGGTGCGCAGCTTCTTGAGCCGCTCCTTCTGCCGGACGCCGAAACGCTGCTCCTCGTCAACGATGAGCAGCCCCAGGTCATCAAAGCCGATGTCGCTGCCCAGAAGCCGGTGGGTGCCGATGACGACATCGACGGAGCCATCTTTCAGTCGCCCGGTGATGGCTCGCTGCTGCTCGGTGGTGCGGAACCGGCTGAGCATCTCGACTTCGATGGGATATCGCGACAGCCGCTCCCGGAAGGTGTTGTAGTGCTGGTGTGCGAGGATGGTGGTCGGCACCAGGATAGCCACCTGTTTGCCATTCAGCACTGCCTTGAAGGCCGCCCGGATCGCCACCTCGGTTTTCCCGAAGCCCACGTCACCACAGATAAGACGGTCGGCGGGGGTCTCCGCCTCCATGTCCTGCTTGACGTCCTCGATGGCCTGAAGCTGGTCGCGAGTCTCCTCGAACTTGAACGATTGCTCGAGCTCCTTCAGCCACGGTGTGTCTTCGTCAAAGGCAAACCCGTCGGCCTGCTCGCGTTCTGAATAAAGCTTCATGAGCTCCCGCGCCAGAAGCTGGGCCGATTTACTGGCCTTTTTCTTGGTCTTTTGCCACGACCCGCCCTTCAGCGAATTTACTTTGACCTTTCCGCCCTCAGGGCCCACATACTTTTGCAGCCGGTCAAGCTGCGTTACCGGCACATACACCCTGTCCTCGCCCGCATAATCAACAACAATGTAGTCCCTCTCCATGCCATCAACGGTCTGCTTGGAGAGGCCCCTATACACGCCGATACCGTGGTTAATGTGGACCACGTAGTCGTCTTCGTTCAACTCGCGGAGGTTGACCAGTGAAAAGCCGCGGCGGTAGCTGGAGCTTTCGGGCCGGTGCAGCTTCCGCCAGCCGTATATTTCCTTGCCGGTGATGACAACAATCCCGGCGTCCGGCATGTCGAAGCCACTGGAAAGCTCGCACGGCAGGCAGTTGACGGCATCGAGCCGGAGATCCTCAGTCCCCGCGCCCACTCGCACGTTTTGCAGCCCCCGCTTGTCCAGCACCTCGGCCGTTCTTTCGGCGTCACCGGCACATACAACAATACAGCGCCCCTCCTTCTGCCATTCAGCGAGGCCCTCGACGAGAAGCTCAAAGCGCCCGCCGAAGGTCGCCGTCGGTGGAGTTGAGAGTACGCACACCGGTGCATCGCTGTCCCATGGGACCTCGCGCTTGAGCATGTTGAGAAAAATCTGCGGACGCGAGGCCGTGAGGAATTGGCCGCGGAATTCATCAAAGGTCAGGCAGGCCGTCTCCGGAAGTCGCAGGTGCCGCCCCAGCTTTGCTCCGCGCTTATGGGCGTCACGGACATCTTTTTCAAACTGCTCGGCGGCGGCCTTCGTCCTGACCGGCTCGTCCATGATCACCGGGGCATCAGCCGGAAGATAGCTCATCGCCGTCTCTCGCACGTCATACAGATATGGCAGATAATGCACCAGGCTGTGGCTGGGATGAAGGTCCTGCAGATCGCGGAGATCCTCTCCCATGCGCTCCTTGAGCTTTTCGACCTCGCGGGTTTTCTGCCGCTCGTTGAGGCGGTCGAGCTCCCTGCGGTACGCCAGCTCGATCTCCGGCAGCGCCCGCTGAACAATGTCTTTTTTCAAAAGCACTTCACCTGCCGTGCCGACCCCGATGCGCTCTATCTCGCGGATGGAGCGCTGGGAAACCGGGTCGAACAGGCGGAGGCTTTCGATCTCATCACCGAAAAACTCCACGCGCACGGGAAAATCCAGGGCAGGCGGCGCCACATCGACGATACCCCCCCGAATCGAATACTGCCCGACATCATCAATCAAATCAACGTGCTCATATCCGAGCGTCTCGAGCCTCGCGCCCAGCTCGTTGCGGTCAATCTCCTGGCCGGCCTGCAGCTCCACGCGGGCGTCGATGAAATGAGCACCCGGGATTGTGAGCGTCAGGACAGCGGTGATGGAGGCTACCACGATCACCGGATCACCCGCGCAGAGGCGCTCCAAAACCAGCATCCGGTCGGCTATGGTCTCGGGTGGAGGGGTGACACCGTCGTACAGAGCGGAAGCCGTCGAGGGGAGCTGCAAAACGCGCCGTTTCAGCCGGTTTGCATCGCCGTCGTTCAGGAGGTTGGACAGATCGCTGACAAGCTGCTTTGCCCGCTCGGCATTGTACGTCAGGATCACGCAGGGGGTGTCGATATCTTCCAGCAGGGCACCACAAAAGGTGGACTTCCCGCCACCACTGACGCCCTGGATGCAGAGGGTATCTGCGTTATCCAGCGCCTCACGTGCTCGCTGAAAGCCCCCGGTTGTCCCCAGCAGCTCAACCAACGACGTGCTGCTGGCCTGATCTGTCGTGTCTGTAGTTTCTGTCATTGGCTGCTATGTCTTGACAGGCCATGACTCTCGATGGCCCTGGGTTGCAGTCGCTTGCTCACCGACGTGATCCCAGACGAGCGCTGCGGCGCCAACAATACCCGCTCGCCAGCCCAGTTCGGCAAAGACAACGTTATTGGGATCGAAGTTACTGATCCGCGAATATTCACCGACCGTTTC
>JAWODS010000251.1:0-7775 GCA_046483205.1 Armatimonadota bacterium | reverse complement strand
AGCCACGCCGCCGACCGCGGTGAGCAGCAGGATGTTCTGCGGCAACTGCGGCTGGTGAGTGCTGCGCTGCAGCAGCGACCGGAATTGGAGGTCATGCTGCAGCACCCCGAGGTCTCCGATGAAGCGAAGACCGGTGAGCTGAAACAGATCATCCAGGACCATGAATCAGTCGCCACCGCCACTGATGACTTTTTGCGGCTGGTCGTGGAAAATAATCGGCCGGAAGTGCTGACAGCCGTGCCCGAGGCCTTCCTGCAACTGTGGGACGATGACCGCGGGGTGCAAAGAGCCTATGTTCGCAGTGCGGCGCCGCTGTCTGAGGATGATAAGGACCGCCTCAAACAGGCGCTGCGCCGCCTCGCCGGAAAAGATGTTGTGGTGGAAGTGGAGATCGATGAGGACCTGATCGGCGGCTTTTCCGTCCGCATGGACGACCGGTTCATAGACGGGACGATCAGGGGACGGCTTGACCGCATCCTGCAAAACGCCCAAAGACGGGCCGCAGCGGCCCGAAGCAGGCGCGAGATATAAGAACCGGGGATCCCCGGGGTGAGGATATATGCGAGTTCGACCTGACGAAATTTCATCAATATTGAGCGACGAGCTGCGTGGCGTTGACACCGACGTGGAGATGCGCGGTGTCGGCACCGTCATGGAAATAGGTGACGGGATCGCGCGCGTGTACGGCCTGGCTGATGTGATGGCCAGCGAGCTGGTGGAGTTCCCGCGCGGTACCATGGGCATCGCGCTGAACCTCGAAGAGGACAACGTCGGCTGCATCCTGATGGGCGATTACGATCACATCGGTGAGGGCGACGAGGTCCGCACCACCGGCCGTATCGCCCAGACGAAGGTTGGCGATGGGCTGTTTGGCCGGGTGGTCACACCCCTGGGCGAGCCGCTTGACGACCGGGGCGAAATCGAGGCCGAAGCGAGCCTGCCCCTCGAGGTCAAGGCTCCCGGCGTCCTCGATCGCCAGCCGGTCAGCGAGCCGCTTCACACGGGCCTGAAGGCCATTGATTCGATGATTCCCATCGGCCGCGGACAGCGTGAGCTGATCATCGGTGACCGAAAGACCGGCAAGACCGCCATTACCATCGACACGATCATCAATCAGCAGGAGACGGACGTTAAGTGCATCTACGTGGCGATCGGGCAGAAGATGTCCTCGATCCGCCGCATTGCCGCAGAGCTGCAAGACGTCGGCTGCATGGAGTACACCTGCATCGTTGTGGCGGCGGCATCTCATCAGCCCGCCCTGCAGTATATTGCCCCGTATGCGGGCTGCAGCATTGGTGAGCATGTCCGCGACAACGGCGGGCACGCACTCGTCATCTATGACGATCTCACCCTTCATGCCAAGGCGTACCGCGAAATGAGCCTGCTTTTGCGCCGGCCGCCGGGACGCGAGGCGTACCCGGGTGACATTTTTAACCTCCACTCCCGCCTGCTGGAGCGGGCATCCAAGATGAGTGATGAAAAGGGAGCCGGCTCTTTGACCGCCCTGCCCATCATTCAGACCGAAGAGGGCGACTACAGCTCATACATTCCCACCAATCTCATCTCCATCACCGACGGGCAGATATATCTCGAGCCCGAGCTGTTTCACGCCGGTGTTCGGCCGGCCATCAGCGTTGGTCTCAGTGTCTCGCGTGTCGGTGGGGCCGCTCAGACGCAGATGATGCGGCACGTGTCAGGCCGGCTGAAGCTGGACCTGGCCTCCTACCGCGAATACAAGGCCTTCGCACAGTTCGCCTCCGAGCTTGATGAATCGACCAGGAACATCCTGGAGCGCGGGGACCGCATGACAGAAGTGCTCAAACAGCAGCAGTACCAGCCCATGACACCCACCGACCAGGTCCTCGCCATCTTCGCAGGCAACCAAGGACACTATGACGATATCCGGGTTGATGCCATCACCTATCTGGAGGAGCAGCTGATCCCGTATCTCCATGAGCATTGCCCGGAGGTCGTCCAGAAAATGCAGGAGACCGAAGAATTGACCGACGAGATGGCCGATGAGCTCAACCAGGCGATTGAGGCATTCAAAGCTGAGCTTGATGAGCGTTTCTTCGTTGATGAGACCGCCGGAGTGCAATGTCCGATCGAAGAATTGATTGACCAGGAGTAGTGACGGATGGCCGAAAACCTCCGAGACCTGCGGCGCAAAATAAAAACAACTGACCAGATCTGGCAGATGACCCGGGCCATGAGTATGGTCTCGACGGTGCAATTGCGCCGGATGGAAGAGACGGTCAGACAGCGCAGAGAGTATTTCGAGCGCCTTGAGGGGATCGTCGGGCGCGTCGGTGCCAGCGATATTGGTTTTGAGCATCCGTATTACGCAAGCGTAACGAGGCCAAAACGGGCCGGCATGATCTTTGTCGCCGGTGACCGCGGCCTCTGCGGCCGGTACAATCGTAATGTGACACAGGTCGGCCGCGACTATATCGATGAGATCGGCTGCCAGGTGCAGGTGATCGCATTCGGGCAGAAGGCGTGTGTGCAGGCCCGGCGGCTCGGCTGGAATCTCGTTCAGACCTATCCTGAACTGGCCGACATGCAGGACCCCAATGCGGGCCGAGACGCGGCTGCAGAAATTCGGGCAATGTTTGATGACGGAGAGTTTGAAGTCCTCCAGATGGCCTATACTGAATTCCACAGCGCCACGCAGTGGGAGGCTGTTTTGGAGCAAATCCTGCCACTGCCCAAAGCCGACATGCAGCAGGACGATGAGCTGGAATACATCTTCGAGCCGGACGCCCCGCAGTTTTTGGAAACACTGCTTCCGATGGCTGTGGAGGCACGGATCGTGTACAACCTGGTCCAGGCACTGGCGGCCGAACATGCCGCACGCATGCTGGCCATGCGGTCTGCCTCTGACAACGCCGAGGATATGAAAGACAGGCTGCGGCGGCGTCTGAACCACGCACGGCAGCAGAAAATCACTCGTGAGGTCCTTGACATCATCACCGGGGCTGAAGCGCTCGGCCAGGGCTCATGATCCAACCCGCAGTCTCTGCCGCATCGCCCTGTCGGTGGTGACGCGTTTCAATAAAAGCAGGCAGGGTCCTGACAGAAGGCAGCGCCCAATATCGATTGTCCCGACGGCTACGGTTTTGCCGTCATCACATTTTTGTGTACAGACGCAGCTACAGGAAGGCAACCAGACATGGCAACAGGGAAAGTTTTGCAGGTGCGAGGGCCGGTCGTGGATGTGCGTTTCCCCGGCGACGCCCTGCCTGAACTGATGAGTGCCGTTCGCATTCGTGCTGAAGAGCGCGACATTGATCTGATGGTCGAGGTGGCCCAGCATCTCGGTGATGACACCGTCCGCTGCATCGCCATGGACATCACCGACGGACTGGTGCGGGGCATGGACGCCGAAGACCTCGGCCACCCGATACGCGTCCCGGTGGGGAATGAAACGCTGGGACGGATGTTTGACGTGCTGGGACGGCCCATTGATCACGGCCCGGCGCTCGAAGACTCCGAGCTGTGGCCCATCCACCGTGAGGCTCCCGGCTTCAGCCAGCAGGATGTCGCCGAGGAACAGTTTGAGACTGGGCTGAAGTCCGTTGACCTGCTGTGCCCGTTTCCACGGGGCGGCAAAATCGGGCTGTTCGGCGGCGCGGGTGTCGGCAAGACCGTGCTGATCATGGAGCTCATCCGCAACGTGGGGACCGAGCACGAGGGTGTATCGGTATTTGGCGGTGTTGGCGAACGCACGCGTGAGGGCAATGAGCTGTATAATGAGATGGATGAGGCCGGTGTGTTAGAGCAGACGTGCCTCGTCTTCGGCCAGATGAACGAGCCGCCCGGAGCCCGGCTCCGTGTTGGTCTCAGCGCCCTGACGATGGCCGAATATTTCCGCGACGAAAGCGGGCAGGACGTCCTGCTTTTCATCGACAACATTTTCCGCTTTACCCAGGCCGGCTCGGAGGTATCGGCGCTGCTCGGGCGCATGCCCTCAGCCGTCGGCTACCAGCCAACACTGGACACGGAAATGGGCGAGCTACAGGAGCGAATCACCTCGACGCTGCAGGGCTCGATCACATCCGTGCAGGCCGTGTATGTCCCGGCCGATGACTACACCGACCCGGCACCGGTGACCACCTTTACCCATCTTGACGCCAGTATCCACCTGTCACGCGAGCTGTTTGAACAGGCCATCTACCCGGCCGTCGATCCACTCGCATCCTCCTCGCGACTTCTTGACCCGCGCGTGGTAGGCGACAGGCACTACAAGGTTGCGCGCGATGTCCAGGAGCTTCTGCAGCACTACCGGGACCTGCGGGACATTATCGCCATTCTCGGTATTGACGAGCTGTCAGAAGAAGACCGCCAGACCGTGGCACGAGCGCGGCGCGTGCAGCAGTTTTTGACGCAGCCGATGTTCGTCGCCGAGCAGTTCACCTCGATTCCCGGTGTGTATGTGCCCATTGAACAGACTGTGGACGGTTTTGAAAACATCCTCACAGGCGAGTACGACGACCTGCCCGAACAGGCGTTCCGGATGAAGGCGAGTATCGACGAAGTGGTCGAAGATCACGCCGGGGAGGCCTGATGATGGCCGAACAGGCCCTCAAAAACGAACTGGGTGTTGAGATTGTCACCCCGTCTGGTGTAGAATATGAGGGAAGAGTGGAGGGCCTGGTTGTCCCGGGCGAAGAAGGGTACCTGGGAGTAAGACCGGGTCATGCCCCGCTGGTGATGGGCCTGAAAGCGGGCGTCATTACGCTCCACCTGGACGGCAACGACCGTTTCACGGCTGTCAGCGGAGGCGTGATGGAGGTATTCCAAAACAGGGTCACCGTTCTGGCTGATACGGCTGAATCGGCAGATGAAATAGATGTTGCCCGTGCGCGCGAGGCACTGGAGCGGGCGAAACGCCGGCTTGAAATGCCGCCGCGCACCCGGGCGGAACGCGGCATTGATACTGATCGGGCGCACGCAGCTCTGGTGCGGGCTACGGCGCGGTTGCGCACGGCCCAAAAAGCTGGACGGGCTGAGCCTCACACCAGATGATGAAGAGCCATTCGCAGCCGATACACAGCAATGACCCAGACCGGGGAGGGATGCGTCCAATGAGTAGTATTCGAATTGTAGGCGGCAAACCGCTGGACGGCGAAGTGCGAGTCAGTGGCTCCAAAAATGCCACACTGCCACTTCTGGCTGCAGCGCTTCTCGTGGACGGCGAATCCTACATCGAAAACGTTCCTCGTATCGACGATATCCATGTCATGATACGCATGCTCGATTCCCTGGGAGCAGATTGCGAGTTTATCGACTCCTCCACTTTGCGTATCGATGCTTCCAACATCTCCTCAGTCCGCGCCCCGTATGACCTGGTCCGCAAGATGCGCGGATCATTTTACGTTGCAGGGGCTCTTCTTGCGCGTTCGGGCGAGGCCGAAGTGCCGCTTCCCGGCGGATGTGTTATCGGCTCCAGGCCGGTGGATTTTCATATTAACGGCTTCAAACAGCTCGGTGCGGTGGTCCGCGAAGAGCACGGCGTCATGTACGCCCGGGCCGACCAGCTCACCGGCGCTCACATCATCATGGACAGCAGGTATTGCAGCGTCGGTGCCACCGTCAATATCATGCTTGCAGCGACCCTCGCCGAAGGCACCACGATCATCGAAAACGCCTCCCGTGAGCCCGAGGTTGTCTGCTGTGAGCAGTTTTTGTGTGACGCAGGAGCCCGTATTGAGGGTGTGGACACAAATGTGTTGACGATTCACGGTGTCGATTCCCTGCACGGATGTCGGTTCCGGTCCATTCCCGACCGTCTCGAAGCAGGCACCTTTTTGATGGCGGGGGCAGTGACCGGCGGCGATGTCATCACCACCAGCGTCCAGCCGCGCCACATGACCACCGTGCTCGATGTGCTCTGGAAGGCAGGGCTGCAGGTGGAGATAGGTCCTGACTGGGTGCGCGTGGTCGGAGACCGGCGGCCGATGGCGTTTGAGATTAACACCGCCCCATATCCGGGCTTCCCGACTGATCTTCAGCCGAATGCCACCGTTCTGGCGGCACTTGCCGTGGGAACCAGCATCATCGAAGAAACGATTTTTGACGCCCGCTTCACCCACGTTGATGAGCTGATGCGGATGGGGGCCAACATCCAGGTCAAAGACAGTGTTGCGATCATTCGGGGTGTGCGGAAGCTTTCAGGCGCTCCAGTGGAGGCGACAGACATCCGCGCCGGCTCCGCCCTTGTGCTGGCGGGCCTTGCCGCACAGGGAGCGACAGAAGTTTCCGCCGCAGAGTTCCTCGACCGCGGATACGAAGACGTGGAAGCCAAGTTCCGCAATATCGGCGGCGACATGACCCGCATAGCTATGCCGGAGGGCGGCAGCGCCGAATATGCTGAGACTCGGTGATCGCCTGGGTATTGACCTCGGCACAGCGAGCATCATTGTGTATGCTCGGGGACGCGGTATCGTTGTACGCGAACCCTCGGTCGTGGCCATGTCGCAAAGCACCGACAAGGTGCTGGCGGTGGGCCACGAGGCCCGCGAGATGCTCGGACGTACTCCCGGAAACATCGTCGCTATTCGACCGCTGCGCGACGGCGTTATCGCCAACTACTCCGTCACCCGCGAAATGCTGAGATACCTCATTCGCAAGGCCTGCGGCCGTCACGCACGCTTTTTCAAGCCCACCGTCGTTATTTGCATCCCCTCTGGCGCCACGCCGGTCGAAGAGCGAGCGGCCCTCGAAGCTGCCAAGGCCGCCGGAGCCCGGAAGGTTGTTCCGATCGAAGAGCCGATGGCTGCCGCGATCGGTGTCGGTCTCCCCATCGCCAGTGCCGGTGGAAACATCGTTGTGGACATCGGCGGAGGCACCACAGACATCGCCGTGATATCCCTTGGCGGCATCGTTGTCAGCGATTCCCTGCGGGTGGGCGGAAATGCTCTGGATGAAGCCATCATCCGTCATATCCGCCATGTGTACAGCCTCGATATCGGTGAGCGAACGGCCGAGATGATCAAGACAGAAATCGGCTCCGCCTTCGAAATGGAGCAGGAGGAGGAGATGGAGGTCCGGGGCGTGGATATCGTCAGCGGGCTTCCGAAGACCGTGATCGTCAGCTCCCCTGAAGTCCGCGAAGCGCTCGCCGAGAACGTCATCCAGATCGTGGAGGCTGTCAAGGCGCTGCTGGAACGCACGGCTCCGGAGTTGGCCTCTGATATTATCGAGCGTGGAATTACACTGACGGGCGGGACGGCGCTTCTGGACGGGTTGGACCGCCTGCTGCACCTCGAAACGGGCATCCCCGTGCACGTGCCCGATGATCCGATTTCCTCGGTGGCTCTGGGAACGGGGAAGGTGCTGGATCAGCTCGAAACCATGGGCCGCGGGTCCGAACGCTTCCTGCGTGACAGCGGATGGACTACATAAACGGATAACGGCGGTCCCGAACCCCTCATCATCCCCTCATTTCTGTGAAGCCCGACCGATACACTGTGAAATGTCCTACTCCTCCGCCTGGTCTTTCAGCTCCTTGAGCATCATCATCGCCTCGATGGGCGACATCGTGTCGAGGTCGAGTTTTTTGATCTCCTCGACGACGGGGTCGCGCACGCCTTCGAAAAGCTGCATTTGCACGGGTGGGGCCACCTGGCTGACCGCTTCCTCCGAGGGCGCGACAGGAAAATCATTATGCTTATACACTGATTCTTACACCGTTGACCCAGCTGCACTTATTCCATTAAGAGAACTACGTCTTTTAAACATACCCACAAAAAACCTAAGATTCGTTCACATAG
>JAWODS010000073.1:0-7922 GCA_046483205.1 Armatimonadota bacterium | reverse complement strand
AACCCCGGCACGACAACCTATCCCCTGGCTGAGGATCCGGCGCTGGCTGTCCCGACATGCGCCTGCATCGAAGACGGTGAGCTCACAGTGGTAAATCTGGACACCGGCAGGCCGCTCGACCTGTGATCTTACCAGTCGCGCGAGTCCGGCACGTCCAGCCACACCGAACCCTGCTGGATTGACTGCTGGCTCACCAGGCCCGGCAGCGTCATGTCCATGGCATCGTGGATACTGACGGGCGGCTCTGTATCGCTGCTGATCGCTTCGACGAAGTCCATGATCTCGAAATAATCCCCGCCACCGTGTCCGGCCTTGAGCGCGGCCTCGGGCGGATTTTTCCATATCTCGGGCATGAACTGCTCCTCGAGTTCGGACAGCGGATGCCATTCAGGGTCATCGCCATGGATTTCGCGCAGCCATATTTTCGGCTCGTCGTCCAGACCCCTGTCGGCCTCATACACCCCATCAGTGCCCTGCAGCGAGTAGTACGTCATGTTGTGCGGACGATCTGACAGCATGTCCACGCGGATCTTCACCAGCCCGCCGCCGGACATGCGGCACAGCATGATGATGCTGTCCTCGTTTTCGTATTGATCCCCGCGCGGGTCGGTATAGTGATGGCCGCTGCCCGCGCAGCTCACAGTGACCACCCGCTCCTGCATCCACTGCAGCACCGGTCCGAGGCTGTGGGTGGGATATGTGCAGCCATTGATACCGGTCTGCCATTTGCGCCGCCACCGGGTCACCTCGTTGAGCTCTTTGAGCTCGTGGAGGTACTCGCCCTCGCCAAAATACATCTCGCCGAACAGCCCCCGGCGCGCCAGCTCGCGCACCAGCACGTTCGGCTTCATATATGTGTAATTCTCCGCCATCATGTACGTCGCATCGCTGTTTGCACACGCCTTCACCAGATCTCGGGCCTCCGTCATATTCACAGCAGCGGGGACCTCCGACAGCACATGAACCCCGTGTTCCAGTGCCATTATCGACTGAGGGGCGTGCAGCGGCATGGGCGTTCCGATGAGAACGATGTCAACACCGCCTTCGTCCAGCATCCGCTCGTACTCGGTGAACAGGAGCCTGTCATCAATGCCCATCTTCCTGCCCCGCTCCTGAAGCCCTTCCTCATTGATATCACACAGGGCGTGCAGCGTTGTCTGTGGATGCAGGTTGAAGGTATTGAGGAACGATCCTCCACGACCGGCACAGCCCACGACGCCAACTTTCAGCGTGTCCATCGTTGATGTCCTCCTGCGTTCATTCTGATCTTATAAAACTTTTCGAGCCCGCGCCTCACCGGCTGTGGCATCAGTCATTTCTCTACCTCCGGCGCGCGGCCTTCAGCGCAAAAAGAAAAGACGCCCCTCAAGGAGCGTCTTTTGTGTTTTGCACTGACAGCGGCTTACTTCCGCGCCGGCCAGTCACCACCATCGGACTGTTTCGCGGCAAACCAGACGTCTCCGTCTATGGCCGCGAGAGGGGTGGTGCGACCGGAATTGTAGTTAAACGGATAGCTGTTGGAAGGTGAGAACTTGGAATGGCCGTCACAATACAGGATATTCTTGCCGTTGTTGTGAAACATTTCCTCGCTGGATGCCGGGCTGCCGTCGGATTTGTGGCCATGGGTTTCCCAGACATTCTGCCCGAGGCAGTCGCCCCATGCCCCCGGTGGGTTGGCGCCCTTTTCATAGATGAAGACGGTGCGAGACGGCGCCGGCATAAGATCGCGATAACAGCCCTTCATGGCCTGCCATTGATTGTCCAAAACGCCGCCGCTGACCGGCACCTGGGTATAGTGTGCGATTGCGTAGCCGCGTGCTGAGCCGCCGCCTTCGTTGGGATTCGAAGGGCAAATAAAGACCTGTGAGGTGTCCAGATACGGCATCAGTTGGGCGTCCCAGGTCAAAAATCCCTCTTCATCAGGCGCCGAAGGTGCAGAGCCGGGGTTGTTGTGAACCAGGCACCATGTCGGCATGAAACCGCCGCTGTCTTCGATATAGAGAAGTAGCGCTTTGCCGATCTGCTGCATGTTGTTCATGCAGGCGATCTGGCGGCTTTTCTCTCGCGCACTGCTGAAAACGGGAAACAGAATGGCCGAAAGGACAGCGATGATTCCAATAACTGTCAGAAGTTCTATGAGCGTAAAGCCCCTGCTGCGGTTTCTTGCGTCCATCCAACACACCCCTTCAGGCTGCAATTGGCTGATAATATGAATTCTTCACGGAGGCCAGTCGCCCGCTGGAGCCGGTTGAGCGTACTCGCAGTCCCCGGGCTCTGAGCCATCCCTGTGTTCAGCGACAAAAGGTCCACTGCTTTTATTATACCACTTAACGTGACCGTCTAAAAACAAGAAATTCTTCCCGTTAAAATGGAAGTACCGTTCGTCCGGCGTCCTGCTGGTTGACTGGTGGAAGTTCTCCATGGCTGCATCTTCCCACGAGCCGGGCGGATACGCGCCCTTTTCAGCCAGGATGACTGTCTCGACGACATTCGGAATGCGTCCAATTTCCACGCCGCTCACATACCGCGGCATCGAATACGACCGGTTACTCCGCCCGTACGGATTCTCAGGGCAAAACAGTATTTGTTTATTCTCCATGTAGGGCATAATCTGTTCGTCCCATGCGCCTACCGGCCCCGGCCTGCGCCCTGAGCCGTCCGGATTCCCCCCGGCCAGGCTCCACAGCGGGAGTATCTCGTCATAGTCATCTGCATACATCTTGACCGCGAGACCGAGCTGGTGCATGTTCGATTGACAGGCGCTCTGCCGGGCCTTTGACCGGGCGCGGGAGAACACCGGCATCAGCATCGAGGCGAGGATGGAGATGATCGCGATGACCACCAAAAGCTCAATGAGCGTAAATCCACCCGGACGACGCG
This sequence comes from Armatimonadota bacterium, assembly GCA_046483205.1. Classification (GTDB taxonomy): domain Bacteria; phylum Armatimonadota; class Zipacnadia; order Zipacnadales; family UBA11051; genus JBKHJK01. The sequence continues at coordinate 5,042 of JAWODS010000073.1, read as the reverse complement.
ACAACAGATCATTCACTCTGTTTCACCCCGGCACAGACTGCCTGCGGAGGCCCCTGGGATACCTTCACCGACCGACCCGCAGTATCGGCTTCCGACATCTGTGCCGATGAAGACGTACCCGTCATTGCAATTATTCCCAACTCGTCACATCTTAATCAAAAAAATAGACATGCAGCCCATGGCGGCGGCTGCATGCCCGTTTTTCTGTTTGTGCAATAAACACTCATATTCGAGTTCGGCGGACTCTGAGGTCGGAGACCCTTACTCCTCGCTTTCGTCCACGGCGACCTCGTCCACGTTTCCGCCAACGACCTGCTCTGCAGGCTCTTCCTCTTCATCACCCATGGAACCGACGTCGAGGTCAATATCGGCACGGTTTTCGATGCGTTCAACGGCACCGTCACGGATATGGACGACCCGGTCGGAGACGTTGATCATCTTCAGGTCGTGCGTGGCGGAGATGACGGTGGTGCCGCTGCGCTCGTTGAGTTCCTTGAGCAGCTCGATGATCTCCTTGCCAGTCTGCAGGTCAAGGTTTCCGGTCGGTTCGTCGGCCAGGACGATAGCCGGGCCGTTGGCCAGCGAGCGGGCCACAGCAACACGCTGCTGCTGTCCGCCTGAAAGCTCGGCCGGCTTGTGGTGCAGGCGGTCGCCGAGACCGACCATCTCCAGAAGCATCGCACCCCGGTCCAGCATCTCGTCGGAGCTCATGCCCGCGAAAATCATCGGCAGTGTCACGTTCTCCAGAGCCGTCATGACGGGGATGAGGTTGAATGTCTGGAAGATGTACCCGATCTTCCGGCACCGCAGCCACGCCAGCTCAAACGCGTCGAGCTGCGCCATGTCAACTTCCTCGATAAAACAGGTGCCGTCTGTCGGCTTGTCGAGGCCGCCCACCATGTTAAAGAGGGTTGATTTGCCGGAGCCGGACGGTCCCATGATGGAGAGATACTCACCACGCCTGATGTCGAGATCGACACCACGGAGTGCGGGAACCTTCACCTCACCCATGACGTAGATTTTCGTCAGCCCCTTGGTGCGGACGATGTACTCGTGAGTGGTCACCGCGTCATCGCCCAGAGTATCCTCAAACTTCTTGCCCGTGCTGCTGCCCATTTCGCTCATGACGTCACTCATGTCGCGGCCACAGTTCGGGCAGACCGTTACGAGACCTTCGGTCTCAATCGTTTCGCCACAATCAGGGCACTCGATTTTAGCCATTTGTTTTCACTCCTAATGCGCGAGGCAATAGTGCTTAGATTTCAGTTTGCAGTGCGGCTGCCGGCGCCATCCGAGCGGCTCGGACGGCCGGGGCGACGGCGGCTGCCAGGGATATGACGATTCCGATGACCAAGCCAATGACCAGGTAAATGAACATCTGGCCCCAATCCATCTTCGCCGTGATGGACGCGCCCTCTTTGATCATATACACCACTAACATAATCAGATGGCCGACAATAGCGCCGACCAGTGAGCCGAGGAAGCCAAGGACCGCCGTCTCGATGAGAAACAGTCGAACAATGAACTCGTCAAGCGCCCCGAGACATTTCATCGTGCCGATCTCCTGAAACCGCTCGGTGACCGACATCAGCATGGAGTTGGTAATACCCACACCACAGACCAGCAGGGACATGATCACCAGCCAGGTCTGTCGGGCCTGGGACTTGGCCTCCTCTTCCGCTGTCTCAGCCGGCGTGGCAGCCGACGCCTTGTCGGCTTCCGCGTCCAGCGCCTGCTGCTGCTGAACCTGTCCGGTTGCCGGGAGGATTTGTTCTTCTCGAACGGCCTCTTTGGCCACGTTGGCGGTCCACACGGACATCAAAAAGGCGATGCCCAGGACGACGCCGGTTGCCGTGATGGCCGCGCGGCCCAGCCGCAGCGTCACATTCCGCATGCTGATCCGAAATGCATCAGGCCACGGAAGCCGTATCTGCCGCTGAATCTCGTCTTCATCCGACGGTTGCGCTTCGTGTACCAGTTTGTCAACGTCAATCATCGGGTCTTTTCTCCAATACGTTGATTATGCTGAACTCCATGCGTGTGGCGGTCAAAATTACCACGACATCATGACAGCGAGGCCCAACAGCGACGCTGTGGCTATATATTATAAGACACATTTGCCCATCAAACAAGCATAGCTTTCTTCCGCCTCCGGCCACAATCCTCCTTCATTGACTCTTTTTTTTCTGGCAGATCCGTTTTTATACCTCCCCACCGCCATCAGACATGCCACTTGTCCGCCCTCTATGGCTCTGCTATAGTCAAAACGGTGACTGCCATGGACACTCCACGTTCCCCAAAAAGACCGCTGGAAACGCCGATTGGGCCGGTTTATACAGATCCATCGGCGCTTCAGGCATGCCTGGTCTATCCCAACACCTATTACACAGGAATGTCTTCCCTGGCCGTTCACACGCTGTATTCGCTTTTGAATGAAGGATACGGGATTTCGTGTGAACGGTGCTTTTTACCGGAAAATCAACCGTTGAAACAGATGCTGAGATCCGATGAAACGCTTCGATCGCTCGAAGCAAATACGCCGCTGGGGGGGTTCGATCTGCTGGCGGTGACGACCTCCTTCGAGCTCGACTGGTTGAAGCTGCCGTTGATGCTGAAGATGGGCGGGGTGCCCTGCATGCAGCACCAGCGGACTGACCACGACCCGTTCATCATCGGCGGGGGCCCGTGCTTTACGGCGAACCCGGCTCCGGTACTGGACATTTTCGACGCCGTGTATATCGGTGAAATCGAGCCCGTTGTCCCGCACCTGAGGCGACTCGCCGAGCTTCCGCGGAAACAATGGCGCGAGTACCTCGGAGAATGTGAGGGCATCGTGTGCACCGAAAGCCCGGACCCGGTCTCCCGTCGCTGTGCGCCCGATATTAACGAGTTCCTGACCGAGACGGCACTCCTGACATCGGACACCGAGTTCGCCGACTGCTATCTCACCGAGCTGGGCAGGGGATGTGGACGGGGCTGCTCGTTTTGCCTGGCCGGACAGATTTACCGGCCCGTGAGAATGCGGAGGCCCGAAACGATAGTCGAAGCCGTGAAAGCAATACTGCCACATACCACGCGCGTGGGCCTGATTGCCCCGACGCTGTCGGACTACCCGTGGCTGGATGAGCTGTCCGAGATGCTCCTGGATATGTCGCCACGTCCGACCGTATCGGTCTCCTCGCTGCGAGCCGACGGCAATAATGAGGGCATCTTCCGGGTGCTGGCGGCCTCCGGGCGGCAGTCGGTCACATTCGCCCCGGAAACCGGCTCCGAAGATTTTCGGCGCACCATCGGCAAGACGCTCACGGACGAGGAACTCTTCGACGGCATTTCCGGAGCGCTCGAGGCGGGTCTCAAGGCGGTGAAGCTGTATTTCCTGGTCGGTCTCCCCGGCGAAACGGAAGCCGATCGCAGTGCCATTCCCGAGCTTATCACACGGTTGATTCGGCAATTTCCGGACTGCCGTTTCACCGCCAGTGTCAGCCCATTTGTCCCCAAGCCCCACACGCTCTTTGAGGCGGTGGGGGTTCCTGATTATCGAACCATGCGCGGACACCTGAAGACCGTCCGGCGCGAGCTGCAGGAGATTGGTAGCGTGGAGGTGCGAACCGCGTCGGCGAGATGGGCGGCCGTGCAAACCGCCATTTCTCGCGGCGACCGACGGCTTGGAGAAGCTCTTGTCGAGGCCTCGTTGACACGGGCGGATTTCTCGCATACGGCCAGTTTCTTCGCCGTGGCCGGTCATGACCTGGAGGCCGCCGCAGGAGAAGTCATGGTCCCCGCGGACGAGTATCCCTGGAGCTTCATCGATCCATCCTGCAGCGATCTGCGGGGTGGGCGATGATGTACGCCTACATTCTGGCGGCTCCGCAGCATCATGCGGATTTTGCACGGGCGGAATTCAATGCATTCACCGGGCAGGAGACGTCCTCACGCATGGGGCTGGCGGATTTCGCCGCTGACATTTCCCACGCCGCATTCATCTCCACCTGCATCCGGGTGGAGGCATCGGGCGAGAGCCTGCAGGCGATGTGTGCGGACGCCCGGGAGGAGAACCTGGCGTGGGAGGGCTTTCGGATCCAGCGTTTTGCACCGACACCCGGGTTCAGTGTGAATACGATGGATGCAATCATCGCCACGGCCAACGCGATTACGGGACACCCTGATCTGGACAATCCGACGGTCGTTTTGGGCCTCATCGCCACTCCGGACTGGTGGGGTGTTGGACCGGTGATCTCCCGCTACAGGCAGGACTGGCCCGCCCATGAGGATCGCCCGAACTTCTTTTCCGGCTCGCTGCCGACGCGCTTTGCCCGGGGGATGATCAATCTGGTCGCCGCGCCGGGTGATACTCTCATTGATCCATGCTGCGGAGTGGGCGTCCCCCTGATTGAAGCACTGTCCATCGGGGTCGAAGCCGTCGGCTGTGACCTCAACGGCAGGATCATCAAGCAGGCCGCTGAAAATCTCGAGGCAGTGGGGATGCCCAAACGAGTTTTCGTGGCCGACGCACGCGAGCTCTCGGGGCACTTTGATGCGGCGGTCCTCGACCTGCCCTACGGCCGCAACGTGCCGGTGACCGAAGGGTTGTATGGTGATCTGCTGAGAAAGATTCACGATATTGCCGACCGTGCAGCCATCGTGTCGGCCGAAGACCTGTCGGCAACGCTGACCAGGGAGTTCGACTTTCAGGTGGGCCAACACATTCGCATCCCGAAAAACAATATGGTGCGGCACCTGCACGTGGTGGTGCCCGCTCATTGATGGAGGAGCGTATGGAAGTTTCCGAAGACCGGTATCCTGAAATTATGGACGCACTGGGAGAAAACACGCGAACGGTGATACCATTTCATTTCCTGCTGCGGCGCCAGGCACGGGTGTGGGCCGACAACGATTTGCAGAATGTCATCATCGAGACCGCCACGCCCGTGACAATGGTTTTCATTTTCGGCCCGGACCCCCACTGGCAGGCGGAGGTACTGCAGAGCATTCGGCTGCAGCGACTGTACTGGTGCCCGGTGCACACCGCCGGTTATCTGATG
>JAWODS010000068.1:0-3381 GCA_046483205.1 Armatimonadota bacterium | reverse complement strand
CGGGCAATCGGAAACAACTCGCCGGCAGTTTTTCCAACACAGCTTTTGTGGGGCTGTAGCTCAGTGGTTAAGAGTGCCACCCTGTCAAGGTGGAAGTCGCGGGTTCAAGTCCCGTCAGCCCCGCCAGCAATATTGGCCTCCCTGGATAGCGCAGGGAGGTCTTTTTTTGTGTCATGCTTGTTTCCGGCCATGTTTCGCTTCAGGTGCGGGCAGTTTGTACCGAATTGTATGGTATCTATGCGAAGCTGAAACCGCACTCGCGGTTTCGCGTGTACTGGCGAAATAATCGACCTGAACGGAGCAATGGCATCACCCATGAAAACGGCCAGGACAATCCTCGTGGCAGACGATGAAGCTGCGGTCCGGGATGTGGTGTGCGAGATACTAAAGTCGCAGGGCTATGCGGTCATCGGAGCGGCGAACGGACGCCAGGCATTGGATGCTGCGGAGAAAAACGATCCGGACCTGGTGATCCTCGATATTAACATGCCGGATCTGGATGGCTACAACGTGCTTCTTTCGATGGCGTCACGGTGGGGATCTCGAAGCCCTCCGGTGATTGTCTTCAGTGGCTCCTTTGTCGGGCACGAGTACGAAAAGCACAGCGAGGCTCTCGGGGCTGTGCACCACCTTCGCAAACCGCTGGCAGCCGGGGAGTTGCTGTCCGTCGTTCGTGACGCTGTCGGTCCGCCCGACCAACCAGCGGCTGAGACTGCCACGCCCGGGACCTGCTCCAGTGCCTCATCAATGCCCGGCAATGAGCACAATCTATAGAATGGCGGGAGCCTGCGGAGCGCTGGAGTCTGCCGCCTTTGACGATCACCGCGCATCGGTGCGAAGAAATGGCACCTGTGCGTCCGATTGCACCTCGCCGCCACAAAGACGGTGGCAGGGCTGTGTGGGCGATGCGGCGAAGTGGTTGGGCAGTGGCGGGTGAGTTCCCCTTATTTCGTGGGGTAGCCCGGGGGACTTTCCACCGTGGCGTAATGGCCGTACCCCCTGCATCGGGAACCGCCCGCGCGCATTTCGGATGACAGTGCAGGAGCAGACTCAGCGAAATGGTGATGTCAGTGAACAGTGTATTCCCCGTGTCTTTTTCCCTGTGTGCCGTGCTTCTTTTCAGCCTGTGTGTGACGGTGTGGGGCTACGAGGTCTCCCACCCGGTTTTCCCGGCTTCAGTTAGTGATTCAGACGAGCAACGGCTGCGGACTGAAACTGGTTTCGTGATGGACATGAGTGAGGATGAGATTGCCGCGTGGCTTCCTGCGAAATCGCCCTTCTACATCATCGCCTGCCCCAATTGCGAGTATCCCGGGGGAAGGCGGGATCGCAAAACGTACTGGCGCTGGTCGCCGCAGGAGCCCGACCGCCTGGAGTGCGCAAACTGCGGCATGGTCTTTCCGAATGAGCAGTATCCGACCGATCAGGTGGATCGCATCGAAGATCCCACCGGCCAGATCAACGAATACCGCTATTACGAAGGCCCCGACGGGTACAAGTATTATCTGCCGGGGCGGATACACGCCTTCAAAAAGGCTTACCTCGAGCGGATGGCGGAAAAACTGGCCGATTTGTACGCGGGAAGTGGGGAGGAGCAGTATGCGCGGCAGGCGGCGATGATCCTGCACAGGCTTGCGCAGGTCTATCCCCATTACAACGCCCAGCGCTGCCGCAAATCCGGCAGTCCCGTGCTGTATGACATCCCGTCGCTCAATCCGCCGGATGGCGTGCAGCCGGTGCCGGGGCTGGCCAGAGAGATGCAGGGTCACAGGACGGAGACACACTATCCGTACTGGTCCAACCGCCGCGGCGGGGGCTGGAATGGCTGGTTCTACTCAGAGATGCCGGTCAATCTCGCGTATGCCTATGACCGGATCGCCGCATCGGAAGCGCTCGATAGCCTCGCGGACCAAACGGGCGATGATGTGCGACAGAACATCGAGCAGTTCCTCCGGGCGACGGCCAACTTCGCCCGCAGCTACCCGATTTATCTCGGAAACATGGATCCCAGTCTCATACGCGGTCTGTCAGTTATCGGGCGGGTTATCGGAGAACCGGAATTCGTTCACGATGCTGTTCGGAGGGTAAAGCTGATTCTGAAGTGGCAGTTTTTCCCGGACGGAAACTGGAAGGAATGCGCCCCGTCGTATCATTCACAGACCGTCAAAGGACTTATGGGGTGTGCGACGGGGCCTCTGGCGGGCTACAGCGATCCCGAGGGCTACGTGAATCCTGAAGACGGGCTGCATATCGAGAATCTGCAGGCCGAAAGAGACCTGCCGTTTCTGGCGGAGTCGCTGCAGGCGCTGGAAAATACGCGGATGCCCCATGGCCCATACACCTGCATCCATGACACCTGGGCCCCCAGAAACCTGTCGGCGGGCAGTCACCCCGTGCCTGATGAGCCCATACCCACCCATCTGCACTGGGGAATGGGCCACGCCATGCTGGGAATGGGACGCGGGCAAAACGGCGTGCAGGCCCATCTGCATTTCAGCGGCGGATACGGACACACCCACGCCGATACCCTCAATCTCATTCTGTTTGGGCAGGGACGCGAGCTGGCGTGTGACATCGGCTACACCCACACCATCCTGCGGCCCTACGCCAACAGCAGCCTCGCCCACAACCTTGTCCTGGTGGATGAGCAGGACCAGCGAACGTCGGGTACCAACCCACCCGCCGACGGCCACCTGGCGTCATGGGCGGAGGCGGGCGACACCGTCCGGTATTGTGAGGCCTCGGGTGCGGGGGCGTATCCGGAAAAATGCTCCGAATACCGCCGGGCGCTGGCCGTGGTGAAACTCCCGGATGGTGGGGCGTATGTGGTGGACGTCTTTCGTGTGACCGGCGGCAGCAAACATGACTGGGTGCTGCACGGCAGTGCGGACGAAGAGCAGACGCTTCAGACGGATTTGTCACTGCAGGAGCATGGAGAAAACCTGCTGCCCGAGGGCGTCGAGTTCCACCGCTGGCCGAGCGAATACGGCCGCAACATCATAGACGGGCGAAACAACTCCTACGGCCTGTTTCGCGAGGTGCAATCGGCGCGTGCGGATGACGATTTCACCGCCGATTTCGTGTGCGAGGACGGAGCGGGGATGAGAACGAGTATCCCGGGCATGGTCGATACCACTGCGTTCTTTGGCAGGCTGCCGTCGATCCGCCGGGCCAACCGCAGCAGTGCACGTGTATATGACTTCTGGATGCCCGCGATCCTGCTGCGGCGCGAGGGAGCTGATCTTCAGAGCGTCTTTGCGGCAGTGCATGAACCATTTGACGGTGCGCCACTGATCTCGGAGGTGTCCCGCCTGGAGCTCGCGGAGGCCGCGCCGGGAACAGTCGCCATTGTCTGTCGGAGTGAAGACTTTGTCGATTATC
>JAWODS010000459.1:0-4987 GCA_046483205.1 Armatimonadota bacterium | reverse complement strand
CGCCGTGGTGTTCAGGTGCAGTTCCAGGCGATCTTCCTCCTGGCATTTTTCGTACAGGATTAAATCCCACATCTGATAGCACCGCTGGGGGTTGCGCACGGCCTCTTCGAGCCGGATTTCATCGATGATCCCCGATTCTCTGGCATGCGGTCTTTTCCCGGAATTGTCGGCTCCCCCCGCGTGCACCCGGATCTCGCTGGAGGTGTTGCCCCCCAGCATCGGGCGGTCATGTATCAATATCGTCTCCGCACCATTTCGCGCAGCGGATACAGCCGAGCACACCCCGGCCAGGCCTCCGCCGACGACCACGACATCTGCTGTCAGATCATGCGTGTCCATCCTGCGCAACTTCCTTTCACTCACTCGGTGGTGAGACTGTATGCCTCGAGCTCATCGATATAAACTTTGTCTTCGGGCTCAAAGCCGTTGACAATGACAATGAGGCGCGCTTTTGTCGGCGTTTCTCCTGCTACTTTTTCCGGGATATTGACCGCCAGGGTTCCCTGCGTCCATTCACCCGGCTGCGGATGCACGGCGGTTTCGTAGCTGGTGGCATTCTGGCCGTCGGCCTTGAGCACCGTCAGGCCAAGGCTGACGGTTCCGCGAACGGCCTGGCCTTCGGGAATATAGATCCGGCAGCCGGCGGCGTAATTGCCCGGCTCGATGGAAACGACCTGGTTCGGCCCGCCGCGGCGCATTCCGTCACAGCAGCAGCTCCATTCACCGTCGCTGGCAACCTGATCGGAGCGGTACATTGATCCCACGCCCCATTTTACCCACAGGTACCAGCCGTCAGCGGCCCGACCATCGCCCTCTTCGAATGACGAGTTTGTGCTGATAAGCTCGCCCTCCCCGGTTTGCAGGGCCAGCAGTGCCGAAGCGTGTCCGCTCAATGGGTTCTCAGGCTGCTTTGAAATCTCCCGCAGACGCTGGTGGACGGGGCTGCCGGCGTCACCGACATATTCTGCGATACGCCACAAAAGCTGCGCGCCCCAGCCGTCACCACGCATCCCGGGGTAACGCGTCGGCGGGATGGGATGCTGCAGGACGGAATGGTCGGCCCGCTCTTCGACCATCTGTAGCCGCTTTTGCGCCATCTCCACGGCACGCTCCGCCTGCTGCAGTACATCAAGGGCATCCGACTCGTTTTCGACCTTCACCTCGGGGGCCTGCAGCGAGGCATTGTAGGCGACCCACGAGGCCTCGTAATACTCGAATGCGTCCAGCAGCAGCTCAGCACGGGCCCGCTGCTTTTCGGTTTTGGCCTTCTCCACCGCGGTCTCCAGCCACTGTCGGCTCAGCGTTATCTCGTCTTCGGACACGTCCGCAAGATAGCCGGGGTCGTTGAAGCGGAGGTACTGGCCCCCGTCGGTCCACCAGGGAGAATCGAGAACCCGCCGCGTCCAGAAGTCCTCCCAGTGGGCATAGTATTTTGCCAGATACGGCGCCGCTTCTTTACCAACACAGCGGGCGTACCATTCATCAAGCAGCCCGTCAACATCCTGGTATGGATCCCACTGCAACTTCCAGGCAACATACAGCTTGGGGCCCTCTCCGAAGTTCGGATACGCCTCGGCATACAGTGCCCGGACTCCCTGCTCGTGGCCCCAGCGGTAATACTCGCTGCGGTGGTGGAAATAGACCCGCGGCAGGCAGTACGGGGTGCCGTAGATATAATCGTACCATCCCAGCCGCCCCGTCGCCTCCGCCCACAGTTGTGTCATCTCTTCCCCGTCCGCGCGTATTTCCGGCTGGATCCATTTCATCCGGTCATAGGTCATGTACGGCACGATGCGGGGGTGGACGTTGATATTCTTCGGCGGCTCGGCAACCTCCGAATATGCCAGGCATCCGAACCATTTGTCGGGATACTTTTCCAGGACGCCTTCGACCACCTGGTTGGCCCAGGCGAAGTAGCGGTCGGAGACATCGCGGCGTCCGAGAAAGTTCTCCTCCCCACTGTCCAGCGCCCGGCAATCCTCGCACTCGCAGTGACCGCTGGAATCATTGACGCCAAGGGAATACGATGTCGCGTCCGGGTGTTCGTCGAAGTATTCGACGATATTCTTAATGGCCTCATCCACGATGCCCGGGGCGGTGAAGCAGGGCTGCCAGCCGTGGGTATCATTCGATGGTGGCAAAAACCGCTCACCGCCGCGAATCGGGAAGAACTCCGGGTGTGTCTCGGTGTACTCCTCGGGCGGGAAAAGCCGGACGAGGTTGTGGTGGAAGCCGATGCGGCTGTGTTTGCGCATGTGAGCCAGCCACTCGCCCTGTGCCCCTCCCCGATAGCCGCTCATGTGACGTGACATGAATGCCGGCTCCTGCCGCACCTGTTCAGCGGGGATTGTAATGGTGGAATGCTTCGGGACATCCGTGCCGTCGGGTCCCGGCAGAAGCCACCGAACGCCGACGTACCGCTCCAGAAACTCGTACACCCCAAACTGCGTCCCGTGAGCCGTGGGGCCGGCGATGACGATATGCTCTTCATCCGGAAATGCAATCACAAACCCGTCGCCGTCCATGGTCCCAAGGTCGAGGTCCAGCCCGGCAGCATATTCTGTCGGTCCGACGTGTATCTGCACGGGGTATTTGACCGGCACGTAGCGGTCGTCGCCGGTGACTGGCAGTTCGGCGCCGGAGGACTGCTGCAGGTATTCACTCAGCTCTGCGGCGGCGTTTGTGACCCGCTCGGGTGCGTCCTCAGAGATCACAATCGCCGCCCGCCCCTGACCTTCGTCAACGATGGCGATTTCGGCCAAAACGGGAGCGAGCACCATCACAATCGCGGCAAAGACGCAGATCCAGTGTAAATGCTTCATAAGCGCCAACACTCCTCAGGTGCGAATGCTCAGGGACTGTAATAGTTCCATGTCTGCCGGGCCCGTCGGTAGTTGTGATCATCCCAGAGGCTTGGATGATCCGGGGCCGGATTCGGCATCGTGTTTTCATAGATGTGAAGCTCATTGCTATTCCAGACGACGATCTCCTCGCGCCAGTCGCCCAGCAAATCGGCCACATACAGGCGATCTGCCTGCTCTTTGATATGCAGCCGAAAACGGCCGTTCATCGGGTTGAATATACAGACATCGCCGGAGGTGTGGCGCTCCTTCGCGCAGGCGAGCTGGAGGTCCTCCCCGGTCCAGTCAATGGTGTGGATAACCTCGACTCCAGCATCCGTCCAGCCTTCGGGTGCGACGTCATCCATCTGCCATTCAGCGACCAGATTCCCTTCGTGGTCGAAGACAAAGGGCTTCTGATGGGTGCTGTAACGGCTCCGACACCATATCTGCAAAGCTTCGAGATGCGGAGCAAAACGCCCAACAGCTCCATTCTGTGGCTCCTGTCCCCTGTGGTCTGAGATCCACAACACTCGATCGCGGCTGCACAGGAACACGCGGTTGCCGCCTCCCTCCTCGAGCGCAACCACCTCGACGCCCGGCACCGCGGGCGATACGTCAACGGCATAAATGGAGTCCAGGTGCCCGCGAACAGGCATCGTACACAGCACCCTGCCATCGGGTCCGAGGATCGTCACCCCGAGGATTTCATCGAGTCCGTCGCCATCGAGGTCTGCCACGCGGGCGCCGTTGTGGGCGCATGAGACGAAGCGGTCGGTCTGCCAGAGCGGCTGGAAATTCCCCGCCTGCAGATCACTCAGCCGAAATGCGGCGAGGTACCGTCCCATCCGGTAGCCCCCGGCGTTGGTGGCCTGCAGGAGGATGTCTCCATCGCCCGCCTCGGTCAAATTCGCGACCACCAGGTGCTCCCAGGCCTCTGCGCCCTGAGGAACCGGCGGTGAAGCGGCCCATTCATCGGCCCCCGAGAGTCCAGATGCGACGTGCACGACGCTGTCGCGGGTGAGAAAGAGGACCTCGGTCTGCCCGTCTCCATCAATATCGGCCGCCTGCACGCCGGGACCGTGATGGCCGGGCAACCCCTCCCGTTCGGACGACCCACCGACGCAAATCTGAACATCGCGCTCCCACAGGCACTCTCCGCCCGTGGAATATGCGCCGAGATACCCCGGACGGGTGACCAGGATCTCCATCGCACCATCGTTATTGACATCTGCGGCGATCATGCTCCCGGCGGTGGTCTCCGGGGATTCAACCCTCAGTGGCACCACGTACAGGCGCGGCTCGGGCAGCATGGCACACGCTCCTGTTGCAGCGATCAACAGAATGAAAGCCAGGCCGACAGGGAATCGCATGGTGGCTCACACTCCTGTAATCTCCCGGAACAAAGGCGAAATACTCGCGGTCGCACTTTCTATCTATTGTCGGGCATCAGTCCGGCTGCCTGACAATACCGTCAGCACTCATCAAGTTGATAAGGGATTCGCCGCACACTGCCTTCAGGCCTGCCCGGTACAGTGCAAAAAGGTCCCGGATCATCTCCGGGACCTCGGTTGCATCATCATTTCATGATCTATACCCAAACGGTTCACTCGAAGTCAAAGCGGGGAGTGACAAAGTCGCCGGTCGCTTCCATCCATTCGGCCAGCGCCGTGCGCATCTCTTCCTTCACCGTCAGATAATCCGGATCGTCGGAAAGGTCGTTCATCTCGTGAGGATCCTCGTGAAGGTCAAAGAGCTGCTCGCCGTCGTTGTGGGCGTAGATGTACTTGTAGCGGTCCGAAATGGCTCCCCGGATCTTCACTCCCCCGTCCACATGTCCATTGAATTCGGAGAAGGTATATGGACGGGATGGATGGTCGGCATCCTGTAGTATCGGCACCAGGCTCTCACCCTGTGCCTCCTGCAGGGGTGGCAGGTCCAGAAGCTCCAAAAGCGTGGGCGCAAAGTCCGTCTGGCTGGCAAGCTGGCTCCTGCGCCCCGCTTCGATCCCCGGAGCGCAGATGACCAGCGGCAGTGCAATCGATTCCTCGTACAGGCATCCCTTCTGGTACATGCTGTGGGCGCCCAGCATCTCGCCGTGGTCGCAGGTCATGACGGTCACGGCCTCATCCATCCGGCCGGATTCT
>JAWODS010000417.1:0-5902 GCA_046483205.1 Armatimonadota bacterium | reverse complement strand
CAACACCGGTGACATCGAAAGAGATGGTGTAGAAGTCGGCGAGGACCGGGGCGGTCGTGTGGCCGTCAACGCCGCCTTCCCACAGATTCACGACCTGCACGCCCGTGTTCTCTTTCGGCTCCGGTTCGCCAATCTCTTCAGGGATGTTCAGCTCATCCCGCAGTGCGTCTGCGAGAATCTCCGCCAGCAGCCGGTAGCCCTCTCTGGTCGGGTGCAGGCGGATCTTTGGCTCCCAGTCTTCCGTCGCCCGGACCGGCGCTTCGTACTCCACCCACGCCACGCGGCCGTCCGGCCACAATTCATCAAACTGCTCCTTCAGCATCTCGTTGACCCGGGAGTTTGTTTTGTCGCGGAAGGGGTTGTCAGTGGCACAGGGCAGCACGCTGGCCAGAAATACTTTCCCCACACTCGGCTTTTGCAGCAGCCCGTTGATGATTTCGATGATCCGTCCCGAGGTTCCCTGTGCGACCTCTTCGACCTCCGCCTTCTCCCTGGCTGCATTGTCGTCATTGGTGCCGATAAGCAGATGGTAGTAGGGGCAATCAGGAATCTCGTCGAGCCGACTCAGCACCCGGTGAGTGCTGTCGCCGCCCTCTCCGGCGTGGCTGTATCCCAGGCAGGCCGAATGAGTCCCCACGTATGCCATGGTCGGGATTTCCTCGAGCAGATACTCGCGCCAGTAATCGGCGACGCCGGCTCGCGTGATGCTGTCACCAATCATGCAGAAGGAGACTTGGGGCGGGCTTGTGGGGGGCTGCTGGGCGTGAGCACACGCCAAAAGGGGTATCAGGGCCAGGATCACGAACAGTACTCTATAGAACATGGTGGACCTCCAAGGGGTTGTGTGGCCGGTAAGCTGATAGTACAGTATCGCGTTCGCACACCGCCGTCAAGTTGAAGAAAAAGGGAACTGTTATTCCCTTGTCACGTCTTATACTATAGGGTATAGTACTAATGCGGCCTTGAGAAGCTGGTATGAGAGGTGCTATCCATGAGAATCCGCACCACCATCGCTGTTGCCCTGATTTTCGCAATTTTTGCGTGCATCCCGGCCTTCGCGGATGCAGAGAAAGCCGACACCAACGAGGCCCTCGCGGAGCAGCCACCGGTCAACAAAGTGCCGGCCCAGCGGCTGGCAGTTCTGAAGCTGCGGGTGGACGGCCCTCATTCCAGTCAGATCCGCCAGTGGCTTCCGGAGCTGATCGAGACGCGGTTGGCAGAGCACGGCTGGACCGTCCTGGCACGTGGTGAGACGATGCGAGAAATCCGCAACGAACAGGAGCTCGCCGGCGTTGACCCAACCACCGCCCCTGAAAAAGACAAGCTGTGGGGGGCCTCGGCGCTGCTTGACCTCACCGCCCGCATCACCGTCAAGGAAACCAATGCAGGCGTCAACATCGGGCTCTTTTCCATCGGTGGGTATGTTGAAGTGAAGGTGGAGCTGAGCGGCCAGGCGGTTGATACGACCACCGGTGTTGAAATCCCTCTCGGGATCTTCAAGGGCCAGGAATCAAAGCTCCGCACCCTCGCCGTGGTCCTGCCCTCCAAGAGCTACATAGGCGGCGGCTTCAGCATCAGCGCCGTCAAGGAGAGTATGGTCGGCCGGGCTGCAGATAAGGCGGCGATGTCGCTTGTGGAGAAGCTCAACGAGATGCCGGGATTGATACCGGGTCGAGAGCAGCAGATCAGTGACGCCCCCGACGCCATCTATCTCACCTTTCCGGAAAACGCGCTTCCACAGGCCGGCGATGAATACGGCATCTTCCGCGGGGATGTGATGATTGCCCGCGTCAAGATCGCACGGCTGCAGGGGACCCGCGCCCGGTGTGAAGTCCTGGCACAGATCGACGACATCCGCAGCACTGACGTCGCCCGACCTCTGGCGATCGAAATCCCCGTGGAGGTGCAGACGGCCCCCGCACAATAACCGACCATCGTTTATCGAACCAATTGTCCACCGACGGTGTCATGGGTGGAGAGGGCCAGTGCGCAGACCGCAGTCATTGCGGGGCTGCGCTTTTATCTGATACGATATCGATAATTAACAGGCGCAGCTTTTCCCCCATACGGTTATTGAGCACACAAATGCTGAGCGGGGGATTTACGGGGGTCGGATATGCACCAACTGTGGGCGAAGCCGGTGTTCAGATGGATTCTCCTCGCTGTTATTCTCCTTGCTGTGGTCGGCGCTTTTTTATGGTTCCGTTCACGTCCGAAAGTCGTACGGGTCGTCCATCCCCGTGAGGCCCCCGTGGTGCAGACGATCACCGTCAGCGGTAGTGTTGCGGGGCTGCAGCAAAGCGCCCTGGGTCCACAGGCTCCCGGCGTTTTGACTGAACTTTTCGTTGATGAGGGCAACCGCGTCGAGCGCGGGGACCTGGTGGCCCGGGTGTCGTCCGGTGTCGAATCCGCAGAGGTGCGGCGGGCCGAAGCAGCCGTACAGAGCGCCCGCGCACAGCTCGACGAGGCACTCGCCGAGGCACGCCGTCTGCCCACCCAGCTTGAGCAGGCCGGTGCGGAAGTGCAGGGCCAGGTTGATGAGGCCCGGGAGCGGCTCAACCGCGCGAGGACGCTGCTCGAGGAGCTGCAAACCGGCGGTACCGAACAGCAGCGGCGGCAGGCACAGGCGGACCTGCAGCAGACGAAAGCTCGTCTTGCCCAGGCTCAACGAGACGCCGACCGCGCCGACCGGCTGGCAGATGCCGATGCCACGGCCCGAGCAGCTCTCGAACGCGCCAAAGCACAATTGCTCGACACGCAGGCGTCGGTGCAGAGCATCAGGGCTGAGGTCACAAACGCGGAGGCCGATTACGAACGCGCGAAAAAGCTGTATGACCAGGGGGCACTTGCTGAGGCGGAATATGACCGGGCCTTCACCGCCCGGCAGACCGCCCGCGAGCAGCTCAATGCCGCGCAGGCACGGGTGAGCCAGGCACAGGTGGAGGTGGACCGCCAGCAGGAGCTGCTGCAAACCTCTCGCCGGCAGGAGGCCGAGCGCGCGCAGACAGAACTGGAAGTGGCCACAAAGCAGGTGGAGGCCGCACAGGCCCGGCTTGACGACATCCAGGGACCCGCCCGCACCGAGGCGATTCGCCGGCAGGAGGCGGAAATCCGCGCAGCCGAGGCCGCACTGAAAGCCGCCAGAGACGCCGGGGCCGCCCGTATCGAGAACGTCCGCACCATCCCCACCACCGAGCGCGTCCGGGTCGCCCGCCAGCGCCTCGAAGAAGCCATCCGGGCGCGTGATACCGCTCTTGCTCGCCTCGAACAAACCGATGTTACGGCCCCCTACAGCGCCGTTGTGACCGAGATTGTCAACCGGCCCGGAACCCTGGTGAACTCCACCAACCCGATTCTAAAAGTTACCGAGATGATTATTCCCGAGGTGCGCGTGGATGTTGACGAACGCGACCTCAAGCAGATACAGGTCGGCCAGAAGGCCGTGCTGGTGACCGACGTGTATCCCGAACGCAGCGTTGATGCGGAGGTCACGGAGGTCGCTCCCCGCGCCAATACCGAGCGGGGAACCGTGGAGGTTGTATGCCTGCCTACCGGGGAAGCTCCGTGGCTCAAGAGCGGCATGACGGTGGACGCCACGATCATCCTGGTGCCACAATCACCGCAGATCATTGTCCCGGCGACCGCCGTGCTAAGCCAGCGGGAAGGCAGTCGTGTTTTGATCATTGATGATGGCGTTGTCCGCAGCATTTCTGTCAGCCTGGGAAGCACCTGCAAGCTGGGCACCGTGGTCACCTCGGGCCTGACAACCGAGCGGCTCGTGGTGCTGGATCCGCTGTCTGTGGAGGCCGGCACCCGCGTGAGTCCCAATATCGTGGACTATCCCGGAGGCAACAATGCGCTTTGAACTGAAGATGGCAGTCCGGCATCTCCGGGCGGGTGGTTCTCAGACGCTGTTGATCGTTGCCGGTGTCGCGGTCGCCGTGACGCTTGTGATTTTCGTCAACGGTCTTATCCGCGGGGTGCAGAAGGAGCTGACCGACCGCATCACCGGCTCACTGCCGCATGTGACGGTGGAGGCGCCGGAACTGGTGCCTCGTAAGCCCGTTGACATCGCACAGCGTTATCCCGACGCCACCATCGCCTGGAACGTCCAGAAGCGTCCCCATCAGCGGGACACCATCGACAACTGGTGTGACGCCTCACGCGAGCTGCAGCAGCTTCCACACGTCCGGGCGGTGTCGCCGGGGGTCACCGGCCAGGCAATCCTCTCAAGTGCCGGAAAAGAAGTCGGCGTGCGCGTACAGGGTGCAATCCCCGAGTGGTACGACCAGGTTGTCAATATCAGTGATGACCTGCTGTACGGCAAGTTTCTGACCATGGGCACCGATGATGTCATCATCGGCTATAAGCTGCAGGAGGAGCTGGGGGTGGAGCTGGGTGAGCGTGTCCGCATCTCCACCGGTTTCGCCCAGGACGACATCCTGCGGGTGGCCGGCATCATCGAAACCGGACAGGATTCAATCGACGAGGGCTGGGCCTTCGTGCAGCTTCGCACAGCTCAGAGCATCTTTGAAACCTCCACCTCGGTTACCCAGTTCGCCATCACTCTCGATAAGCTGTTCGCCGCCGATGGTGTGGCCGACCGCATAGACCGGTCCCTGGAGCTGGATGCAGAAAGCTGGAGCCAGCAGAACCCGAACTTCGTCAATGCGCTGCGGGCACAGTCGTCCAGCAACTTCATGATCTCCGCATTCAGTCTCATCGCCGCCGCCTTCGCCATCGCCAGTGTGCTGATCGTGAGTGTATTGAAGCGCTCCAGCGAGATCGGGATTCTGAAGGCGATGGGAGCCAGCAGCCGACAGATACTCACGATTTTCACCCTTGAAGGCCTGGGGATTGCGCTGGTGGGGACGGTGGTCGGAGCCGCCGTTGGAAGTGGCCTGATTCTTCTGCTGCGGCAGATTCCGGAGCCTGTCAGCGTGCCCGGCCAGACGCCCGAGCCGCTTTTGCCCACCATGATCACTCCCGGCATCGTCCTCGGCACCATGCTGGTGGCCGGGATTATCACTGTCGCAGCCAGCGTCTGGCCCGCCCGCCGCGCCGCACAGATGGACCCTGTCGAGGTGATACGCCGTGGCTGATTCTGTCGTTGTCGCCGAGGGTCTGAAAAAGACGTATGGTGGCGCGGTGCCACTGGAGGTCCTCCACGGCATTGACCTGGTGATCGCCGAAAGCGAGCTTGTTTCTATTGGGGGACAGTCAGGCTCCGGCAAGTCCACGCTTCTGAATATTCTTGGGGCCCTCGACCGGCCCACGCAGGGGACCGTGCAGGTGGCGGGGCTGGACCTGAATACGGCCACCGACGACGAGCTGGCGGACCTGCGCAACAATGCCGTCGGCTTCATCTTCCAGTTCCATTACCTGCTGGCAGAGTTTACCTGCCTGGAAAATGCGCTCATGCCCGTGGCCATCGAAAAGGGCGAGCCCGCTGCGGAGGATGTGGAGCGGGTGACGGAGATGCTGACGCGTGTCGGTCTCGGCGAACGGCTCCATAACCGTCCCTCCATGCTCTCGGGCGGCGAGCAGCAGCGGACGGCGATTGTCCGGGCGCTGGCAAATCAGCCGCGGCTGGTGCTGGCCGATGAGCCGACAGGAAATCTCGACGCCAGGACCACCGAAGACGTCTTCGAACTGCTGCTGCAGATGAATGAAGAGACCGGCGTCGCCTTCATCATCGTCACCCACGACGATTCTCTTGCGCGCCGTGCCAGCCGCTTCCTGCGTATCGAAGACGGCTATCTGAGGGACGTCTCCGACGAAGAGCTGTAACGGCTACTTATCGCCCCGACCCGTTATGAACTTCCACAGCAGTGCAAGCGCTCGCCGGTAGCCGGTCAGACCCACACCGCGGCCCTCGAAGGTGTCGTGATGGACGATCTCC
>JAWODS010000400.1:0-11776 GCA_046483205.1 Armatimonadota bacterium | reverse complement strand
GGAGGCGCATGCGGGCGGGGGCTGTGGTGGGCCCGCTGCGCTTGGCCCACCCTACCGGGGTGGGGGTGGATGCGGGCGGGGGCTGTGGTGGGGCCGCTGCGCTTGGCCCACCCTACCGGGGTGGGGGGGTGGATGCGGGCGGGGGCTGTTGTGGGCCCGCTGCGCTTGGCCCACCCTACGGGGTGGATGCGGGCGGGGGCTGTGGTGGGCCCGCTGCGCTTGGCCCGCCCTACCGGGGGGTAGGGTGGGCAAAACGACCGCACCAGCAGGACTATTTCCTGCACGGCAGCGCCGATGAGCCACAGTCCGTGACAGTTTTGGGCGAGGACGGGAAGCTGCAGATGGAGCCGGTGGAGACGATGGTTCCCGAGGAGCTGGACTGGGAGGCTCCGGTGGCCGCCAACCGCCAGAGCCTCATCCATAAGCGCGGCTGGTCGTACGGGCTGCTGTGGGATAATGCCGTCGCCCATCCCGGCGCCGGAATCCAGCAGGCGCGGTTCACCTACGATGAGGATGGCCCGGTCACCAATGTCTTCTTCGTCACCGAAGATAGCGACGAGGTGTACACCGGCACCGACCCGCAGATCCGCCCGGCGAACGAAGACGACGCGCTCGTGGACCAGTTCAAGCGCCCGCATTTCATGATCCGGCGGCCCGGCGGCGAGGAGGCCAACGTGTTTCTCTCCGTCATCGAGCCTGCAGATGAGAGCGGACATATCCGCTCCGTATCGGTCATGGACACCGGCGGCGAGGGCACCGCGCTGAAGATCCGGGGCGACAACTTTACCGACATCATCACTCTGTACGCCGAGAATCTTACGGCCACACACGAGGGCACCGATCTCGTCGCTGACGGGCTCATCGGGCAGGTGCGCCTCCGCGACGGGCAACTGCAGCGGGCGTACACCACCGAGCGAATCGAGTTCGGCCGGTGCGCACTCACGAGTAACCTCCCCGGCACCCTGCGGTCGGCGGCGCTGCTGTCGGTGGAGCGTTTCGATGGTCACGGTGCCTTCGTGGTGGATGCCGACTGGACGGATCCGGCTCCCCCGCCCGGCTCACTCCTTATTCTCGATCACGGCGACGGCTACACCCACGGCTACCGCGTGCAGTCGGTGCAAAGCGCTGATGAGGGCACGCGTATCGTGCTGGCTGACGAACCGGGTTTTGAGTATGATCCGGAAACCGGGACCGCACAGTTTTTGTTTCACCCGCGCTACAGCCGCACCGGAGACCACCGCGTACTGTGGAAGCCCGCCCTGTCACTCAAGCACATACCGCATTGAACGGGCAACACGCCTTCGGGGATATTGGGCGTTTGCAGGACGGTACAACAGTGCCTCATAAGACTTTTGCATGCAGAAATCACTCAATGAGAGACCCCGCTCCGGAGATGTTGGATGTCGCCTGTAGGGCGCGGGCGTGTGGAGTTTTCGTCGTTTGAAACTCCTACCGAAGGCGTACCGCGCCGGTCGTGAGTCTTTGTGCTATCACAATGTCCCCGCCTGAAGAGACTCGCGGCGGGGCACGGAGACCCCGCCCTACAAGAACAACATACGACGGCCAAAACACCTGAATCCCACCCGGGGAACCTTCAAGCCACGGGGAGCGGTTTCTTACTGGTCTGCGCTCCGTTTTGGTCGTTTGTATCCTATCAGGTCCTACTACAGCACAGTACAGAGGCGATTGGAGGGTGCCCATGAAACCGCTTGCAGTCGTATTGATATGTCTCCTTCCGGCTCTCGCGGTGTGCCGGGAGCCGGTGGAGCCTGCCGACGAAATGGATGCGGAGATCATCGAAGCGTTTCTCGGCCATACCGACGGCGTCGGGCATCATTGTACCCCGGAGCGTATGGCGCAGTTTGCCTCCCAGCCCGAAGACATCACCTGGCAGGCCTCACGCTACATCAACATGGCGCTGGTGGCCTATAAGCTCACGGGCGATCCACAATATCTTGATATGTTCGTCAACCGCACCGATGCGCTCGTGCAGCAGCTCGAGACCGGGCCGGACGGGTTCCGGGGCTGGTACGGGCTGCCACTGAAGCTCTTCCGTCACCCCGACCACCCCGAGCGTGAAGTGGACGTCATGCTGACCAGCTTCGTGATGGCGGGGCTCCTGGCGGAATTCGCCGAAATCATTGATTCCGACGGCCTGTCCGCTGACTACGGCGCAAAGGTCGCCGAATACCTGGAGCTGGCGGCGGAGCTTGTGGAGAAGTGGCACGCCCGGGGGTGTTATCGCGATCTCGGAGCCACCGGTGCTGTCTATACCACCCACCCGGATCTGAAGCCGGTGAAAGGCGACCTCACCCAGCCGCACAACAAGCACTCGAAGATTCTGCGGGCGCTGGTGCACATGCACGCCGCCACCGGCGATGATAGCTACATGCGGCGGGCGGTAAAGCTCGGCACGCGCTTCAAGCACTGTCTCACACTCGCCGGCGACCGCTACCGCTGGAACTACCTCGACCCCTCCGGCGCCTGGGACCTGCATCCCGAAAAGCCCAACCAGTGGAAGCACTGGATCGGACCCGAGCACCGTGGCGGCTATTACAACCTGTCGGTCAAACAGGCGGTGATGATGTACCAGCTCGGCCTGGTTTTTGACCGCACGGACATGGACCGTTTTGCCCGCACGCAGACGGAGGTATGCTGGAACGGGAGCTTCGACAATCCCGAGTGGGTGAATGTGGATGGGAACAAAAAGAACGAGCAGGTGTATCTGTGCTCGTGGCTGGCGCCTTTCGATGAGCGCATCAACCGCCTCGCGCACGGAACGTGGAGCCAGATGCAGCGCCATGAAAACCGCGGGCATTCCTGGCAGGGGGGCACGGTGGCGGGTGAGTATCTCGAATCGAAATATCTCCTGTACCCGGAATACAGCAGCGGCCAGCCGTGTGAAACGGATCTTGTGGCTGACTTTCTCGCAGACCCGGAGAATGCGGCCTTTGTCGAAAGCCTCGCATTTACGGTGACACCCGAGACCAGCTACACGGCACCGGCGACCCCGTCGCAGATGACGCCGATGCCCGGAGCGTGATCCGGGAGGTCCGTGTAACACCCGTGCGGAACTTTTGGGGGCC
This sequence comes from Armatimonadota bacterium, assembly GCA_046483205.1. Lineage (GTDB taxonomy): Bacteria > Armatimonadota > Zipacnadia > Zipacnadales > UBA11051 > JBKHJK01. The sequence goes on along the minus strand of JAWODS010000400.1, from coordinate 8,690 downwards.
ACCGGTCGTTTATTTCAAACACAACCGACCCAATGCCTGAAAGCGAGGGTTACGCAATGTCGCCCGAGGATCGGACACCTGATACGCAGCCTGAGCCGTCCCGAAAGAGCTTCTGGAAGCGGAACAATCTGTGGATCTGGGCGCTGTTGCTGCTGGCCATTATCGGTTACAGTGTGCTGGATGCCCGAAACATGGGGCGGACGAAACCAGCCGCACACGACCACACACAGCACGCCGAGACCGAACAACCCGCCGCAAAGACCGATGAAGTAAGCGATTTCGACGGTGAGCTTTCGGGCGCCCAGGAGGCTTTGAAAGACGTGGAGATTCCCACAACACAATTCGCGACACTGCATACGTCCAAAGGCGACATCACCATCAAGTTCTTCCCCGAGGATGCTCCAAAGACCGTGGCGAACTTCGTCAAGCTCGCCGAAGACGGCTTCTACGACGGCCTGCTTTTCCACCGCGTTATCCAGCCATTCATGATTCAGACGGGCTGCCCGCGCGGTGACGGCACCGGTGGCCCCGGCTACACCTTCGAGGACGAGATCAACGACCACAAGATCGTCGCCGGAACCGTCGCGATGGCCAACAGCGGTCCCGACACCAACGGCAGCCAGTTTTTCATCGTCACCGAAAAGCCCCAGCCCCACCTCGACGGCAAGCACACGGTCTTCGGCGAGGTGACGGACGGCATGGACGTGGTCCGGGAGATCGCGGCGGTCGAAACCGGAGCCCGCGACAAGCCCGTGGAGGACATCACGATCGACTCGATTGATCTGAAGGAGTAATCGCGACAGCTTTTACAGGGAAATCGCGCCCGGCAGCCGAAATAGGACGGCAGCCGGGCGTTTTTGATGGTCACAGGGAGGAAGACTGATGGCACAGGCGAGTGTGAAGATACTGCCAGACCGCTCCATTGGCACGATCAATCCCAACATCTACGGGCATTTCGCCGAACACCTTGGGCGCTGCATCGATGAGGGGATCTGGGTGGGCCCGTATTCGCCCATAGACAACCACGGAGGCATCCGCACGGATGTCGCGGAGGCGTTGAGGAAGCTGGAGATTCCGGTGCTGCGCTGGCCCGGCGGATGTTTCGCCGATGCTTACGACTGGCGCGACGGCATCGGCTCATCCGACCAGCGGCCCATCCGCCGGAATATCTGGTGGGGGCGGGAGGAAGACAACCAGTTCGGCACCGACGAGTTTTTGCGGCTGTGTGAAATCACCGGCGCCCAACCCTACATCTGCGGCAACGTCGGCTCCGGCAGCCCCCGCGAGATGATGGACTGGGTGGAGTACTGCAACTATGACGGCAACACCGATCTCGCCCGCCTGCGCGCCGAAAACGGTCATCCCGACCCGTACGAAGTGGACCTGTGGGGCGTGGGCAACGAGAACTGGGGCTGTGGCGGCCACATGGAGCCCGAGGAGTACGCCCGCCACTACCGGCGCTTCGAGACCTATCTGCAGCCCCGTGACACCGAGCTCACACTCATCGCCTGCGGTCACGACCACTGCTGGAACCATGCCTTCTTGAATACCCTCGGCTCCGCAGACAGCATCGATATGCTTTCCATCCACCATTACTACAAGGCCGGGCCGGGGACGGGATTTTCAGATGACGAGTACTACCAGCTCATGGCCGAGGCCATCAGCCTGGAGCCGCGGATCATCCGCGATACGCACCTCATCCGCTTTTTCGAGGGCGACAACCCCGGGCGCGTGGGGCTGGCAATTGACGAGTGGGGCTGCTGGCACCCGGAGGCCACCCGACCCCGCCTGTACCAGCCCTCCACGCACCGCGACGCCCTGTCGGCCGCGGTGGTCTTCGACGTCTTCAACCGCCACGCCGACTCCGTGGCCATGGCCAATATCGCCCAGACGGTGAATGTGCTGCACGCCATCATCCAGACCGACGAGGAGAAGATGTGGCTCACCCCCACATACCACATCTTCGACCTGTACCGCCCGCACATGAACAATAAGGCCCTGGAGGCGATGACGGACTGTGAGGCTGTGGCAACCGACGCCGGTGACGAGGTGCCGTGCGTCTCTGCATCGGCCTCGCGTGACGGAGATCGCCTCTTTGTCACCATCACGAATCTGCACCTGTCTGAGGCCGCGGAGGTGACGGTGTCTTTGAGCGAGTGTGACCTGGCGTTTGCGGAGGGGCAAATCCTGTCCGCCGATGCGCCGGATGCCGTCAACGGCCCGGATGCGCCTGACCGCGTGACGCTGGCAGAGTATTGTTGTGACGCGGAAAACGGCTCATTGAGCTGTGGTATTCCAGCGGCCAGCAGTGTGGGAATATGGGCAGATATTACGCAGTGACGCACCCACTCTCACACCGCGCAGCGGTTCTCAATGAGGGCCGGATAACAGTGGTGCAGGAGGTTTTCGAGGTCGGTTCCACGAACCTGACACCATGCAGATAAGTGAGGTTGTGCGGGACAGGCTTATCCGACTTCGACGGTTTGGAGGCCGGCTGTGGCGGATGGTGTGGCGGACGTACGAGCGGTACGGGGAGAGCTCATCTCCACTGCTGGCGGCCGCTATTGCCTTTTATTCCCTCATCTGCCTGGCACCGCTCGGGATGCTCCTGGCGGCGCTTCTGCAGGTGATTTTCGGGGAGGGGACCGCCGCACAGGGATGGCTGCGCAACCTTCTGTCCAGCGTGGGCCCTGAAGTTACCACCGAGATCATGGGTAAGCTCGATACGCTGGTCGCCAATATCCCCGATGCGAGTTGGACGGGCCTGGTGACAGCGGGAGCGCTGGTGTGGGCGGGGTTGCGGCTGTTTGAAACCCTGGAGTTGAGCCTGACTGAGATATGGCCCGGGAAAAATCGGCGCGGGGTCATCCGCCGCAAGCTCGTTTCCCTGGCGACGATGGCGGTTGCGGGGCTTCTTTTGATGGTTTATGTCTTCGCCAACACCGCCCTGGCCTCGATGCAGACGTGGATCCGGCGCCAGGATCTCGACATCGACATTATCCACGACTTTTTGCCGGATACCACCGTCCCCGTCGGCTTTCTGATCGCCCTGGTGGCCTTCACCCTGCTGTACAAGTTCATGCCAGTCCAGAACGTCCGTTTCCGGGTGAGCTTCGTTGGCGGGCTGTTCGCGGCGGTGATCTGGCACGCCATCTCCCCCCTGTTTTCCTACATCATCAGCAACACCCAGCGCCACAGCGCCATCTACCAGGAGCTAACCAACGTCGTCGCCTTCTCACTGTGGGCGTTCATCGGCGCCCAGGTGCTGATCATCGGGGGGCACTTCGCCGCCGCCTACGAGGAAGTGTTCATCATTGGCGCAACGACTGTGGATGACGAGACACCGGAGCCGGATGAGCGGTAATCCTCCCTCAATTGCAGCCTCTGATGACGAGCGGGATCGACTCGGGCTGGAAGCGTAGCTGATTGCGGGGCTACGCCCTGCGCAATCACCATTTGGAGTTTTCAAACAACCGAAAACTCCACGCGACGTGCGTCTCAGGCCGAGCCACGGAGACGTTTGGTTGCCGTATATCAAACTCCAAAGGCCTCAGCCACGGGGTATTGGGAGGGATGGCAGGGAGATTCTCAGTGTCTCTTACCGGCGGGCCCTTGCGGTTATCGCCCCGTCTGCTTGAGCGCAGTCTTGATTTCGGCTTCGAGGCTCTCCAGGGTCAACTCACTCCCCATGGTCTGCAGGATATCCCCCTCCGGGCCGATGATGACGGCCTGCGGCAGCGGGAGGATCTTCTTGTCTGGGAAGTATTTTCCGCGGACGTCCTGACCTTTATTCTCTTCGGCGGACAGGGCGATAAGTGGGATGTCCACATCGTGCTCCTGCTCCCAGCCTGATACGATCTGCGGACTGGGGTCGGCCGACAGGGCGAGGATATGGACGCCCCGGGGGCTGTACGCCTCCTGCATCGCCGGCATTTTCTCCAGCTTGTCACAGCACGGGATGCAGTAGGTGGCCCAGAAATACAGCACCACGATGTCGCCGCGGTATTCGCCGAGGCTGTGCCTTTCACCGTCAATATCTGTGAGCTGAAACGCCGGCGCCGCATCGGTGGCTGTGGCCTCCGGCGTTTGCGCCGCCGGTTCGGAGGCTGCGGCAGGTGAGGTGGGATCTTCTCGGCCGCAGCCGGTGACGATGATGATGGCAGCAAGCAGGGCTATGATTATTACGTTCATTCGTTTCACGGGTCGTCCGCCTTTTGGCTGGAGGATGAAGTTCTTCTGTTAGGACTCCAGATACCGGCGTGTTGTTCACCGTTAGCGGCCGGTATGTCCGAAGCCGCCCTCACCGCGCGCCGTGTCATCGAGACTGTCACGCTCTTGCCATTTTACGCGGCTGACTGGCGCAACGACGAGCTGGGCGATGCGATCTCCCGGTTTTATCTGCACCGGCTCGCTGCCCAGGTTCACCAGGATGACCCTGACCTCGCCGCGGTAATCGGCGTCGATGGTGCCGGGAGCGTTTGGAATGGAGAGGCCGTGATCCAGCGCCAGGCCGCTACGGGGACGCACCTGCGCCTCATATCCGGGGGGCAGGCCGATGTAGATACCCGAGGGCACCAGGGCTCGTTCGCCGGGCTGGATCGTCAGCGGCTCCTCGATAGCCGCCTGCAGGTCCATCCCCGCCGAAAGCTCCGTCGCATATTCCGGGGCACCGAGCCTCTCTCCCAGCGGCGTGAACGCGATTTCTACCTCAACGTCGTCGTGGTGAGCCATCATCATCCCTGTGTGACACAAGGCTTTTGCAACAGATACGCAGAAAAGTATAGCAATGCCGCCCGAAGCCTGCAAACCGCGGGCGGCATCGAACCTATTCGCCACGTGGATGGAGGAGTCGCCATGCCTGTTGTACCTGTAAACTATTTTGAAAACCCGGGACCCGAAAACACCGAAGCCACCCTGCAGGCCGCCCGGACCCGGGCCGACGACCTGTCTATTGACCAGATCGTCGTCGCCACCACCAGCGGCAGGACCGCGCTTGTGGCTGCCGAGATGATGCCGGACGCAAAGGTCATCGGAGTGACGCTGCACGCCGGACTGTGGGAGACGTACGCCGCGCCCGATGACGAAATCATCGCCGAAGCAAAAGAAAAGGGTGTCATCATTGTCACGGCCTCCCACACCTTCCTCGGCTCCGTCGCCTCCGCCGTTTTCAGCGAAAATGGAGGCATGCCCCCTGCGGAGCTGATGGGCCGCACCTACTACACCATCTCCCAGGGCACGAAAGTCGCCGTCGAATGTATGGTTATGGCCGCCGACGGCGGACACCTGGATATGGATGAGGACGTCATCGCCATCGCCGGGACCAACAGTGGCGCGGATACGGCCCTCGTCGTCAAACCGGTGTTCAGCAACGACTTTTTCAACTGCCGGGTGCGGGAGTTTCTGTGCATGCCCCGCCGCGACGCCGACGAGTAGCAGCCTGAGGCCCGAAGAGACACTCCAACCCGGTGTTGTTGGGTGATGCAGACGGCGCCGGATTGTGGCTCTATTTGCCGGAAAACTGCGGCATATCCAGGATGATATCCACGGCCCCGGTGAGGCTGTCGGCGATATAGTCGGGCTCGTTTTCGGCGCGCTGGAGATGATCTTTGACCTGCTCCGGGCCCGGAAGTCTGCCCTCACGATCCGGCAGCTCCCGGCGCGTGGTGAGAAAGATGGTCTGACACCCGGCGGCGTGACCGGCGTCAATGTCGCTGTAGCTGTCTCCGACGAACACCGATTTCGACAGGTCCAGCCCCCATTTGGCCGCCGCTTTCAGTAGCATCCCCGGGTTTGGCTTGCGCAAATACGACCCGTCGTCAGGATGAAACGGGCAGTATTGCACCCCGTGTATGAGGCCGCCGCTTTGTCTGACCTCGAGCTTCAGATTCGCCAGGATATGGTTGAGCATCGGCTCGGAGAAATAGCCCCGGGCCACGCCGGATTGGTTCGTGATGATATAAACCTCCGCTCCCGCCTCCCGCAGCCGCCGCAGAGCCGCCAGCGCCTCGGGGCGGAAATGAAACTCCTTGTAGCTTTTTACGTAGTCGTAGCTGTCTTTGTTGATGACTCCATCGCGATCAAGTAGCACTGCAGGTTTTCTTCTCACGGTCTTCTCCTGTGGGTGTGGTGATATGCACCAGAATCATATTCGGAAGCGCCCCTGTTGGCAAATCCCTGGCGCGATACACTATACTGAAGCCACATCAATTCAAAACGCAGGGAGCCCATCATGACCATCGCAGAGTTCCAGAGCATCATTGAAGACATCTACTATGAGAAGGACACCGCCCGCGGGATGGAGGGCACCTTCATGTGGTTTGTCGAGGAGGTCGGCGAGCTGTCCGAAAGCCTCCGCAGTGGTGACGAGGAGGAGCTCCGCGGGGAGTTTGCAGATGTCGCGGCATGGCTGGCGACACTGGCCTCCATCGCCGGAGTGGACCTGGAGGAGGCCGTCGCCTTTCAGTACAGTGATGGCTGCCCCAAGTGCGGGCAGACCCCCTGCGTCTGTGAGTGTGACTGATCGTGGCCAGGGTGCTTGTGGCGCTGAGCGGAGGGGTCGATTCTTCCGTCGCGGCGTATCTTCTGCAAAAGGCGGGGCATACAGTGACGGGAGTGACCATCCTCGGCACCGGCCCTCCGGAGGCCCCGGAAACCTGCCGCCACAAGGCCGCTGCCGCCGCCGAGGTCTGTTCGCACCTCGGCATCCCCCATCACACCCACGACCTCACCGATGAATTCGCCGCGGAGGTGCTCGAGGATTTCGTCTGCGGATACGCTGAAGGCCTCACGCCCAATCCCTGCGTTTTGTGCAATCCGCGCATCAAGTGGGGGTACCTGCTGCAGCACGCCCTCGACGGCGGCTTTGATGCCATCGCCACCGGCCATTACGCCGTCATCGACCGCGGTGGGGATCGCCTGCGGCTGCTGCGGGGCGTGGATGAGAGCAGGGACCAATCGTACATGCTCTACCGCCTGAGCCAGTACCAGCTTGGCCATACTCGCCTGCCGCTGGGGGAATATACCAAAAGCCGGGTGCGGCAGATCGCCCGCGAGGCCGATATCCCCGCCGCCGAGACCCCCGAAAGCCAGGACCTGTGCTTCGTCCCCGGTGGTGATTACGTGGAGTTCCTCCGCGGCCGGGCGACATTCGAGCCGGGGCCGATTATTGACCTGCAGGGCAACACCCTCGGCGAACACGAGGGCCTGCCGTGCTACACCGTCGGTCAGCGCCGCGGACTGGGCATCGCCGCCGAGCAGCCGCTGTACGTCATTAAGAAGGATCCCGGCACAAATGCCCTTATCGTCGGGCCTCGCAGCGAGGTGCAGATCGATGTCTGCGCCCTTAGAGACCTCAACTGGGTCTCCATTGAGCCACCGCAGCCCGGTGAAGAAATCAGCGGCCAGATCGAGGTGCGCTTCCGGACAACGCCGGTTGAGGCCTCCGTGGTCATCGGCAGGGAAAGTGCCGTGGTGAATCTGTCACAGCCGACGGTGTGCGCGCCCGGACAGTCCGCAGTGCTGTATGATGGCGACATTCTGCTCGGTGGCGGCATCATTGCCCGACGGGACGAAGGATGAGATGCAATGCCGACGTTTGATGTCTGCTCGCTGGGATGTGTGTGCTGGGATTTGACGGCGACGGTGCAGCGCTACCCGGCGCTTGATGAAAAGGTGCCGCTGGAAGAGTTCACCCAGCACGGTGGAGGCCGCTCCGGGACCGCCGCGGCCGCCTGTGCGGCACTCGGAGGCACCACCGCGATCTTCGGGCGCATCGGTGATGACACCTTCGGCGAATATATCTCCGAAGAGTTTGAGCGCCAGGGCGTTGACACCTGCGGCCTGGAGGTGGTGACTGCACAGACCTCGCAGTTCGCGTTCTGCGTCGCTCACGAGCCCACCGGCAAGCGCACTATCTTCTACAAGCACGGCTCCTTTGACCGGATGGGCGCTGATGATGTTGACCTCGGGCTTCTGACCGACTGCCGCTGCCTGCTGGTGGATACTCACCATCCCGGCGCCGCCATCGCCGGGGCGAAGGCCGCGCGGGAACAGGGCATTCCGGTGGTCATGGACGCCGAGCGCCCGCAGGAGGGCCTCATGGAGCTGATCGGCGTCACCGACCACGTCATCATTCCGTTCCATCTCGCTGAAACGCTGGGTGAGGGCGAGGCCGACGTCGGCGTGCAGAGAATCATGCAGACACAGCCCGAATCGCTGGTCCTCACCCGTGGCGAAGAGGGCGCGGGGGTATATACGGCAGACGGATATTTTCATCAACCTGCGTATGAGGTTCCCACCGTCATTGACACCACCGGGGCAGGCGATGTCTTCCACGGGGCTTTTGCCTACGGGGTCAGCAAGGGCTTTGATCTGCCCGAGACGGTCGCTTTCGCATCGGCCACCGCCGCATTAAGCACCACCGCGCTGGGAGGCCGGGGACATCTGCCCTCCTCTGCAGAAGTCCGGGCGCTCATGGAAGGCCTCTCCAGCCTCTGCAGCCGGTGAATCGCGGTCACGTAAGCCGGTACACCCGCGTTATCGTAAGTGTATAGTCCGGTATTTCCCAAGATTTTCGGTCATACCCGCGTGATCGCCATGTGTGGCCCTCTTCCATCTCATTGTTGGCCCCTATCTTTGATGCGTAGCTGCGCCATAAGAGTGTATATCGCTGGAGTTACAAAGAGGGGAAG
>JAWODS010000394.1:0-4246 GCA_046483205.1 Armatimonadota bacterium | reverse complement strand
ACGACGGGGAACTCCATGTGGCGTGTAGATGCGTGTCAGATGAGGTGGGAGGGCAACGGCGCCTCACCCCCTGGCCCCCTCTCCATCCTGGAGAGGGGGAAACAGCCAGGGCGGTTCGATGACGATGAATAGACACATGCTGGAGGAGATAATGGGAGGCGGCAGAAGCAGCTCACGTCGGAACAAACTCCAAAGACATCAGCCAGGGGCGTTTGGTGTCATGCCGTTACTGAAGGGCGGGGACCTGTGCCCCGCCGCGAATTTCCATGCCGCTGGAAATCGGGTTTAGATAAAGATTCACGGCGGCGCGGTACAAGCCCGCGCCCTACAGGAACGACGACTGGCGTCTCACAGGCCGGATGTTGACCCGTGGGCGTCTTATAATTGTTAGCGAAACTCCAGAGGCTCCAGCCACGGGGATGTTTGATTGGTGTATATCAAACTCCAAAGGCTCCAGCCACGGGGATGTTTGGCGTTGTGTGCCAAACTCCAAAGGCTCTTCCAGCCACGGGGATGTTTTGTGCTGTTCAACAAAACTCCAAAGGCTCTTCAAGCCACGGGGATGTTTGGCGTTGTGTGCCAAACTCTAAAGGCTCTTCAAGCCACGGGGTACAGACGGCCTCGGTTACTCCATGGTGTAGCCCAAAAAGCGGCATTCTTCGCCGGATTGGGGGATGGCGGCGCGGATGGCTCCCTCGGGCATGAACTTCGCATGGCCGTCGCAGAAGGCCACGTTCGCCCCGTCATTGTGCCGCTGCAGGCCATCTCCGGCACCAGTGAAGAAGTTTTCCGGCGTGTTCGCACCGCGGATGGCGAAGGAATCGTGGAAGTCCATCACCGCCATCAGCTCGGTGGGATATTCCAGGCGCTTGAGATCGGCATGCTGCAAACCGTCGTAATTGTAGGCGTAGTTATCCTCCATCACCGGTGAGATCTTCGTGCTCCCACTGCTGGGGCAGCGGAATATCTGGGTGTTGCGGGTGTAGGGATAGAGGTGATTCGCCCACCCCTCGTAGCCATTGATCTCCACGACATTCCCGAAGACATCTTCGGCGACATACGTGCCTGTGGGCATATCGCCCCCGTAATCCCCGGCGTACATGAAAAGCGCCATGGAAATCTGCTTGAGGTTGTTGATACACGCGATTGAACGGGCTTTTTCGCGCGCCTGTGAGAAGACCGGGAACATCATCGCCGCGAGGATGGCGATAATCGCGATGACAACAAGAAGCTCGATCAGTGAGAAGCCTGCGCTTCGGTGCATGTATATTTTCCTTTTTGGCGATCGTTTTTGTGGGTAAGCGGCGGCCGGGAACCCGGGTTAATGACGCCTGAGAGCACCTCAACGTTCACACCACAGGCTTCTGCAGGGCCGTATATGGCTATGTGAGGGCTTTTGTACCGCACGACGCGTATTCAATGAGTATCGTCGCACACAAAGCAGGATTTGTACAGAAAAAAGCTCGGGTCGCGCCGCGACCCGAGCTTCTTACAACACCAGCGGACATTTTGTGTTGTTGACAAAACTCCAAAGGCTGGCGTCGTTCGCCAGGCACGCGGCATTTGCTGGTGATATTTAAAGGTGGTGCCAGAGATGGCAGTCGCACTCGCACACAACGGCAGCTTCGGCTTTGCGATTCAGACAGAAAAAGGCAGCTTTTTGACACCGGATACGTGGCTTCCGGTGATTGATGACCAGGAGACGGTTCAACTTCAGAGGAATCTCATGACCCTCGACATGGCCGACACCATGGCGTATGAGACCAAGTACCTCAGCGCCGGTGAATGGGTGGAGGGACAGATCATGGTGCCGCTGGTGCCGGGATCGCTGACCAACCTGTTTTCATGGATGCAGGACCGCGACAGCGACAACCAGGGCAAATGGGCGTCGGTTCTTTTGGACTGCGTGAATGAGACAAAGAAGATCCGGGACGCGAAGATCCGGAAGGCGACGGTTGATTTCGTGAAGGGTCGGCCGGTGACATGTGCGCTTGACATCGTCGCCCGGCATATCGAAAGCGGCTCGGCAGCGACCCCGAACATGCCGACGGCCGCGCCGTATGTCTATCAGGAGGCCTCGGTGGAGCTGGCGACCGGTGGCGGCGCGCTGGCCTCGGACATCAACTGTGAAGCGATCCGGCTGGAGATTGATAACATGCTCGAAGACGGCGCCGACGGCATGCGATTGAACTCCAGTATCGAACCCGGGGAGCTTTATAACACCGCAGGACGACGCGCGCGTGGAGCATTCAGCCGGGATTTCGTGGACAGCGCCGTCTATTCGGATTTTCTCGACGGTCAGGAAGGTGCGCTGAGCATCGAGCTGACCCGCGGCGCGAATGTTGCGACCATCACTCTGCCGAGGATTCTCTATACGGAGAGTGACCTCGGCCTGCCTGGATCGCACGAAAAGCGGATCGTTGAGACCGTTCAGTTTGCCGCCCTGGGCAGCAGTGACGGGATTACGCCGCCGGTGACTCTCGCGTGAAACTCGGGTCGCAGAAGCGACCCGAGTTTTTTGGAGTTTTGTTGAAGAACACAAAACTCCCCGACAATCGTCCGCCGCTGCTGTCGTGTGGGTAACCAGTCACTGGAATATTTGTGAGGTGACGTGTTTTATGGACGGATGGACCATTGATGCGAAAAGCTATGAAGACGAGCGGCGGTATGACCTGCCGGAAACAGCCACTGACGGCAATCCGGAGGCTGCGTCTGACGGATACCTGCTGCTGCGGCCGCTGACGGATGCCGAGTCGCTGCAGCGCGAGAGCCTCGGAATCGAGGAATGGTACTACCTCGACGGCCAGGAGCCGACGGTGCGCCGGACATATAACCTCCAGCAGATGGCCGAGTACGATTACCGCCACTGCATCGTGGATTTTTCCCTGCCGGTGCGTCGGGGGGATGAAGTCGAAATGGTGGCGATGCCTGATGATCCGGATGCGATGATTGAGCTTCTGCGACTGATGCCTCCACGGCTGGCCGAATGGGTGGCGGAGTGTATCGCCGATGTGAATATGCGGAGCCTTCAGCAGCGGCGGACGATGGCGGGTGCAAAAAAAAATTAGCGGAGCTTGCCACGCTGGGTGACGCGATATACTACGCAGACCTGTTTGATGTCAGCGGGCGGGTGCGTGAGGGCACGGATTTTTCATCACAGGCGGATATGCGGGCGCAGGTGAGTTCAGGCGCGGTATCGGGGGCCTCCCGGATGCTGGAAGGCGATCATGCGGCCATCCGGCTGGTGCGGCGAGTGCTGCGGGACCTGCAGATGTTTCGGCAGACCGGGGCACTTCCGCATGGACGGCCCTACAGCGACCAGCCTGCGTACATGGTGGAGCTGTACCGGGCGGTTTGGGGCGAGTAGGGGCGGCGTCTTGAGACTATTTGTTTCTCATGGGGAGGAGATTCACCACGGGCCGGCCTCAGACTTGCCGAAGGCAACGTCCCTTCGACACGGCCCCTCCCTACGGCGACGACGAAAGACACGTAAAACCGTGGATTTGCTCTGGCGTGGCATGTCCCCGGCCGGTCTCTAAAACAGGGCAAATGGTTGGTGGCCCGGGTGTTGGCGAGTATCGAATGGAGAGTTTTTGTTGCATATGAGGTGAGAAGAGGTCTATGCGGGATTTAATGCGGACGCGAATGATGATTACGGAGCAGGGCCTTGGTGAGCTGATGCCGCCCGCGGGGTCGGTGCGGTCGGTTGAGGAGACCGTGAAGCGAGTGGAACCGGAAGCGGCGGTGGAACTGCAGGATGATCAGACCGCCGCGGATGGTGCGGGTGTTGAGGTGGATGGTGGGGCATCGGCGGAGGCAGATGGTGTGCTGGAAGGACTGGAATTGGGACGGCTGCGGCAGTTTCCCGGGCGATCGCTGGATATTGCGGATCTGGAGATTGTGGATGATGAGAGGCTACAGTTCGACAGCCCGGAGTCTCAGAGCGGACAGGATACGCCAGGTGTGCTGAAGCAGGGACGAGCTGAGGCAAAAGCAACCACGGATGAGGCGACCGAGCTTCGAAATGTCGCACAGGGACGAAGTGCGGGCGGGCATATAGACGGAGATATATCCGGATTGCGTCCGGCGGGGCGACGGGATGCTTCGGCCGTTGAGCTGCCGCGGCGTGAAAGCGATATTGTGGCGCGAGGAGCGGAGATGGTGGGCTCGCCTCATGATGATTCCGGAGTACATGGACACCCGATAGCGGGGCCTGCAGAGGCCTCTTCCCCACCGCGGTTTGTGG
>JAWODS010000346.1:0-10085 GCA_046483205.1 Armatimonadota bacterium | reverse complement strand
GTGTCCCCGGAACGAAGATCGGCACCGCGGCCCCCGCAAGCAACGACTCGACGGCGATTTCGGCGACGATGTCGCTCACTCGCGCTCGGCCGTCGTGAGACAACACCACCGATCCACCTTTTGAGAGCCCGCCGCCGCCGAGTTCGTCCAGCCCCGGCACGCCCGTTCGCCAGACTCGCCCGACCGGCTGGGTCGGCGACCATCGAGAGACGACTGATGGCCCGTCATCGGTGATCTCGAACTCGTGTTTTCTGGTATCGTGATTGACGCCTCTGAGCTTCTCTACCCGAAGGTATCGGTGATAGTCGCCGTGAATTGGTTCGTGGCTGAGGTAGATTACGCCGTGGGCAGCGAAACGGAGCAGCTCCGGCGCGGCCGAGCCGGTGACACTGCCGTGTTCGGGTTCTTCGGCGATGAGAAGCGTCGTCGCACCGAATCGATCGGCAAAGAGCCGAATAATCTCAAGGAGATCTCGCCGAAGCAGATCCGGTGACTCTTCCATCGGTGCGATCCCAGAGAGGCTGTCGACGACGATTCGATCGACGGGCGTGTGTTCAGCTAGATGTTCTTCGAGATATTCGGTGGTAAACGGCGCATAGAAATCGTGTGGGCGGCTCTCATCGCGTTGGAGTTCACTCAACATCAATCCCTCAGCGCCGTCGATCCGCTGGCCGGGACGCGCATGGACGGAGGCGATCGACAGCTTGGGGTCGTCCAGGTCAAACGAGAACGGGGCGAACGAATCCCGAAGCTCGTCGGCAGTCTGCTCGGTCGTGACGTACAGCGCTCGTTCGCCGGCTTCAAGACCGGCCTGGAGGAACTGCATTGCGAGCGTACTCTTGCCTGTTCCGGGGCCGCCAGCGACGAGGACCGATCGTTTCGCCGGAAATCCGCCATCGAGAAGCTTGTCAAGTCCGGTATCGCCGGAGCTCACCTGCGTTAACTCCGCTTCGGGCTCGCCGTATGTGGCCGCCATTCGTCTATTAATTAATCACCAAGGTACTTTCATATAAACCCTCGCGTCTATATATCATACCTGATATTTGTCCACGGAAGATGGCTCGAACTGTCTGGATCGTCGATGATGGTCGCGACGACCTGTACTGCTCGGTAGTATTACCGTACGAGCGGCATGTTGTAACTTGTTTCGGCGGCCATCACGTGTTCCCACGTCGATTCGCACTCACAGGTTACCTGCGAGAAGACTGAGGGGTCTTGGCGCAGATCGAAATCCTTGATCGCCTTCTGGACGAGATCGTCGCACTCCCCGCAGTTGTGTGCACCGCGATCGCTGCCGTGGCCGACCGGATCGGAGACGACGATCGCGTCGACGTCGGCGGTCGACTCGAGGACGTGGGCAACCGACCACAGCCACGGCGGTCGGTAGCCTCCCTCGAAAAACAGCTCGTCGACCATCGTGTACCGCTGGACGTTGCACGGGTTCATTGACACCGTAGTCAGGGCGAGGCACTGCACCGCCAGCCCATCAGCGCCGCCGAATGAAAGCTGGCGACACGTCTCCGAAAGTTTCTCGTGGCAAGGCCGGGCCACTGGATTGATGGTGCGCCAGCGGTCCGTAAGCCGCTCCCATGATGCCGGTATCGCGGGCATGATACGGAGGCACAGAATATCGCCCTCGTGCTGGATCGCGTATGTCCGGCCATATACGGGAGGGTTCAGGTGTCGTGTGAGTGCCGCGCAGCCGTGACTGGTGTAATCTTTCCGGGCGGCCGGGTGTGCCCGGACCTCCCCGTCTTCGACCACCGCCCACTGCAGAAAACCCCACTCACCCTGCGGACGCCACGCACACACCGGGAACGTCTGCCACGCCAGCCCCCAGGTGTTGTGCTCACAGTTCGGCATTACGGGACTGCGACTGAGGCTGCCGATGCGGATATCCGACGTTATGTGAGCGGTCGCCAATGTGCCTCCGAAACACGGCACCTCAATGTCACACGATTGCTCCGCCTGATCCCCGACCAGTTCATGCCACTCCAGCTCATACAGCAGATGATGAAGCCCGGCCCATGAATCCGACACATCCAGCGATACTTCATCCACCGCGCGAATCGTCTCGCGGAAATTCGTGTGTTCCGGTGCATCACAGAATGAATACGACCGGATGGCAGGTACACGGACGCCGTCGTAGGCATCTTCTATCGCCATCAGCTCATCCAGCAGGCGGCGGCAGCGGTTGTGGAGGGTCTCGGGAAGACGGTCGGCGAGCAGGAGTAGCATTGAGATCTCCCGCAAACAGACCGGGGCATACACATCGCTGAGGTGTTCGCCCCATCCCCAGCCGTTGTGCAGCCAGTAGTCGGCGGCTTCAATAAAGATCGGCGCGAGGATCTCCCGGTCAGCGGGCCGCTCGAGGGCCTCGGCAAGCAGCCACGCGCACACCAGGTCGCCGAGATACTTGTTGGGGTAGTAAAAGCTTCGTCCTTTTACGTGGGTCACGAACCAGGTGCGCAAATCTGTCAGCATTTCATCGAGCAGATGCGCCGCTTCATCCGAGAGTGTGTCGCCGAAGGCCGCATTTAAGGCCAGCAGGGGAAGTCCGATGAAGAAGGCGGCATTGGTGTCATGAATCGTTTCTTCTTCCCAATACCACCTGAAGCAGCCCTGCAGTGGGCCGGGCTCTGTGGATTGCATGGATCGGAGCGCTGCCAGGACCTCTTCGAGCTCTATCGCGGCGAGTTGCCCGGTCACTGCCGCCAGAAGGATGCGCGAGGCGGCCTCGCGCCCTGGATGCACTCGCTCAAGGTCATCGGTGGCCGGGGTATGTCCGGGGCCCTGCCGCCACCACAGCCCCACCTCCGGGCTCCATTGTACGTTCCAGTCAGGCCCTGTGCCGGCTTCGCCGCTCATGCCGCACCCACCCGTCTATTCAGACCCCTCTTCGCCGCGCTCGGGGAGATTGGCGGGATTGATCTGCGTGAAGGCAACGGTGAAGCCGTCATCCCTGTCGTTGGCGGGGAAGTAAAACCCCACGCGGGCGGGAGTTCCGTCGAGTTCGTCAAGCGGGATGGTGCGGCTGGCGTTGAGGCGATTGTTGATGTAGATATCCAGATGTTCTGGGAGCGTTTCAATTTTCATGCTGTTGTTTTCGGTGTACAGCGTGATCTCGATCAGCTTATCGCTCCATGCACTCGCCTGCTTTTGGGACAGCTCGCGTTCGTACCATGATTCGGGGCTAATGCGGATCGCCGGTTCTGCATCCGAGACATCGGGCGGGTGGACGGTCGTAGTCAGGTGTCGATTGGCGACGACTACGAGCTTTTGATCCTTCACACCAACCCTGACGTTCAGACCGTCCTCAAGTGGCGCCAGCTTGAGTGGTGGCTGGACCTCCGGCGGCTCCTCCTGCGGCTGTGCGGCCTGTTGAGCCTCCTGGCCGGGCGCCTGCACGCATGACCTGACGGTAAAGACAACCGCTATCAGCAGGATGACCGCCACGCCTGCGACCAGTGGCCATATCCGCCGAATCTGTGGGCCGGAGGCCTGAGACCGGGAGCGCACCTCGAAGGCCGGATACATCTCATCTGTTTGCTCGCCGGGCTCCGCCCCTGCGATCGCCTCCCGGGACAGGCGGCCAATCTCGACGCACGCAACGGTCGCATTATCGCTCGTGCCCCTCTCCTTGGCCGCCTGCATCAGGCGGTCACACCCCTGCTGCAGCGTCTCAGCATCAGCGATAATCCGGCGAATCTCCTGTGGTGACAGGACTTCGGTCAGACCGTCGGAGCAGACAAGGTAGATACACCCCCGCTTGAGGGGGATCGCCAGCATGTCGGGGTCAACCGTCTCTTCGCCTCCCAGTGTGCGGGTGAGCTGCGCCCGCATCGGCGAGCTGGCAGCCTCCTTTTCGGTCATGTGGCCGTCGCGCACCTGCCGGGCAACCCACGAGTGATCCTGTGTGACCTGGTGAATGCCGCTTTCGTCCAGCAGGTATCCTCGAGTATCGCCCACATGGGCGACGTGGGCGGCTTCTCTGTCCACCGCGACCACCGTCAGGGTGGTGCCCATATCCTCCTGGCTGCTGTGCTCGGTGCCCTGCCTGTGGATATGCCTGTCGGCCAGCCGCACAGTGGAGGCCAGGGCCTCGTCTGCACTCATCCCCCTCATGGAGTCCGCAAGCTCGCTATCGTCATCAATCCGAAGGCCGAGAACGTCTTCGACGGTGTCAGCGGCGATTTTGGAGGCCACTTCTCCGGCCGCGTGTCCGCCCATGCCGTCCGCAACACCGATAATGGCCTGAAGACCCCAGCGATTCCTTGCGGGATCCATTCGGCGTGCGATGACGGCGTCCTGGTTGACTGCTCGACGGCCCTTCGTCGTGGCGGTCGCAATGGTTATGCCAGCATCATTTTCCGGCATGTTTCTTTCCACCTGACATTTGCGTGCATCGTCTCATATTCCCTGCATCTTCAGTGCGCATCCGCGCCCCGGTCCAGGCCAACCACGCACGGGACGCAGTAGGTGTCGCCCGGATTGACCAGGTACTCGTATCCGGATGCGAAATTACTGTTATCCTTCAGACCACGAATGATCGTTATATCTCCGGTTGAAATACCCTGATCGGTCACGGCCCTGATGTCATAGGTCGTGTCAATCGGTATATCGTTGTCGAAATGTATGGCCTGGCCGACCAGGTCGGCATGTGGCGGCAGCGGCGGGTCGAGATGCACCAGGTTGTTATCGGAATCATCCGCATTGATGCCGCTCACCACGCCGGTGTAAGCCGCCCGTTCGGCGCTCAAACGGATATTATTGTACTCGACAAGGCGTGCGTGTGCCATTCTCATACATTCGACCTGCCCATCCACCAGGCGTATCATGCCGAATTTCCCGTCGAATTTCAGGCCGTTCTCGCCGGTCACGACGGTCGGCTCTTCACAGCTTATCAGGATATCCACGGTCCCGTCCAGTAGCTCCACAGCGACAGCGGCGACTGCAGCGTCATCCGCCTCATGCTCCACCTCAAGCTCCCGGACCGCCTGTATGAACGGATCGCGGTCGTACGGCTCCAGCACGGTGATGAACTGGCTCTGGAGGTCCTCGCCACGGCGGGTCTGAAGCAGATAGCGCAGGCTCCGGTGGACGCTGCCCTTATTCTGCGGGGGATCACCGGTGGCCAGCGCCACCTCGTCAGACTGTGAAAGGGAGTGCAGGCGCAGATGAGGGTCGTGGCCGGGGGCTACGCGCTCCGGTTTATGCTTCGCCAGCCAGTCAACGGTGAATGGCTCCTCAACGTTTTCTTCCGAACGCTCGACATCATACAGATACATCAGCCCGCTGCCGTTGTAACCCCATGAGCCCCGCGTGCCGTCGAAGAACTCGCCGAACTCTACATTCTCCCCGGCCATGGTTCCACCGTCCTGGGGGTTCAGCGAAAGCGCCGTTGTTTCGACCTCGATTCCGGGACCGTGGTAGGACAGACGATGGTTCTGCCCCCCGCGGACGCGAAAGACATCAAAGACATAGCTGTCGGCGGGAGAGATGTCAATGAGCGCAGCGGTCCGGCGGTATGTCTGTAGATTTTCGATGGCGCCCTGGTACGGGTCGGGAGAGTCAACTTCGATCAGCCGCACCGGGGCCCGATCTACAAAGAGCCTGATCTTCCCGCCCGGGCTGTAGGCCAGGTTGCGGTCATTGACCATCACCGTGTTGTGGCTGACCGTATGCGAGGTCCATCCCATCCGCTTGGGCCATGGACCGGTGTATTCGGGATATCCCAGCTCCGGCAGCATATCGATGTTTTTGGCGTACAGGCCGAGGTTCAGGTTGTCATGGTGTGAATGGCCCTTCCCGTAGCCGTAATGCATCCAGAGGGCCCGTCCATTCTCAGGCCTCTTCGTCTGCAGCATCGCCTGGCCGTAGCGGCCCATGTGCTCACACTGCAGCTCGTGTGAACCGCCTTCAGCAACCTCTTCGATACGCCGGCCCAACTCGTCGGGGTCTTCTTTGAAGATGTCCCTGCCGAGCTGCCCGATGCGGCCCTCTGCGTACCGCCACGCCAGCTCTGCAAGCCGCCGCTCTCCGTACAGATCAAAGCCCTGGGCGAACACCTCCGCATCCCCGCGTCTGCTCCACCGCGCGCAGGCGCCGACATCACCGATGTTCGGCATGGCAGCGTCGAGAGCATTCAGCCGCCCCTCCACCAAAAACGCCTGTTTGAGCTTCGGGTAATCGGCGACGAGGTCGTGGCGGTCATACTCGGGATACTTTTCGAAAAGTGGTGGCAGCAGCCGCATCCGCCCGGTCCAGATGAGACCGTAGCCGCCGCATTCCCCGCCCATCCCATCCCGGTCGAGGCCCTCCTGCAGCACCCATGGGAGCGGGTCGTGCTTCCAGTTGTCGTGCCGGTCGATGAACTCGCCGGGATACATCGGGTCAAACAGCCAGTCCAGCCATTCCTCGGTGGTTCCCTCCCGGTCGAGCGCGATCGCCGTGGTCGCCACACAGAGCTGGTGCATCCCGGTGTTGCCCCAGATGTCGGCATCCCGCGTGGCCTGGAGGATTTCCAGCAGGAGGTTATCCTCGATATGACGGCAGATATCTTCGACGCTGTCTTTGTCGCCGAGGTTATATCTCTCGGCCATGGAGGAACAGAAATCAACTAGCTCCGCGTCGTCCTGGATGCCGTCGTAGATGTAGTCGTAAAATTGTGCAAAGCGCCGGCCCGTATTCGTCTCCCAGATCCTCCCTTCGATGCGGCCTCCCGGAGCTCCCGAATGATTCATGCCCATTTCGGCAAAGGGCCTGATGCGCATTTCGGGATATACATCTGCAACCCGGTCCAGCATCACCGCACATTTGTGCGCGTAGATCGGTTCGGAGGTGAGGGTGTAGGCCCGGGCGAGCACACTCATCACCGAATACAGCTTCCGCCACAGACCCCACTGGGTGTAGTAGGCGATGGCGTAGTGGGTGTTGCCTTCCTCGTCCTTCATGCCGTAGCCGTCATCAACATACACATCGTGCAGGGGATCATTGGGGTCGGGATGCTCCGCATTGAACAGCAGTGAGCGGTCGCCAAGCTCGCGGCGGAAGAAGCCGTGCTCATCCAGCGCGCTTTCGTAGAAGGCACCGAAGTCATTCTTCGGATACACCTCACCGCAGTTGGGACATTCTATCTTCCAGGGCCGGTCGCGGAAGTCACAGATCCACGGATAATTGCCGTAGGGGACGATGCCGTCACCACAGTTCGGGCAGCCGACGATATTGTTGGTGTGAATGCCCCGGGGCACGTCCTGGGAGGGGATGAGCTTCCAGAGATCCTCGTCACTCATCTCGATATAGCGCTGAGCGGAGTCGATCGCATTCTGCTGGTCCTGCGCCGCCCAGTCGAACTTTTCGGCGTTCTTCAGGGCATTTTTGCGCATCTGCTGTGTGACCAGCCGCGAGCACTGCTTCGCCCAGCCGCTGCTTGCGAGGGTGATGAAAATGGCGATGAGACTCAATATTAGGAGTATTCTGCCGATTGCATGCCTCCGGTACGCGGGCTGTATTTTCGGGTATCTATTCCAGCAGTTCATGCCGGGAACCTTCACGACATCCACACGATTGGGCTACACTTCCGACAGGCAGGTGGCGGATCGTTATCTGTTCGGTTCGCCCCGCGAGCCGAACAACACCCGCCAGCATTCAGCCCGAGACAATCCATCTCTGCTGCAGCAAATGCGAAATTCGGGGCATAGAAAAAGGCCGGACACTGCTGCCCGGCCTCGTGTTGGCGAGTTGGCGCTGTGTTTTACTTTTTCACCACGGTCAGAATGTTCATATTGCCGCGCTTGATCAGCAGCCGAACGGCGCTGTTGCTGCTGTCTTCCACGGTCTTTTTGGCCTCGGCCACCGTATTGACCGCCCGGCCGTTGATCTGCAGGATGAGATCACCCTGGCGCAGCGGTGTCTGGCTGTCCAGCTTCTTTTCGTCAATCTCGACGACGATGATGCCCGGGACATCAGGCAGATCCAGGCGATTTCGCAGGGCCGGCGTGAGGTCATGGGCATACAGTCCTGGAACGATCTCCGTCCCCTGGCCCACGGGACCGCCTGTCTCGCCTCCGGCAATCGTCTGGATGTCGCCCTCGACGATAGTCACGCTCTTTGTGATTTCCTTGCCGTTGCGGACGATCTTCAGCTCAACATCGGTTCCGGGTTTGACCGAACCGATGAGCGACTGTAGCGCCCCCGGCGAATTGACCTCTTTGCCATCAACGGCCAGGATGACGTCCTCGACATTCAGGCCGGCCTTTTCCGCCGGGGTGTCAGGATACACCTGTGTGATGGCGACACCGCGCGGCCTGTCAAGACCGAGTGACTTCGCGAGATCCGAATCGACTTCTGAAATCTGCACACCGAGATAGCCACGGACCACCTCACCGTGCTCGCGAAGTTCATCGGCGATTTTGGACGCAAGATTTGAGGGGATAGCGAAGCCGATGCCCTGGTAGCCACCGGTGCGGCTGACGATGGCGGTGTTGATACCGATGACCTCACCGTCGAGATTAATCAGGGCGCCGCCGGAATTGCCGGGGTTGATGGCAGCATCGGTCTGGATGAAGTCTTCAAACCGCGTGATTCCCAGATCCGCCCGGCCCGTGGCGCTGACGATACCCATTGTGACGGTGCTGCCGAGGCCAAACGGGCTGCCGACGGCAAGGACGATGTCGCCAACTTCCGCTTTATCAGAATCCGCCATGGGCAGTGTGGGCAGGCCCTCGGCGTCGATCTTCAAAAGACCCACATCGCTGTCCTCGTCATACCCCTTGACCTCTGCGGTGAGAGTGCGATCGTCTGAAAGCTGCACCTCAATTTCGTCGGCCTCTTTGACGACGTGAGCGTTGGTGATGATGTATCCATCTTCGCCGATGATCACACCGGAGCCAAGCCCACGGCGCCGCTGTTCCCGCTCGCCGTCACGGTCACCAAAAAAGCGCCGGAACGGAGAATCATCTCCAAAAGGGAAAGGGAACTCAGGAGCCGTAACAACTTTCGTAGAAACAATAGCCACAACACTTGGCATGGCCCTTTTCGCGGCCTGTGTAATTTTGCTCTGATCTATGACCTGTGCTTCGGCGGGTGATGTCGTGGTTACCTTCACACCCGCGTCACTTGCTTTCTCCAAACCATACAGCACCCAGCCACCCGCAATAACCGTCAGGACGGCGAGCACCGCTGCAATGCGGAAAAACCTGTTATCGAATATACGTTTCATTCAGGTGTTGCACCTCCGTCGTACTTGATCAATGCATCGGACTCTTTGCTTCCTTTGACATTTGAACGAAAAAGATGTTCAAGAGGTTCCATCAAACGAGTGACGGCAGGCACTGCAGCCGCCACAATTTTGGACATCCGGGGGCTGAAAAACAAAAAGGGACGGCCGGAGCCGCCCCCAATTCCTGTGCATTGCGGTCGTGAGAATGACACTCCATTATCCCGCCTGCATTCAAACTCGACCCTGATCAGTCAAGCGGGTACCGGTTGCAGCGCCACAGCGTGGGATCCATCAGATAGTCGTTCTTCATCATCCACTTGGCGTGCCCGTCACAAAAGCCGATATTGCCGCCCTCGTTGTGAACGGCCGCCTGGACATAGTTGTCATACAGGCTCTGGTAGCTGCCGGGATTGTCGATCCAGCGGTGAGGACAGTAGAAACACGGGGACGTATTTTCGGCGTAAAGAATGGTCTGGGCGGGATAGTCAACATCCGCCATCTTCACCGGTGTTCCGGTGCTGCCCGATGAGCCGTAGCCCATGTGGTCACAGTTCTGCCCGTACCCAACCGAACGATCCGCCCGGCTTGGGCAGACGAATACCTGGGCGTTCTTCACATACGGGTAGATGGCCTGATACCAATAGACATCGTCGCCGGTATTCGGTTTCGGAGTTCCCATGTTATTGCGCCAGACGGGATACGTTTCATCGTAGTCCTGGGCGTACTGCATGTACGCCAGCCCAATCTGTTTGCAGTTGGAGAGACAACTGCTCTGCCGCGCCTTCTCTCTGGCTCGGGCGAACACGGGGAAAAGGATCGCCGCCAGGATGGCGATGATCGCGATGACCACCAAAAGCTCGATGAG
>JAWODS010000301.1:0-21853 GCA_046483205.1 Armatimonadota bacterium | reverse complement strand
GGGACCGTCTCGCCCAGAATCTGCAGTATGGTCGGGGCGAGGTCGGTGCCGTGGACGGGGTGGGAGACTGTCTCAATTTGCTCCTGGCCCGGCAAATACATCACCAGCGGCACGTGCATGGTGCCCCAATAGACGCCACGGGCGCGCCACGGGTCGCGGCGGCCAAAGGGCGTGCGGCCGTGATCCGAGGTGACGATGACGGCGGTGTCATCAGCGATGTTGAGGTCTTCCAGCAGGCTGAACACCTCGCCCAGGCGCTCGTCCACAAAGGCAGTCGCTCCGTCGTATTCATCAAACCGCTCTCGACCGGCCTCCTGCAGCGCCGCCGCTTCTCCCCCACCCTGCACGTACTGTTCACCGGAGGGTGCAGTTACGATGGGAAGCTCCATCTCGCGGAATGGCTCGTTATACTCCTCCGGCTGGGTGAAGGGGCCGTGGGGGTCCCAGTAGTGCACAAACAGAAAGAAATCCTCCGCAGCATGGGCTTTCAGCCACGGCAGGAGCTCGGCGTTGATGGCCCCGCCGCGGGTCATATAGGCCTCCGGGCGGGAGGTGCCGGTAGCATTCATGTAATGCCGGCACCCGCGGGCGAACCAGTTGGGGTGGGAGGCGAAGTTCATCAGGTTATCAACGGCGGCGGTGAGAAAGCCTGCATCCAAGAGCCGCTCCAGAATCGTGGGGCATTCGTCATCCAGGTAGATGTCATGGCAGTTGGGCTCCGACCACGGGTTGGTGACGACGCCGTGATTCAGCGGCAGCTTGCCCGACAGCATGCTGGTGAACGAGGGCATCGTGCAGCAGAAGGCGGAGGTGCAGTCGGTGAAGACGGTGCCCTGTGCCGCGAGCTCGTCAATGTTCGGGGTCGTTTTACGGGGATATCCGTAACAGCTCACGTGGTCGGCCATGAGCATGTCGAGGGCGATCAATATACATTTCGGGTATGTTCGCATTGTCAGCCTCCACCGGCGTAATGATTCTCATACCAGTTTTCGGCAGAGAGCCCGGACCTTCCTGCAGGATGAAAGACCGGGCTGCCCACTACCACCATGCTGCGCGCACGATTCAGTACAAGGTTCGCGGGGGGATCATGGAGAAATGGTTTATGTATCCATTTTCACCCGCCAGAAGAGGTGCCTGAATGATCGACCGCCAGCAGATGCGCGAAGCCCTCACCGGCCCCGTCACCACGCTCCGCACG
The DNA here is from genome assembly GCA_046483205.1 of Armatimonadota bacterium. GTDB lineage: Bacteria > Armatimonadota > Zipacnadia > Zipacnadales > UBA11051 > JBKHJK01. Next base: position 20,655 of record JAWODS010000301.1, on the reverse strand, counting down.
CCCTTTGACAGTGATGGTGATATTGATTTTGAGGCCCTGCGGAGGCATGTTGACTTCGTCATCGAGGCGGGCAGCAAAGCGGTTGTCCTTACGCACGGTGACAGCCTCTATACACTATTGACGGACCGGGAGATCGCGGCGGTGACGAAGACAGTGGCCGAGCACGCCGGCCGCCGGGCCGTGGTGGTGGCGGCTGACAACGGCTGGGCGACGCCGAAGGCGGTGAACTTCGGGCGCTATGCGGCAATGTGTGGTACGGACTGCCTGATGGTGATGACCCCCGACTGGGCGCACAGTGGCACCGAAGAGACCTTCGTGAACCATTACGCGGCTGTAGCCGAAGAAATTCCGGTGATGGCGGTGACGAATGTCTTTGCGAGAAGGCCCGAACAGTTCGGCATACGTGTGCTGGAGATGGCGGCGGAGCGGGTGGCGAATTTCGTGGCGGTAAAAGACGATATCTGCGGGACCTTCGCCCGGCGGATGGGGCTGGCCCTGTACGGTGAGGTGGCGCTGTTCGCCGGAGGGCAGAAGCAGAATCACATGAACCAGATGCCGTACGGCTGTGACGGATATCTTTCGACATTCATGACCTTCAAGCCCGGCATCGCCCACCGCTACTGGAGCGCGATTGAAGAGGACGACCTGCAGGCTGCTGTAGAGATCATCGAGACGTACGACATGCCCTTTTTCGATTTCGTCGGCGCCATGACCGGCGGCTTCGATGCCGGGCTCCACGGCGCCATCGAGCTGTTTACGGGTATCAACCGCTGGCGACGCGCGCCCTACTATGACCTGAATGACGAGGAAATGGAGCAGCTTGCGGCGTTTTTTACAGATCTCGACCTGATGCAGGCGCCGCCGACAGGTCCCTAATGCCATGTGAAGGGGTGTATTGAAGCTGTGCATCAACTCCATATTGCTTTTGGAGATTCAGCAAAACGCCGGGGACGTAATTTGATGCTTGTGGCGTTTGTGTGTGTGTTGATCCCTGCCACCGTCTGGGGGCAGACGCTCCTGCCGCTGGATGATCGCTCGTATTACCCGCATTACCTGAACTTCCGTCCGGGGGACGGGCAGGTGTGTGAGATGAATCCGCCGCGCATGTCCTGGGGATATGTGCCGGAGGTGGTCGTGGATGAGCATGTGCCTGTGAATACCTTCACGCTGCAGCTTTCGAAGACGGGCAATTTCGATGCGCCTGACCTGCAAATCCAGGATACCCCCTACAACTTCTACAACGCCCTGCCGGTGCTCGAGGACACGCAGTGGCACTGGCGGGTGGGCTATAACGTGGGGACGGATCGCGAGGAGTGGAGCGAGGTACGGACCTTCACCTTCATCGAGGACGCCGTCGAATGGGACCGGACGATCATCAACATGGCTGCGCAGATACTTGGAGGCCGTTCCCATCCGCGCCTCGCCCCACCTGGCGGCGACTGGCAGGCGTGGGCTGAAGAGCTTCGCGAAGATGAGCAGTACGCGGAGTGGCTGGACCAGATCATCCAGCGCGCCGACGCCACCACCGGCCGGGACTGGTGGAATGACTTTCCCAAAACCGATAAGAAAGATGAAACCGGACTGACGGGCAACGACTGGTCGAAGATCGTCTGGGAGCTCGCCCAGGTGGCGCTGGCGTATCGAATCACCGGCGACGAAAAGTATCTGCCCGGTAAGGACCTCGTGCTGAAGCTGTCGGCCTTCGAAAAGGGCGGCCAGTCCTCTCCCGAATATCACGCCGATGTCCGCAAATGGCCGACCAAGATCAACAGCTACCTCGCCAACTGCTACGACTGGTGGTATCCGGAGCTGACGCAGTCTGAGCGCCGGCAGGTGGCTGAGGCGATCCGCTGGCGCCTGCACGCCACATACATGCAGGCAAAATCGTGGAAGCACGGTGGTGACCACATTGACTGGCGTGGAGTGGCGGTGTATCCGGCCAGCCATCCGTTCGAAAACTTCGTGTGGTCCATGCCGGGGGTGCTTTTGACGGCCGGTGACCTGCCGCTTTCCGACGAGCTTGTGCCCCTGACGCTGAACTATCTGACGGGCGTCACGGGCGGACACGGCCCCGACGAGGGTTGGAATGAGGGGCTCTCATACGGCGGCTGGAAGGGCTTTTCGATGCTGCAGGCGGCCCTGACCACCCAGCTTCTGCTGCCGGAGCTGAACCTGCAAAAGAGCACCTACTTCCCCCGCCTGGGCGAATGGTACGCACACCTGTTCCCCCTCGGCGTCGAACACCTGTCATTCGGCGATTACGCAGTGGCACCGGAGGGCAAGCGCGGCACGCAACTGCAGATATTCAAATACCTGGCGTTTATCACCGACGACGGCCGCACCACCAACCGCTACAGGGCGCTGGCTGAGGACTTCGGGAACCGGCTTTCGTCGCGTCCGTGGCTCGATCTGTTCGGCAAACAGCGCCTCGGTATGCCCGAACCGGTGCCGTATGAGCCGAATGCGCTGTTCCCGGAGGCCGGGTGGGTGATGGTCAACAGCAGGCCGCCCTCCAGCCGGGAGGCGTTTCAGGAGGCCGTGGGGATGGTGTTCAAGTGCCGGCCTCGCGGCGGATACAGCCACTCCTTCCGCTCGGAAAACGACTTCGTCTGGCACGCTTACGGCGCCACCCTGACCGCCAGCGGGGGCAGCACCCAGTATCCGGACCCGTTCTCCCGAAGCACCATGAGCCACAACTGTGTGCTCATCAATGGCGAGGGGCAGAACTGGAACCACCGCGACCCGGCCTACCCGTACTGCGGGCGAATCCTCGCCTACGAGGAGGGCGATGATTACATCCACTGGGTCGGTGACGCCACCCACGCATACCAGACCATCCCGGAGCTTTTGCGCTGGCACCGGCACGTGGTCTATGTGGATAACCGCTATTTCGTGATGTTCGACGACCTGGCGATGAGGCCGGATGCCGACCCGGTGCAGTTTTCATGGCTCTATCATATCTGGGATGAGACGGAGCTGAATACTGACGGGGCCACCTTCACCTATACGCTGAAGGACGTGAATGCCATCGTCGCCATGGGCAACGACCCGGCAGAGCTGACGATCCAGGATATGGAAGGCATGGATATGTTCCAAAACCCGGTGACCGGTGAGAACATGGAGGAGTACACACTACATCGGCTCGGAGCGAAGGGGCGAGATTTGGCCGAACGGCACGTCATGGATCATAACATCTGGGTTACCAACACCGATCCCGCCCGCCAGTACCAGTTCCTGACCGTCCTGGCCGCCCACCCCTCCGGAGAGCCCGCACCGGAGATCAGCTTCGAGGGGACCACAGCGGCTACCGTGGCATGGCCCGATGGTGACGAGAAGACCGTCGCATTCGACTCGTTGCTGGAAGCCGACATCAGCATAGATGTCGGGGCCGTCCGCCAGCATGCTATTGAAACTGAACCGGAGATGCCCCCTGCGGAGAACGAACAGTAGTCGGGACCACAATTGAAGAGAAAAAAAAGCGAGCGGCCAATGGAGCCGCTCGCTTCTTCATGTGTATCAGTAATGTCAGGGCCGGTTTTACAGGATGACCTTGTTCAGGGGGTATTCGATGATGCCCTGGGCGCCGGCGGCCTTCAGCCTCGGGACCAGGTGACGCACGGTATCCTTGCGCACGATGACCTCGATGGCGTGCCACCCGTTGTTGGCAAGCTCCGAGATGGTCGGATTTTTCAGTGAAGGCAAAACATCGAGCACGGCCTCAAGATCCTCGTCAGAGCAGTTCATCTTCAGGCCAACGTAGTGTTCCGCCGACAGCGCCGCCTCCAGCATCAGGGCGATATTTTCGATCTTCCGGCGCTTGAAGTCGTCCTCCCACGCCTCTTTGTTGGCGATCAGCTTTGTGGTCGATTCGAACAGCACCTTGATGATGCGGAGGTTGTTGGCCTCAAGCGTGCTTCCGGTTTCGGTGCCCTCGATGATGGCGTCAACCAGGCTGGGGCATTTTGCCTCCGTGGCTCCCCAGGAATATTCGACATCGGCGTCAACACCTTTGTCTTTAAGGATACCGCGGGCGACGTTGACGAGTTCGGTGGCTATACGTCCGCCCTGGAGGTCCTCCCAGTCTTCGATGTCGGAGTTCTCGTGCACGGCCAGCACCCAGCGGTAGGGTCTCATGCCGCGCTTGGCATACACGAGGTCGGCAACTTCGACGACCTGATCCTCCACGCCAGATTCCTTGATCCAGTCGAGGCCGGTCAGGCCGCAATCAAGCACACCGTTGGCGACGTAATTGGGCATTTCCTGGGCGCGCAGAAGCACACTCCAGAGCTCTTCATCATTCAGGTCCGGCTTGTACTGCCGCTCATCAACCTTGATATTCCAGCCAGCTTTTTCAAACATCTCTATTGTCGCGTCCTGCAAGCTGCCCTTGGGCAGCCCGATGCGAAGCACATTGTCATCGGTCATTTGTACCTCTCCTGTCCCAAAAAACTCAGCATTCACCGCCGGTCTCTTCAGTGGTCTCAGATCCGTGTATCGTTTGTCTTTCGCTGTTGATGTCCTCATCCACCGGCTCGCTGCCTGTGGCGATGCGAATACCGGTATAGACAAACCACAGTCCCAGCACGGCGATGAGCACCGCACATATGATTGTCAGCCACTGCAGGCTCAGATGCTGTCCGCCAAATGCCACGACCAGCCCGACGAACGAATACCACACGATGTCAGACATTTCGTGACCGAGATAAAACGCCAGGTATTCGCCACTGTTGCGGGGGCTGAAATGGGCCATCTGTCCGGCGCCGACCGTGGCCCACCACGCGGTGAAATACGGATTCACCACACAGACAGCGGCTCCTGCGAAAATCAGGCGCCCCCAGGGCAGGGCAGCAGCCTGTGCGGCCGTCTCCAACTCCTGTGCGGAGGCGGCCTGGAACATGTCGTATCCCATGTACATCAATGCGGCGCCGCCGATGAGGCCGATGCCGCCGCGCACCGACGGCTTCTGCAGCAGTGTTCTCAATCCCGCGATGAGCGCAACAACCACTGCAAGCTCCAGGATTGCGTGTCCCAGCACAATCGCCGGCGCCGCCCAGAAGCCGCGAGCCGACACCTGGCCGAGAGTCAGCGCGAGCATGGGCCCGGGCATGATGGCACCCGAAAAGCCCGTCACAAAAGCGATTGAAGCAATCCTGAGAACTCGCATGAGGGTGGTTCGCCCGGGTCACAGTCAAAACCGGGCCGCAAAAGCCCGGCTGTTCGGTGAATTATAGCATATGCGTCATGTGCCGTAAACTGGCAGCGGGACCACGCGATATCCGGCTTCACATCCCCCCGCCTGCATCCCGGGCAATGTCAATATTTTTTCATGATGTCTCACGCTATTCATTCCCTATTATTGCAGTATTGTCAGTGCCATATCGGCATTTTTTTCCGTTTCATCAAGAGTTCTTTGGCGATATTGAGTATTTCTTGAGCTTTGCTTGACCCGATATTGAACAAGCATCTAATACACTATTGAGGACATTCCGGAGAGAAGCAAGGGATCTTGCGCAGGTCTTTCGAAGCAGCCCCCCAATACCCCCCAGCACATTCCGTGAGACCATTTTAATAATCTGGTTGGCAGGACGGGGGACATACCATGTACATGCCTCAGCAGGGTGGACACAGGGGTTATGTAATGGTTTTAACTGTCGTTGCGGCAGCGGCGCTTTTCGGCGTCGCCGCCCTTACGATAGATGTGGGAATGCTGTGTTCGTCCCGGCAGCACGTGCAATCAAGCGTGGACGCTGCAGCGCTGGCGGGAGCCCAGCATTTGCCGAGAAGAAGCGATGCATGCTACTGGGCCTGCGAGTGCGTGCTGGCCAATGACGAGGAGTTTGCCGGAGCCCAGCTTACGGTGCCCGACGATAACGGCGTTGAATGCTACGGTCCGCGCGAAACCGTTCCCGGATATGGCACCCTCGGCCCCGACAGGCACGCCATCACCGTCAACGCCACCGGCACTTTCGACTACTCCTTCGCCGGGGCTATGGGGCACGACACCGCCACCGTCGAGTGCTCCGCAACGGCCATTGCGAAGGATTGCAGCGGCTGGGGCACGATCTTCGTCGAACAGGTCATCACCACCGACAACGCCCACGTGGAGATCACCGGCAACACTCATTCAAACGACCAGATGATATTTGACGGCGCAGACGGCTTTATCAAAGGCGATACCACCTACGTCAATTCGATTGAGATGTCCCACTGCACAATGGATTTCCAGGGCGCTGTACAGTCGGTACCCTACAGGACTGTACCAACATCCTGCCTCGCCAGCGATTTTACCGTGGACTATGACATCACAGCAGGCGACACCCCTCCGATGACGGGAGCGGTGTGCTCGGGCGGCAACATCACCGCCCAGGGGCAGCCGGTGGTGGACTTTTCTCCCGGTGTGTATGAATGCAACGATCTCATCCTCCGCAACTGCGGGAGCATCACCGGCGACGATGTCACATTCGTCGTCCATGGCCGGGTAATCCTTGATAACAACGGCGCCGTGGAGCTTTCAGCCGCCCAGCACGACATGGCAATCTATGCGACGGGTACCGACAGCCGCGCCATCGAGCTCGACCAGGGCCAGCCGATTGAAGTCACAGGCGGGGTTTGCGCTCCCGACGGCGGGATATACTTTGACCGCTCTGAAATTCGCGTCACCAATGGTCTCGTCTATTCCAAAAGCCTGTATATTGACCAGGCGGGAACGATCATGAACACCCAGACTGAAAGCCACGGCAATGCTGCCGTGAGGCTGATTAAGTAAGAAAAGAGCGCCGGCGCCAGATCCGCGGCCATTCCTTCCCTCGCGCCGCGAAAAAAGGGCCGGCATCAAAGCCGGCCCTTTTTATGTTTGCTGACATACGTCTTATCCGGTTGTGTGGTCTCAGCCCTGCAGTGCCGCCTCGACGGAGGCTTCGAAGAGGTCCAGACTTTCATCGGCCTCTTCATCGCTGATGACCAGCGGCGGGGCGACGCGGGCGACGTTTCCGTACAGGCCGATCGGCGCGATCATGCACAGGCCGCGCTGGTAGGCCTCCTCGACCACCCGGCGGGTGAGTTGTGGGTCGGGCTCTTTACTCGCCCGATCCTTCACGAACTCCAGGCCCCAGACCATGCCCATGCCACGGATGTCGCCGAGCTCTTCGTGCTTTTCGGCGATGGCTTCAAACCGCTCGCCGAACTTCTCGCCCATAGCCGCGGAGTTGGCCACCAGGTTTTCGTCTTCAATGATGTTGATGGCCGCCAGGGCCGCTCGTGAGGACATCGGGTTGCCGCCGTTGGTGCTGCCCATGCTACCGGGCGGGAGGACGTCCATGATCTCGCTGGTTCCCAGCACCGCCGAGCAGGGAATACCGCTGCCGAGGCCCTTGCCGAGGGTCACCAGGTCGGGCTTGATATCCCAGTGCTCCATGGCGAACATGGTGCCGGTTCGGCCGAAGGACGACTGCACCTCGTCGAAGATGAAGTACAACCCCCGGCTCTTAATCCATTTGTCGAGGCCCTCGAACCAGCCCGGTGGCGGGATGATGGAGCCGGCGCCGCCCTGGTACGGCTCGGTGATGACGGCACACAGTTCGTCACAGCTTTCCCGCTCAACCTTCCAGTCGAGGTATTCGAGGCACTTGAAGCCACAGTCCTCAACATTCAGCCCGAAGGGGCAACGGTAGCAGTATGGGAAGGGGCTGTGCAGGAAGCCGGTCATCATGGGCCCGAAGCCCTTCTTGGTGCCCATCGATCCCGCGGCTGAGGCGGCGCCGTAGGTGCGTCCGTGGAAGGCGCCGTGGAAGGAAATGATTTCGTAGCCGTCGTGGGCGCGGCGGGCCATCCGCATGGCCGCCTCGGTTGCATCACTGCCGGTGGTGACCAGGAAGACCTTATCCAGGTGATCCGGCGAGACCTCCACCAGCTTCTCGGCAAGGTTCGCACGCGGAGCCGTCAGAAAATCGTAGCAGTTAAACAGCTTATCCGCCTGGTCTTTGACCTCCTCAACGTAGTGCGGATGGCAGTGTCCGACGTTTGTTACCAGCACCCCGCTCGACCAGTCGAGAAACTCGTTGCCGTCAACATCGGTGATGACACACCCTTCGGCTTTTTCCCACACCAGCGGGACCTGGTCGCTCATGGATTGCGGCTCGAACTGCTCGGATTTTTCGATATACTCCCGGGCTTTCGGCCCCGGAAGCTCTGTCACGATCTTCGGCATCATTGTCACATCCTGTCAATATGCATCTGCCGCCGCAGGCAGCAGATATGTGCTATTCACAAATCCCAAAAGAACCATCAGTCAACGGTTCTCCCGGGCGTGTCTTCCTTTGCTATGTTCGGCCATTCAACGGCCGGCGCTGGAGGATAGGATCACAATCTCCGGTGAGAAGGTGTGGTGGACACCCGGGACGTTTTTGGGGTCCGGGATATCCTGCTTCAAAAGCGAGCCGTTGATGAAGGGCGGCCAGGTGCCGGTAATCGCCGGGTATTGAGTCGTGCGCACGCATGGCCCGGCGTAATCCGGGACGACCGGTGCGGCGGGTATCATCATTGTCTTCGACACCACGTTCTGATAGCCCGAGGCGGCATTTTCAGCATATACCGCCGAAGCTACCAGTGCCACAGCAATAGAGGCGATGACCACCAGCCACAATTTGCTCATCAGCAATCCCTCCGATTGTGCTTCATCCTGCGCGGCACGTGTCCGGTTCCACGTCAATTATAGGTCAATCAGTCCGCCGGTTTCCAGACTCTCGTGCACCCCGGCGGCGATCTTCGTCGCCTGCAGACCATCCCAGCCGGACGGGTAGTCGCCGATATCTTCGATGCTGCCGCCATCCAGCAGCAGGTTGACATTGCGGGCGAAGTCGGCGATGGAGTCCATGCCATAGCCCTGGAAAATCTCGCGCCCCTGCTTGTCATACCGCTGTCGCAGGAAGCTCTCGTTGTGGGTCATCATACCCTCGTCTTCACAGCAGGTGACGGTGCCGCGGTCCTGGCTGTCACATTCCAGGAAACCGTCCGTCCCCACCAGCCGGATGCCCTGGTTGACGATGGCCTCGAACTCGTACGGCAGGATCCAGGAGCTGTCGAAGGCGACGGTGGCGTCGTTGTCAAACTGCACCTTCGCGGAGATGGAGTCGTAGGTGTCAATATCGTAGGAGAGCAGCTTCTTCTTGACGCCGGTGGCCCAGACTTTCACGGGCTCGGCCTCCAGCAAAAAGCGGGCGAGGTCGTAAAAGTGGATACCCAGAAACCACGCGGGTGAGGAGTTCTGCGCCCAGCCGGTAAACCAGTCTTTGGGAACCTCGATGCGATCCTCCATGTGGGCGTAACCGTATTCAACCTCCCCGAGGTCCCCGGCCTGGAGCTTCTGCTTCATGGCGATATGATACTCGTCATAGCGCTTGTGGAAATCGACCATCAGCAGCACACCGTTTTCCTCGGCGGCGTCGATCATTTCCTGGCAGCCTTCAACCGTGACGTCCAGCGGCTTTTCCGAAAGCACGTGGACGCCGGCATTGGCGGCATCAATGGTGATCTCTTTGTGATATGGGTCGGGCGTGACCACGGTGATGCAGTCGAGATCCTCCTTTTCCAGCATCTCCTGGTGACTCGCATAGGGGGTGAAGTCGAACTCTTCGGTCCGCTCTTTAAGAAGCTCTTCGTTGAGATCTGCGGCGGCGACGAGCTCCGCTTCGCCGTTATACTCCATCTGTCTGAAACACCGCAGATGGTTAATTCCAAAAGTTCCGACACCGACTACGCCAACGCGACAGGTTGCCATGATGCAAATCCTCCAGAGTGTATTGAAATGTATGGGAATCCGTTTATTCGGTCCAGCGTGCCAGGGCGAGTGCCACTGCTTTAGCACCCTTCACGACTTCAGACCATTTTACCTTCTCATCGGGGCCGTGCGCGGCAGCGATGTCATCGACACCGAAGACGATCGTGGGCAGCCCCGCGAGCTTATTATACAGGCGGTCGTCACAGCTCACGTTCCAGCCGTACACCTCGGAGTCCAGGTCGCAGTCCAGTGCGGCCCCGTGCATGGTCTGGACAATGGGATGATCCGGGTCGATTTCGTAGGCATCGTTGTGCAGCTTGGGGTATGTCAGCTCATAATGCTCTTTGAGCCATTCGTCGTCGGAGCTTTCGATGGCGGCCTGCAGCTCGTCCTTGATCTGGTCCATGTTCTTATTCGGGAGGAAGCCGACACCGCCTTCGAGAGTGCACTCCCCACAGACCATCGAGGGCCAGTCGCCGCCCCTGATCTTGCCGAGGCACACCTGTACGGGCGCCTCGTAGCGCTCGAACAGCGGGTAGTTCCGACTGCTTTCGATGAGCTCCTCCTCGTAATCGAGGATGCGGTCTATGGCCTCCATCATCTTTTCGATGGCGTTGACACCCTCGTGCCGCCGGCCCATGTGCAGGGACTTGCCGGTGGTGGTGAGTTCGAACCAGATGGCCCCGCGATTGGCCGGGAAGACGTCAAACGTGGTGCCTTCAAAAACAATGACGCCATCCGCATCACAGCCCTGGCGGATGAGTGCCAGTGCGCCGTTGCCGCCAACCTCTTCTTCAATGACGATCTGTGATTCGATGCGGCCCTTCGGCTCAAAGCCGATATCTTTGAGCGCCTTCATGGCCATGACCTTCATGACGATCTGGCCCTTGTCATCCATGGCGCCGCGGCCATGAACGAATTCGCCGTCAAAGCTGGGATTGAAGGCGTCGTCCCAGTCACCACCGGGCACGACATCAATATGCGCCTGGGCGATGACACTGCGGCCTTCGTCGGCGCCCCAGTTGGTCACGAGATTATGGCGGCCCTCATAGCTCTGTTCGCTCTCGCCGTGGCTGTATTCGGGATCATCAAAAATCGTGTCGGGAATTTCTCGGTATTCCGGCTCGAAGCCGAGGTCGGTCAGCAGGTCTTTCATGTACGCCTGTGCCTCCGCCTCGTTGCCCTGGACCGTTTCAAATGCAATCAGGTCCTGAAGCCATTGCAGTCCCTCGTCGCTCAGGGCTTCGACGGCGGTACTGATGTCATCGCATGTAAAGGAAGAATCCGACATTATGAGTCACTCCGTATAAGGTATCCTGAATTCTAACGCTGTAAGGAAATTCGTCGCAACACGTCCACAAACCTGCGCTCAATCTCAACAAACTTTCGCCCCTGCGTTGTCGAGTGTGAGGATTCTGCCCTCCCACACCGCGCCTGTGCTCTCATCGGCGGCTTCAAGCATGGCCGTCTCTACGGCGCTTGTGGCGTATTCGTCGGCCAAAGCGAGGATTGAGGGGCCGGAACCGCTGAGTGCAGCACCATGTGCGCCTGCCTCGACCGCGACCGCGATAATCTCTTCCATTCCCGGCACAAGCTGCGCGCGGTAGGGCTGGTGGAGACGATCACGCATCGCCGCCGCCAAATCGTCATACTGCCGGCTTACCAGCATCGCGACCAGCGCAGAGGACTGGCATACATTATACACCGCGTCCTCGTGGGGCAGCTCATCGGGCAGGACTTTCCGCGCCGCCTGTGTATCAACCGTGAAATCCGGTGTCACGACCACGGCCTGCAGTCTGTCGGGCACCTCCAGTCCAACAACGCCGTGCCCGCCGTCGGCCTTTTCATAGCAGACGGTGAATCCCCCGAGCAGTGCCGGGGCGACGTTGTCCGGATGGCCCTCGAGCTCAACAGCCATCTCCAGCATCTCGTCGTCCGGCAGGCTGATGTCCAGCGCGGCTTCAGCCACTTTCAGCCCGGCCACAATCGCCGCCGAGCTGCTGCCCATCCCGCTGGCGAGGGGGATACTGTTGTGCTGCCGGATGTGCCACGCACCGGGCATGCCAACGCGGTCGGCCAGGGCCTGTACGCTCTGGTAAATGAGATTCGTTTCATCTTTCGGCAGCTCATCGGCCCCGATACCCTCGATCTCCACCAGCGGCCTGTCAGCCATTTTCAGTGTCACGGTGTTATACAGCCCCAGGGCGATCCCGAGACAGTCGTACCCCGGCCCGAGGTTTGCTGTTGTTGCAGGTGCCTGGACTGTGACAAACTCGTCTGAAGCCATCGGCTCACTCATCTCTGTAGATTCTGGGTAAACGCCGGCTCATAGCTGAAAAGATTTCCTGTGTGATTGTCCCTGCGCGGCGGGCGAGCTCTTCGGCCGATATTGTCTCATCACCCTGGCTTCCGAGCAGCACCACCTCGTCACCCGCCGCCGCAAAAGCCTGTGGCCCGAGGCGTACGATGGTGGAATCCATCGAGACGCGCCCGATGACCGGACACCGCCGGCCGCCGATCAAAACATCTGCGCAGTTGGAAAGGGACCGGAAATATCCGTCGGCATATCCAACGGGCACGACGCCGATATACTCTGCGGCCCGGGCGTGATATGTGCAGCCGTAGCCCACGGCGTCTCCCGCCTGTATCTGCTTGACCAGCGCCAGTCTCGCCTTCAGGGCCATCGCAGGACGCAGATCGGGCATTAATCCCGCGTCAATATCGGCCACTGACCCGTACAGAATATTTCCCGGCCGCACCATGTCGAAGTGCCCGCGAGGACATGAAAGGAGCGCCTGGCTGGCGCCCATGTGAATGATGTCAAAGGGGCCCAGGATATTCTCCGCGCAGGCGATAGCGTCCTCAAAGGCGCTGAGCTGGCTGTGGGAGAAGCTGTCGTCGTCGCCGGCTGCGGCGAAATGTGACAGCACTCCCTCATACTCCAGGTTTCTCAGCGCCCGGAGCTTGTGGCACGCGGCTTCAATCTCGTCCCACCTGACGCCCATCCGGCACATGCCGCTGTCGATCTTCAGGTGCACCGACAATTCTCGGTCACCCAGCGCCCGGCTGAGAGCCTCCGCGTGCGCCACCGAGACGATGATGGGCGTCAAACTGGCCTCCACGACACCCTCGACCCGCTGCGGTGAGACCGCGCCGAGGATGAGCATTGAACCTCCGATACCGCCCTCGCGCAGCTCGAGGCCCTCATCAACGGTGGCGACGGCAAAAAAATCGACACCCTCCTGCGCCAGTGTGGTGGCGATTCTGACGGCTCCGTGGCCATACGCGTCGCCTTTGACGACACCTATCAGCCCGACCTCCGGTCCCACTGCGCTGCGCACCTGCTGGAGGTTATGGCGAATCGCGCCCGGGTCGATTTCGAGCCACGCACGATCACGCCCTGCATGCAGTCCGGACCGGGCGGGGATATGTGGGTTTTCCTGCGGCGAGAGATCTGAGGTCATATCCCGTCAATTCTACGGGTGTGATAGAAACGAGTCAAGCATCGCGGTTTCCGGCGCTGCCGTTGGGCGCATGGGTGGCCTCCCAGGCATGCATGTAATTGAGCACATAGCTGGTGAGTATCATCCCAACGACGGTAATGAGGCCGGCCCAGAGGATGCCAAGGTAGTAGGAACCGATCCGCACCATTTCGCCGGAAATGCGCCAGATGGTCAGTCCCATGATCGCGCTGAGGGCCAGTATGACAACACACGATCCCCGCGCAGCCTGGTCCATTGCCCAGCTTCCAGAAATGCCGGTGGGAGGGTATCCCAGCTGCAGCCCACCCTGCGGGAGCTCTCTATCCGCGGCCGCCATAAACCAGCTATCGAGGGCGTAATAGAGACGCCGGGTGGCCTTTGCGGCCCCCTCGACGGTATTGGCCTCCCGGCAGACGAGACTTAACGCCCGGGACTGGTGGCGCGGCATGTGCCAGTGGATGACGATCCGGCGCAATCCCGACACCGGTGGAGCCATCTGCACGCTGTCAATCTGCTTGCCGGGCAGCGACCAGTCGAACTCGTCACCATGATACACGAGGGTGTCATTTCGGATGTAGAGGAAGCCGACGTCGCGGTCGGTTTCGCCATCCCATATCCGGAGGCGCTCGCCGGGTGAGAATCCGACAAAGACCGCACCGAGCGCATCGAGATCCACCTTGGTGCGCTGCTGCACACGTGTTTTCAGCCGACCCCGCAGCGTGTAGTTACCCATCAACGCAAGCGTCCCGTGAACATACCACGGCGCCAGCCCCGCACCAACAAAAGCCGCCACCGTCAGGACGCCCAGCACATAGCCGGGAGCCGAGGCCCACAACTGTATCACGGCAAAGACCACCAGAAACGGAGCAGCCCCCGCAGCCATCGTGGCAGCCGCGGCAATGAGGCGATTTCTGCGTTTGAGCTCTGTCGTATAGAGTTGCGCACTCATGCTTTCAGCCGGTCTCGTGGCACCTTATCCTGCCCGACTTTCCACGATATTGATGGCGGTGTCGGCGAGCATCTGGCCCGCCTCGGGGGCATACCGGGCGCTGGAACCCTCGTAGGCGCCAGCCCGGAAGGCCGCCTCGGTAGGAATGTATCCCTTATACCCGTTGGCCAACTCTATGAGGAAGGTAAAATCGGCGGGACTTCGCCTTTTGATTTGCAGCCCAAACTCCACGAAATACTCTCCGGGAATAGCGACGAGCACCAGCGGGCCCATGCCCATGACCTGCACCTCGACGTCTTCAGAGGTGACGCCGGATTCGACCAGTGCCAGGGAGCGCTTGGCCCGGCCCCGCTCGAAGTTTCCGGAAGAAATCTGGCCCTCAAGGTCCTCAGTTTCATTCAGGATGCGGCGGAACTCGGCGATCTGTTCATCTGAAAACTCCCGCAGCGGCAACTCGACCATCGCCGATTCAGTCCACAGGGGGGACAAATTCACCTCGGTCGCCTCGAACTCGGCTTTGAGCACATCACCTGCGAGGATCCGCCCCATCCGGCGGGCGTGATCATAGCCTCCCTGTCTCCGGCGGCCGAAAACGTTGATGTGATTGATATTCCCACACGCACCGTTGCCGAACAGGCCGAAGAAGCCATCTCCGTACGCGTCCGACAGCGTCCGGCGCATGGAGTACGGAAAATCGGCTGAATACCATGTATTGCCGCTTCCCAGCACGTCCAGGTGATTTGCGAAATTGACGAGTGCTCCACAGACGCGGTCGTCCCGCTGCAGATACAAAACCCCTACATCCGGATCGATGGGGCCGTCAGAGGCCTTCACGGCGGGATTGCCGACCCCCGGATTGGTCTGCACACTGCCGTCAACCATCCGGTAGCGGCGGTTGAAGGAGATGTGTGTCTCGGTGCCGATACCGATCCTGGTGGAGGTCTCCTCCGTCGATTCAGACGCCGAGGCCACCGCTCCCGCCAGCAGCTTTGGGAGCAGAGCGGTGTAACCCTCATCCCCCTCGCGAAACAGGCCGAGACCCGAAACAACGGGCCCGGCGTGGGTGTGGGTGCCCCAGATCATGACATTTTCCGGGGAGATACCTGTCAGCTCTTCGATATGCTCCCGGGCCTTTTTTGCCACCCCGTCAGGCATCCCCACAAGGTCTGTTCCCACGAGCGCAACACGGGTGCTGTCATCGGACAGGACCATCGCGTGCGCCGTCAGCGGATCATGCACCTCGCTGGCCTGCCGCCGGGCGAAATGTCCGGCCATCTCCACCCCGAGAGGTGGCGTGATATCAGTGATATGAAAGCCAATTTGCACGCAGGTTTCCTCCTGTCATCTCGTCATATAACCGGCGTCAGCGGTCCTGGAGATTGAAGTCGCGATTCAGCACCTGTCCGGCGGCGGCACTGACCGTCTGCGTATCAACGCCGTCATCTTCTTCATAGGCGGTCATCTTCTGGCTGCCGGGAATGGTTGCCAGTGAATAATGCGCGTTGCCGGCCGTTTTTGTCGCCAGGCGCGTGAAGCTGAACCATGCCCCGTCCGTGAGGTCCAGACCGGCGTCGGCGGCGACTTCATCAGCCGTGTCGGCGGTCACCCCGATCTCAAAGGCCGTCGAAAGGTCCGAATAGACCAGCGCATCGGCGACGCCCCGGTTGTTACTGGTGACTGTGCCGTTGATTGTGGCGACCTGTGTGTCTGCTTTTTGCTGCAAGAGCAGGTCCTGGTCGGTGGCGTCGTTGGGCTGCTGGACGGTGGCAACCCGGGCGTCGGCGTAATATCCGGGTATTGCCGCAAAGACGAGCCATTCGCCCGCCTCACACGGCCCCAGGATGAATTCGCCGGCGTCATCAGTAAACCCTATGACCCGCTGCACGGTGTCAACGGGCGTGTTGACGAGAGGCATGCTGATCGGTGCATCTCCGCTTTCCTGTAGCATCTGCGCGCCGTTGCGGACGGCGTACACCGGACAGTCCGCCATCGGGGCCGTACCGCCGGTTGTTGTCTCCCGCTGGAGGGTACCCCTGATCGCCGCAGAATCGATCGGCGTCAACTGGCCCAGCGGCAGGTCGTTCTGGTCCTCTTTTATCTCCATCGCATAGTTGAAGCCCTTCTTGCGATTGTCGGTCACCACTGAAAGCAGGTGCCATCCCAGCGGCAGGACGTCAAGCGACAGCTCGCCGCTTGTCGAAGGGCGGGTCCCCACGTTGTAGCCATCCAAAAGCACCTGGAAATCGTTCGGCTTCGGGGAATCGTCATCGTCGTCAAAGGCATCGTCAATGAAATCACCGATATCCTTCACCAGCTTGCCGGTGCCGAGGAGACTTCCGACAAGAGCGGCGCTCCCACATCCGGCAAGTATTGTGATGATGACGGTGCCTGCGATTACATGTCCTATTGTCAGTGCGCGTATCTTTGTCCGCATGATTTTCACGTCCCTGGTGTGATTTTTGCCTCAGGCGACCGGCAGCTTCAGCCAGTCCTCCAGAAACTGCAAGACCGGCTCGCCGGGGTAGGTATCGGGTTCCGGGGTAATTGTCATCTCTAGCTTAATCTTCTCGCCCATGAGGTTGTATCCCTGCCGCACGCGCCCTGCGGCGTCTTCGGCAACCTCAACGGGGATGTCACCGCCGGCCTGGTACAGACAGAGCACCCGTGGGGCGAGGAGGCATGCGACGTCCTCGAAGTCTGCGTACTTCAGCAGGC
The DNA here is from genome assembly GCA_046483205.1 of Armatimonadota bacterium. Lineage (GTDB taxonomy): Bacteria > Armatimonadota > Zipacnadia > Zipacnadales > UBA11051 > JBKHJK01. Next base: position 3,734 of record JAWODS010000301.1, on the reverse strand, counting down.
CGGGTGGGACGGTATCTCTGTACAGATAGGACAGGGCCTGCCGCGACTGTTCATCACCTGCCAGTGGGAGGCTCCGGCAGCGGGCGATACAGCCGCACAGCGCCGTGGCGTAGAAGCCGGCGTCAAGAGCTGCGGCGCACAGGGCGGCGGCGCCGGTGCGGTCGAAGCCGATGACGCCGATGCGCTCGTCAATGACATCCGGCCGGTTCTGCAGAATCTGCCGGGCGATGGCGAGGTCGGTGGCGTCGCGTCCCACCGTTGGAGTCCCGGCCCAATCGCCGAGTTGCGGCCCGTAGTCCGGCTGAATACGTTCGCCCTCACCGCGCCGATCAATACACATCACCACGTAGCCGTCTGCGGCGAGGTGGGCACCAAAGGCGGTCTCGGGATTGTGAATATCGAGGAGGCCGACGACCTTCTCTTTCGACTGCCCCTGTGGGGGATAACACACCACCGCCGGCAGCGGCTCCTCGTTGTCGTGGGGGACGCACACATACGCGGTGACGGTCACGCCTCCGGCGCCGGGAAAGGCAATCTTCTGGATGCTGAATGTGGTCATATCACGCCGCCCCAGAAGCTGCTCCTCCACTGGCTCGCAGGGCTCCCTGAAATCCAGAAGTCCGGCCAGTGTCTCAAACAGCCGCTGTCGCCATGTCTCGTGATCATCCCGCCAGTGTGCCAGAAGCGAAAGCTCGCCGACAGAGTGAATCGCCCACTGCCGCCAGAACTCTTCGTCGGATGATGTCGGCCACAACGAGAGGTCAAAATCCATGATGAAAGCTCCACGCTACCGGCTTTGCGACCTGCCCTATTATATCGTATTGCCCGGGATATCGAAATGAGTTGGGTATCATGGCGTCCGAAATGCTGTCAAAGAAGGTGACACTCCGCGGAGAATCGAATCTATTAACTGGACACCGATCTTTCACCGGGGCTGATTCGATGAGCATCCGAAACGTCGTCATCGGACTTCTTGCCGTTTGCGTTGCTGCATCCGCCGGAGCGGACTTCCTCAACGCCCGCTGCACGATGCCCACGCAGTTTACCATGCCGGCGGCCAGCCCCGCCTCAGAGGTATTCATCAAAGCCGGATCGGGTGAATGGACACCGGCGGAATATGAGACCATTGACAGCAAGCTGCGGTTCCACCTCGATCCCGGTGCCCTGGGGAGTTCCGACATCATGCTGCTGATCAATCCGCCCGCGGATCTGGACATCGATGACAGCACCCCTCCCTCGGTGATAGGCGTCAAGGTGGATGGGAAGGCACTGCGGGCGATGGAGGATATTCACCTGGGACTTTCCGACGAGGCTCCGCGAATGTTGAAGTTCGGTATCGCAGACGGCGAAAACGCGCTTGACGAAACCTCCGTAAAAGCAACCATCAACGACCGCCCCCTGGATGACCATGCGGTGACGGTCACGCCGATTACCTCGCAGAAGGCCACCGTGACGGTTCATCTCGGACAGGTGGATTACGGTAAATACGAGGTTGCCGTGTCCGTAGCCGATGCCTCGCCGCAGCGCAACACGGCCACCGCCCGGGTGACATTCGACCATTTTGATACCACCAACGTGCTGCTGGCCGACGCGGGTGAGGTCGAGCTGAAAGTGGATAGTTGCTTCGCCAACTACGAATCGCTGGCGCCGCTGAATGACGGGGCAAAGGATCTGACCGGGGTGCACTGCCGCAATGACGTCTCGTGGGCGTCGGCGGAAACTCCGTCACCACACTGGATCGAAGTGACGCTCGATGAGCCGCGCACGATCGAGGAGGTCTCGGTCTGGTGGGCGTACTACAATAACACCTATCACACCAGCCAGGACATTGAGATACAGGTTCCGGACGGGGACGGATGGAAAATAGTCTATCAATCACCGGAGGGCGGCCACGAACCGTCAGCCGTGACCACGTTTCGATTTGAGCCACTTGAGACCGACCGGTTCCGTATATACCAGCATGCCGGTGGAGGTTGCGCCGGCCGACCTGATTTGATGTGGGTCGCAGAAATCGAGGCCCGCTGAGGAGGATCATCATGACCATCAGCCGCTTCGCCCTGCTTGTGTGCATTATCGCCGTTGCCGCATCCGCCGTGCTTGCCGACACGTACGTGGCCAGGACCAATGTGCCCATCCGCATTGCGCTTCCCGATGGAAGCGGAGCGGAGATGAAGGTGTTCATCAAGGCCAGTGGCGGGGAATGGCAGAAGGCCGAGTACGAGCTGGAGGAGAACCGCATCATCCTCTCCCCCAACCCCCGACAGCTCGGCGGCACGGAAATCTTCATGGTCATCAATCCGCCCGCAGACCTGGTGCTCGAAGACTCCAAACCGCCGCTGCTTCTGGGAGTGAAGGCCGACGGGCAGCCCCTGCCCAACAAAACACACCAGGACCTCGGGAGGATGCTGGATCCACCGACCACGGTGACATTCGGGGTGGCCGACCGGGAGAACGCGCTTGATTTGCAGTCGGTGCAGGTCACCTTCGACGGCAGCCAGCTTTCTGCGGACAGGGTGTCCGTCGAAGAAATCAACCGCCGACAGGCGAAAATCACCGCCGATATCGCGGTGGATGAATATGGAGGCCACGAGGTACAGCTTCGTGTCGCCGACCGCTCTCCGGAGATGCACGAACTGCAGGTGCGAATGCAGTTTGAGAAGATCGCCGGCGACAATTTCGTGCGCCCCGAAAGCGGAAAAGCGGAGGTCAGGGTTGACAGCTATTTTCCCAATTATCCGTCCCTCGAACCGCTCACCGACGGCCATAAGATCCTCAGTGGCGCCGGAGCCGGCAATGATGTGACCTGGGCCTCGGCTGAAAATGAAACGTCTCACTGGATCGAAGTGACACTGCCGGAGCACAAGACGCTTTCGGAGGTCACGGTGTACTGGGCGTATTCGGGCTCGACGTTTCACACCAGCCAGCATGTGATGGTGCAGGTGCCCGAAAACGACGGCTGGAAGACCGTGTACGAAACGCCGGAGGGCAGCCAGGGGGCGAAGCGCTCCAGCACCTACAGCTTCGAGCCTGTGCAGACGCAGAAGTTCCGGGTGTATCAGCCGCCGGGTGGTGGCCCCTCCAGCCGCCCCAATCTCATGTGGGTCGCCGAAGTGGAGGCCCGCTGATTGCAGCCATATAACCAGCGGGCCATGCGAGCTCCAGTCATGGTGTGTGCATGACATCTCTTCGGGCTGGACTGCCAGCGTTTCTTATATATCCCAGTACTCGTTGATTTCGTCCTGGTAGGCGCTGATTTTGCCGCTCTCGACATCGGCGGGGCTTACGGCCTCACCGAGCGCATCGGACTCGTACAGCGCAAACGAAAGCGACTTGGCCTTCAGCGCGTCGGTGGCGTCCAGCTCCGGGTCTCGCCCGTCGGCGACGGCCTCAACGAAATCCCAGCACTCGTTGGTGATACCGTCATCGAAGCCGTACGGGAAAAGTCGCTGCTTTTCGTCCTCATCGAGCTGCTGCATGTACTGCTGCTCGAGTTCCTCCCACGGGATCTGCACGCCGTCTTCCAGCATGACGTCGGCGCCGAACTGGAAGGCGTGCATCCATTCCTGCTTATCCGTCAGGGAGCCCTTCTCACCGTAATAGACGCCGCGCTTTGATTCGTGCCCTTCGGCAAGGCGGCTCCACGACCAGTGGCCGATGAGGCCGCTTTGAAACACGAGGGTCGCCAGCCAGCCGGATTCGACATCAACATTGCGCCGCCCGAGGTCCGGGGCGTC